>JAEWHU010000059.1 GCA_023387635.1 Bacillota bacterium
TTACTAATCTATATAAAAATGTGTGGAGTAAAAAATAAGAAGAATTAGACTATTTAAGTATTAAGAAGAATAAAAAGTACAATATAGCAGAGCATAATAGCTCTGCTATATTTTTATTAATTTTCAAATATTGATTATGTTATAAAGCTGTATTGTTTAAAAAATGTGATATAATAAAATTAAAGTTACCGATCATATTCCATTACATAATGAGTTTCTGTTTCATTTACAATTTTAAAGCCAAGTCTTTCATAAAGGTTTTTAGCTCTTTGATTCAAGAGAAAGCAACCAATTGAGATTGTTTTGTTCTGATTTTTCTCATCCCTTAAGATGCCATTAATAATTTGACTTCCAACCCCTTGTCCACGATATTCAGGAATTATATGTATCTCTGTTATATTAACATTAGAGTTAGATTCTTCTAATTGTATAAATCCAATATCCTTATTGTCTGATACTATAATTTTAAATTCACTCAATTTAAAGTCAGTATTAAAATCTTGTATTTGATAATCTTCATCCCATCCCCATAACTGTTCTATATACATATAATTCGATTCTTTTTTTACTTCATAAATAAACTCCTTATCGAGCCAACTTATCTCTCTTAAATTATAATTCATAATTCGAAATTCCTCCATTTGTAAGTGAAATTAATAAATACAGTACCTAATTTTCATACATTTGTCAATGAGAGTACTTACCTATATAATCACTATTTTTTTTACTGGATTTATTTTACAATATATATTATTATTAAAAATATAATATTACAAGGGACTAATGTTATAAGGGATATCTGTATTGAGTTATATTATAAGAATGTGAAGATTTAAAGGAGATAAAATTATTATGTTTAAGAATATGCCTCATAGAAATAAAAAATTAAAAGCCATTTCTACATCTGCACTGGTACTGTTTATCATATTATTTGTGGTTATGATAATTCACATATGTTTTGAGTATATAAATATATCAAAAAGTATGGTTTCTAGTGCACCTGCATATATTGCATTCTTTCGTGGTATTTTTTACGTTCCTTTTCTTATTGGAACTTTTGTAACTTATTATATTTTCAAGAGGAAATTAAAAAAAGAATTTCCAGAACTTTATATAAGAAAAGAAGCTCCTGCGAAAGTTGTTATTATTAAAAGAATGCTTAAAGTTATAGTTATAACTCTTTTAGTTAGCATGACTTTTTTAATTATTGCTCCTTTTATTGCAATTCCTATTTATTTGAATAGGCATGTAAACTACAGTGGATATGTAACAGAAAATTATCCAATGCAGGGTATTTACGAAGCTTCCGATTATGGTCTTGATGAAAAACAAATGTATTTGGAAACAAAAGACGGCCTTAATATTTGGTGTTCTGAAATCTATGTCACGAAACCAAAAGCTATTATTATTTATTTGAGTGGAATTGTGCAACCATCTGTTACATATTTTTATGGTCATGCAAAATATATGAAGGAGAATGGATATGCGTCTATTTTACTAGAGGTTCGTGGTCATGGACAAAGTGAAGGGGATCAAATTGCTCTAGGCTATGAAGAAACATATGATGTGGAAGCAGTGGTTAAATATATTAAAAGTGAAGAAAAATATAATGAAGTACCCATCGTACTGCATGGAGTATCCATGGGAGGAGCAGTCGCAATTAATGCATTTGGTCAAATAGATGATATAGATGCTCTAATTGGCATGTCTGCTTATTCTACATTTGAGGATGTGACTATGGATATTGCAGAACAATATGGCGTACCAAAAGTCATTAGGAAGATGGAAAAGGTACTTGTAAGGCAAGCTTTAAAGATGGTATTTGGTAGTCATGCTGTGGATGAAATTAGTCCAATCAAACAAATTAGAAATACAAATGGCAGACCTGTTTTGTTAATTTCATGTACAGGAGACAAAGAAGTTCCTACAATTAATACGAAAAGATTATATGATGCTAATAATACTGTAAGTACATGGTACCGAGATTCCTGGGAACATTTTATTGTGAAAGACTGTGATTTTGTAAATGTAGAGCAGGATAAGGAGTATTGGGAGAAGATTACAGAGTTTTTAGAAAATTCATTGGAATGAATCAGATGTTTGGTGGTAATAATATGGCACCATTGCATATGGACTTTGTCTATGAAGGAAATTGGACATTATCATAGCAGTTGATTATTAAAATGTTATAGGGTATAATTTTTATAGAATTTGTAAAAACCATTTTATATGACAAAATTGAGTGCTTTCTGTGAATAAACATAAGTAGCAAATTATTCAAGATGTAATATTATTAACATAAAACTAAATAATTCAGTATGAAAGGAGAATATTTATATGCTTCATAAAATAATTCCATTGCGTGACTATGAAACAGAGTTTGGGTTTATGCCAACGATGAAGACCTATATTCTTGATACATCAGAGGTAGATTTTATAAGGCCATCTGTAGTTATATGTCCAGGTGGTGCATATCAATTCGTTTCCTATAGAGAGGCTGAAAGAGTTGCCCTATCTTATAATGCAGCAGGTTTTCATAGTTTTGTTGTTAACTATGCGGTTGCACCACATAAACACCCAGAACCTATAAATAATATTGCAAAAGCAATTGAAATAGTTCGTGAAAATGCAGTCGAATGGCATCTAGATCCAGACAAAATCGCTGTTTGTGGATTTTCAGCAGGTGGACATCTTGCAGCTTCCATAAGTACTCTTTGGAATGACGAAACTATTTTTACAAAAGAAGAAATAGAACAAGAAAAACATAAGCCAAATGGCACAATATTAGCTTATCCAGTAATTACATCAGGAGAATTTGCGCATAAAGGCTCATTTAACAACTTAATTGGACCAGATGAAAGAGATGAATTATGGAGTAAATTATCTTTAGAAACGAGAGTACATAAAGGAACACCACCAGCATTTTTATGGCACACATATGAAGATGCAGCTGTTCCGGTTGAAAACACATTATTCTATGTAAATGCACTTAGAAAAGAAAATATACCTTTTGAACTACATATATTTCCAAGTGGGGGACATGGATTATCACTTGTAACCAATGAAACCCTTTGGTCCATTCCATTGTTTAAAAGAGAGTATCCATGGCATGAATTATCAGTGGAATGGTTAAAAGAATTGTTTAACCTTATACCCGCATAGTATTTATAAGGTTATGAGTTAGTGGTATGGCGGACATGAATATCCGTTATGACATTAGTATAGAACAAAGGAGATCATATGTTAAAGGATTTAATACAAAATAGTAGATCTGTTCGTAGATTTTATGGTGATAGAAAGATAGAAGAAGGACAACTAACCAGGTTAGTTGACTTAGCTAGATTAACCCCCAGTGGAGCAAATAAACAACCACTAAAATATATTATTGTTTGTAGTGATACAATGAATGAAGAAGTTTATAAGACACTTGGATGGGCTGGATATTACACAGAATGGGATGGGCCAATACCATCAGAAAGACCAACAGGTTACATAGTTATATTAAGAGATAACAATATTACAAAGGCTATGACTTTTGATGAAGGAATCGCTGCTCAAACCATATTTTTAGGTGCTAGAGAAATGGGGATTGGTGGTTGTTTCATTGGTAATCTTAAAAGAAGTGAATTAAGAAAGGTATTAGATATATCAGAAGATTATGAAATATCTCTTGTAATAGCTCTTGGATATCAAAAAGAAGAAGTAGTAATTGATGAAATAGAAAAAGGTATGGATATTAAATATTGGAGAGATGATAATGAGGTACATCATGTTCCAAAACGTAAGTTAGAAGATATTATAATTAAAGTGCTATAATAAATGTGAAAATAGCTATAACAATGATATGTAAATATTTTAATAAAAAATGAATAAAGCATTGACTTAATTATGCCATGGGCTTTAAAAAGGAGATAAGGATGAAAAAAAAGGCATTAAGTATTAAAATATTATTCTTTATTTTATTAGTGATTAATTTTGGTTTATGGGAAAAATAGTAACAGCTGCAGAAAAAGAGTTAGAAACACCAAAAAACTTTAAAGGTTCTGTAGAATATTCTAATGAAGGCCAAACAGTATTAACAATAACCTGGGATAAAGTTACTGGCGCAGATGGTTATAAGGTTTATTATCGTTCTAATGTTCCAGGTGAAGATACTTGGGAAGAGTGGAACTTATCTAGCAAAACGAAAGACACAACTGCGCAGGGATGGATAATTGATGGCGTATTTCAAATGAGAGTTAAAGCTTATAAAGGTTCTTCAAATAGTAAATATACAGATGTAATAACAGTAGAAGGTGGAACAGGCATCAAAGAAAGTCCTGCGATCAAGCTAAGTGCATCTAAGAAAACAATCTATGTTGGAAAATCGAGTACATTAACGCTAAAGAATGCATCAGGCACCACAAAGTGGGTATCTAGCGATAAAAAAGTGGCTACAGTTAATTCTGCTGGTAAGGTTACCGCTCATAAAAAAGGAAGTTGCATTATTACAGCTGTTAATAATGGTAAAAAATATACCTGTAAGATTACAGTTAAAAATATAACAAGTACAGAATTATATAGAAATATATTGAATGATAATATACATAAATATAAGACATTCGCATTACTAGATATCGACCAAAACGGTACTAAAGAGTTATTATTGTGCGATACTTCATCTGCTGCTTATGTAAATAGTCGTATATATATCTACACATTTCATAATGGGAAATTAAATAGTGGAATAGCTACTGGTTATGGAGAAATGTCTTATTACAAAAAATCAAAATGTCTGAGAAATGAAGTGGAGGGTTTTGGAAGTCTTAGTGCTGATGGCACTCCTAGTAAATGGGTAGAGTATTATAAAATCAAAAATGGAAAAGTTATATCTTCTAAAAGTGAAACATGTTCTGGTAATCAAACAAAAATTAATTGGTATGTTATAAATGCGGAAAATATAAATAAATATTTAAAATAGTCATTGGGCTGATAGGTTAAGGTCCAGAGGAAACGTATATCGCCAATCACTTTATTATGAAGTGGTTGGCGATATCTATTAGATTGTTTATTTCATAATATTAAAGACTAACAGTATTTGCTATGCAAAGGTGTATTTTAGAAACATCATTGGACTACTTAGTAATATCAAATACATAATTCGTATTATATGTGCGTACAAATAGAAACTGCTCTTTTTTTATTATATATGACGCAGCAGTCTTCAACGGAATTTTATCTAAGACTTCTCCAGTATAAATATCTACTTGATATAAGTGATCAGGTTCATCTGTAAATCCGTATCCACATATAATTACATCATCAATAATAATAAAATTATATGAATTACTAACTAATGCATCTGTTCTCCATAATATACTCATATCAGTTAAATCGATAGCGGTTACATATGCATTCATATCGTTAGAGCTTTTTGCATAGGTATTATGACTATTAGAGATATATAGAATATTATCTTTAATTTCTGCCCAATTGATTCTCTGTTGTATATAGTCATAATCCTCTATAATATAGTCTGGTGAATACTTATAACTGGAGAAATCTATGTTATATAGTATTTCGAGAGTCTCTGAATCATATATATTAAGAATATAACCTTCTGCGAAGTTATTTCCATAGGTGCAATAAATGTAGGAGTCGTCATAAAATGCAGCTGTAATTATTAAGTCATTCCAAATTGTGTCTATTTCATGTGGCAAATTCCCACCAATATTACGAAATGAATTAGGTACCGAATAAGTATTAATTGAAAGATTGTTATCTATAAACCAATTCTCATCATCAATTATTGCATTAGCCTCAGATGATATCATACTTAACTTTATAGATTTACTTTTTGAATCTGCTGCTTTATCGGATATGTAATAACTAAATGGAGGAGTAGCCATAAGAATAGGGCTAATTATATCAATATCTACCTCCTTGTTACCTGATGGGGTGTTAGTTACTAATGTATTTGTAGGAACATCTGTTGGTTCTATGGCATCTGTAGGCTTATTAGCATCCGTTGGTTCTTTACCATCCGTTTGCTCTTTAGTACCTACCTTATCACTATCATTTGAGATAGGTTCTTCGACTTTATTTATAGAATCAATGATTCCCTTTACTTTAGTTTCTTTCTCACATGCACCAAATGCTATCATAATAAATAAAGCAAATAATGTAATTATCACTTTCTTTTTCATTACATAAACCTCCCTAATCTTATTTTACTTTTTCATACCATAGTTTAAAGATACTGATTCCACGATCAAAATAGCTGTCATTATACCAACTACAACCCGCATTTCTTTTTATCACTTTGGCATGTAGCCCCATTAACCATATTTCACGTAGAGCAGCAAAAACAGGTATAGATAACAGCTCAATATCAGATAGTTTACGTATCGCATTGTAACCATCTAAAAAGGAAAGCCAAGGTTCTTTATCCGTATAATTCTCATCATTAAGTGTATTGTCCCAAGCATAGACACAGATATCGTATGCGCGCCAACCATACCCCATGCAGTCAAAGTCAAACACATTAGGTTCATCACCTTCAAAGAGCACGTTTTCAGTATGGATATCACCGTGGCAGTATCCATAATACGGTTTTTCAGTACTTAAATTTTCTTCTACATACTTACAAAGTTCATTTGTAGCATTGCTTAAATATTCAAAATCTGGCAGACGGTGAGCTAGATGTGGATATATCATTTCCAATGGTTTTTTTGCTAAATGTATCAAATCTATGGGTGCACGGCTAACCTTAAAATTATTTTCATCAGCAATTGTATGAATCTGTGCGAGCATCCGACCAAGATTATAAGATTTCTTTATATTATCATCTGAGGGAGCTTTTTTTGCCTCAGTAAATAGAATTGCGAATCGCTTACCTTCTGGGGCTATAATTTCCCAAAGAAAGCTTGCGTCCCTACAAGGAACTGGCGTGGCAACACGGATACCATTTTGAAACAAAGAGTTTATTACAAATATTTCTTCTTCGTAATCCTGTCTCTTATGTATACCTGCCAAGGAAACTCTAAGATAATAATTTTCTTTTTCTGTTTGTACTATGTATATATCATTCAATCCACTGGTAAAAACTTTGCAACTTACCGGCTCTTCTAACTCATATCTTTTTACTAATTCGTCCCTTAATACATCCGGATCCAATTGTGAATATCGTACCGGGAAATATACATCACTCATAAATTTCCTCCAATGACAAATAATTTTCTTATTTTCTATAGTTAATACTACACCAGATTACATAATTTTACCAGAAAATTTTGGGTAGAATACTAATTTTTAAGTTAGACAAATGTGAATATATATAGTAATATTCATATATGATTATAGAAAGGAAGTGAACTCATATGAGAACCATCCGAAGTAACTACTCAGTACAGTTGATGTAATCTGTTAGCAGATTGTACTGAGGTTAATGAATAAATTATCATGAACTTGCTAGCAGTCACAACTGTACTGATTTCGAATATTAAAAATATTAATTCGAAAAAGGAGTATGGTTATGAACTATTTAAAAGAGGTAATTAAAAAAAATAAAATATTAGTATGTAGTTATGTAACATTAGGTGTTTTTCTAGCTTTTCTTAAAAATTTTAGCGTAACTTATTTTCAGCAATTGATAGACAGATTTAATGATGAGACACTTACTATAAGTACTATTGTAATATATGGAATAGTCTTAATTGTAATGTGTATATTGAACTATTTAGACGTATATCCAGACGGTAAGTTAAGACATGGTATATTTCTTGAACTGAAATTAAAGGCATTACAAAAGATTAGTAAAATAGATTATAGACTATATCAAAGTATGGGTACAGGTAAGTTAGTTCAGAGAATTGAGAATGGTGCAGCAGCAGGAAAAAATATTCTGGTAGATTTTTATTTTCAATTATTTAGAGAATTAATTCCCTCCATATTGTTTAGTATGGTATTTATATATCAAATTAACAAATCTATTATGTATGTAATACTAGTGGGATATGTAGTTGTTATTCTTATTACCAATCTGTTATTAAAATCTTTATATAAAATAAAAGAACGTATACTATCAAATGAAGAAAAGTTGAATCATTACCTTGTACGTGGATTCATGGAAATGGTAGTTTTTAGAATCAATAAACGCTTTCGTTATGAAATAGAGAAAGCAATTGATTCAAAGAAAGAAATTGTTAATTCAAAAGTAAAAATGACATTAATACATGAATCTTTTTTTACAGTATTTGCACTATTGGTAACATTTATAAAGATTGGAATCATTCTATATGGAGGGACAACAAAGTCTATATCAATAGGAGCAATGATTGCATTAGTTACATTAGTGGATAATGCTTATACACCGATAGCTATATTTAATGTTTTATTTGTTCAATATAAATTAGATAAATCTGCATTTAAGCGTTTTGTAGATTTTCTTAATACGGATAATGATAAGCAATTAGAAAAAGGAATGGAAGTACAGAAATTATATGGAAATATATGCTTTAAAAAAGTTTCATTTCATTATGATGAGAGAGTAATTTTACATAAATTTGATTTAAAGATTGGGAAGAGTGAGAAAATTGCTTTTGTTGGTGAGAGTGGTTCTGGAAAATCCACATTAGTTAAATTATTAATTGGATTATTAAAACCTAATGAAGGTGACATTATTATTGATAATTATAATTTATCACAATTGAAATTAAATAGTTATTATGATCATATCAGTTATATCTCTCAGGAATCTCCAATATTTGATGGTACATTAAAAGAAAATCTTGTATTTGATAAAGTGATTGAAGATGAAGATATAATAAAAATATTGAAAAAAGTTAGTTTGTATGAGCTTTATTTAAAATTAGAACAGGGATTAAATACTGAACTTGGTGAAAAGGGTGTTATGTTATCGGGTGGAGAGAGACAAAGGCTTGCTCTTGCTAGATTATGGTTTCAAGATACATCCATCATTATATTAGATGAGGCAACATCTGCTATGGATAATCTAACGGAAGAATATGTTATGAATCAAGTGTTAGAACTTCTCAAGGAGAAAACCGTGATTGTAATAGCTCATCGATCAAATTCTATTAGAGACTTTAAAAGAATCATTGCCTTTAAAGATGGAACTATAGCTGGAGAAGGAGCTTTTTGTGAACTAATGAATAGTAATTTGTATTTTAGAGAGTTGTATAATGCAAATGTTAGAAGTGTTTAAGTAGGTTGTAGCTTAGATTCATTAAATAAATCTTTAGTCTTCAGATAATATTCTGTTAAAGTTAGAAGATAAAATAATTTCTCATTATTATGATTTAGTTGATTTTTATATTATTATTTTCATTTATATATCAAAGTAACATATAATCGATATAGAAAAATCATATAATACATTAATCGATCAAACGGAGTTAACAATATATGTTGATATTGCATGAAGTGCGGACAGAAGATACAATAAGTTCAATTGCCAAGCAGTATAATATTCCAATTCAAAGGTTATTACAGGAAAATGAGCTGTCTATAGAGAGTGAATTAAGTATAGGAGAGATAATTACTATAACTTCCCCAACAGAAACTTATAGAGTTAAAAATGGAGATACATTATCTGATATAGCATTAGCACATGAAGTTACTGTCATGGAGTTGTTGAGAAATAATCCGTTTCTAGCTGTCCGTGAACAATTAATGATTGGAGAAGAACTTGTTATAAGATATGACAATAAAGATAAAAAAATTAGAGTGAATGGAATGACTTTTAGCTTTATAGATCCACAGGTTCTTACAAAGACATTGCCATATTTGACCTATATTACAGTTATGGGATGTAAAGTTGATGCGAATGGAAATTTGACAGATGTTAAACCTAATAATATTGTACAAACGGCCATTGAATATGGTGTAGTTCCGCTTATGTTGGTATCAACACTAGATGAATTTGGCCATGGTAGTTATGAAATATCTCATAAGTTATTTAATGATCCCGAAATGCAAAAAAGATTGGTAGACAATATCCTAGTTAGATTAGAGACGAAAGGTTATCATGGAGCTGTCTTTGGATTTCAGTTTGTATTAGAGGAAGACTTGTCAAACTACATGAATTTTATTGAATATGCAACGAATCGTTTACATGATGAAGGATACTTAAGCTGGGAAGTACTAATACCAACGGTGTTCGGAGAGCAATCTGGTATTTCACAGGTAAATCAGTCTATTGACGGAATAATATTATTGTCATATCAATGGGCAACTGGCTATATACCCAATGAGTATCAAACTACCTATTCTTATATAAAAGAATATTTAGATGCTGTTCTGGCTGTGGTGTCAGCAGAGAAAATATATTTGGGATTAACTAGAATAGCATATGATTGGGAACTTCCTTACGTTGAAGGTGAATCTTTTGTTTCATCATTAACAAACCCTAGAGCTGTAGAATTAGCGGTCGAATATGGAAGTGAAATATCTTTTGATGAAGCTAATAAAATATCTTATTTTAGGTATAAAACTCAAGAAACTGAACATGTTGTTTGGTTTAAAGATATTAGATATACCAACGCAATATTAGATTTAGTTAATGAATATGGTCTAGGTGGAATTAGTGTTTGGAATATAATGTATTTCTCTGGAATTTGGATAGCGTTGAATAGTCAATATGATGTAGAAAAATTGTTGCCAACTAATATATGAAAGCATAAGTAATATGTAAGGTAGTAGAAAAGGAGGTAAATAAAATGTGATTATTTTACCTCCTTTGCATAATGTCTCTATCATTTTAACAGCAAATATTATCTAAATAATCTAAAAATTAGTTACCTTTACTAACTTAATAATGAATAATATAATCGAACCAAATACTAATAGCAAAAATATTGGAAGAAACCATATAGGTAATGGTTTTGATAAGGAAGAGTTTATAGTAATAAATATAAACACAGCTACCATCAAAAGTTTTTCTGTTCCGATTAAATTTTTTAATATACGGTATACTCGTTCTTTATTTTGATCTGTTACCTGTACTCCAGTATTCCATATTTGAGGATATTTTTCTAAGGCAGTTAATCCTATGTACATAATCCAGGCTACGATTGGAGTAATTAACAACTCTCCTTTATTCCCCCATCTATCAATAACACCAGCTGCATTATAATGTCCAGGTATCTTTTCGGGTAAACTATTCCAACTTAAACCTAGATATATTAGTATTCCAACTAACAATCCCATACAAATTATATTTACGATAATATCATATCTGTTTCTTTTTATTACCATATGCTTTTCCTTTCATGAATTCAGATTTTTATTCCATTGATTTAAGTATTATTAGTATAAAAGTCTCGGTCTGAGTGTGCATAAGACAATTAATTCAATTATACTTTTCCTAATATAGTTAGTCAATTTGAACTTTAAAAAAGAATACTTAATGTGCTCTTAAATCACTATTCCATATTGAGTTTAAATCTGCACAATAAAATGAATATATCACATAATAATTATCTGGATTCTCAATTTCTTTTAGTTTTTTCATAAAATCAGAGTTATGTTCGTCTAAGTTATAATCACCTATCAAGTCGCTGAATGAATCATCTGTTATATCAATAAGGAAAACACCTTCAAAATCATTATTTTCCCATTTCAAAGTTTCTTCTGATTGTATTAGTAATGCAGAAAAGTATTGCATTCCATTTCCGTTGCCTATTAATTTTCCACATTTACTATCACGTGCTAAAACTTTGTAATCGGCATTTAATATAACCCTTTCTAAATCATTATTATATTTTAGAAGGATGATGTTATTTCCAATTGGAACAAATGACAAGGCAGCAGGTATTATTAAAAACAATAAAATGATACCAAAGTATGTAAAAATCTTTTTCATAATAACTCCTTACATTAAAACTCTGTTTAATTATGTTATTAATTATATCATTCTTCTTTCGATATTCCAACTAATTACAATATAAGTAACAAGAAGAAGTCATTGTTCACATAATTTATAGGTATTTTCAGAGTGTTAAAAATAATAATCTTGTAGATTACCAAATTGTAGAATATAATGGGTATAATATCTAGATGAAATAATATTTGAATGATTTATATTGAAAACTTAGTGATGAATAAGATACAAAAATTTTGTAGGTATTTAATTAATGTTAATTATAGAACATCTCAATTTAAACGAATGTGAAAAGAAGGGAAGAAAAGTTATGAAAGAAATAATTAAAATGTGTTTTAAAAAGATTGATTATGTAATTATTATAACAATGACCATATTAATATGTATTGGGTTATATTGTGTACAGCAAGCATTTATGTTAAGTGATAACCAGGATTCGATAATTATGAAGCAACTAGTTGGTGTATGTATTGGTTTCGCACTAATTATTGGAATAGTACTAATTGATTATCATATAATATGTAAATTCTCTTCTCTCTTATATATTATAATGATTTTGACTTTAGCCTATACCCTCATCTTCGGAGCAGAATGGAATAATGTGAAAAGGTGGGTTGTAATATTTGGAATACAAATTCAGCCATCTGAATTGGCAAAGGTTGTATTAATAGTCTTTTTAACTTTTTTATGTAACTTATTTAGAAACAAGTTAAATAAATTATATGTACTATTCATTCTTGGTGCAGCAGTAGGATTACCAATGGTATTAATATTATTAGAGCCTCATCTTAGCTCTAGTTTAGCTATCATGTTTATATTCTGTGTAATAGTATATTCCTCAGGGATTAGTTATAAAGTAATTGGTAAAGCTCTTATAATTATATTACCTTTAGTAGCAAGTATAGTTATCAGTGTAGGTGTATTTAATCTGGACCTTCCTTTAATAAAGGGCTACCAGATACGGAGGATATTATCATTTAAATCAAACGATGAAAGTGAAAGTTTAGCTGGAGATTATCAGCAACTTCAATCACTTGCAGCAATTAGTTCAGGAGGACTTCAGGGCAAGATGTTATCTACAGATGACAATGAAAATAGAAACTATAGTAGAATATATGCGAAGGAAAGTGATTTTGTTTTTGCAATTGTTGGAGAAGAGTTTGGATTTATAGGGAGCTTCTTTATTATAATGCTTTATGCAGTATTGATATTTAGATGTATATTAATATCCACCCGTAGTACGGATTATGTGGGGAAATTAATATGTATAGGTGTATCTGGTTATCTAATGTTTCAAATTTTTGTAAATATTGGTGTTGCTACAAAAATTTTGCCTAATACAGGGCTCCCATTACCATTTATAAGTAATGGACTAACATCATTAATTAGTTCGATGATGGCGGTTGGGTTAGTATTAAATGTTGGGATTAGACAAAAGAATAAGAGCGTTAATATCAAAATGTAAGAATTATAATAGTTGATTATTTTTGTTACAATGATGATGTGACAAAGTATCAGCAAGCAGCAGAATTACTAAAGGCCCTCATGGTTTATCCTAGGAAACCGTACAGTAGGATATTCAGTAAATGGTAAAGCTCTTACAATATTCCTCTCTAAGTGGTAAAGAACTTTCTATAGAAATAGTTTTATATTTTTTTGCTATTTTAGTTGATTCTATATAACTTATATTATATGATTGATTTTATGGAAATTATTTCGTTTTATTAAGGGAGACATTTCATATGATTAGCAAATTTATATTATGGCATAAAAAGGTAATAAAGAGAATTGTAATAATAGTAATATTAATTATTATGGCATTGATAGCATGTGAAAGGATATATAACAGTAGTGCTAAATTCCAGACTATAGCAGAAGATGCAGGATATTATGGAATTCTGGATGCAAGATTCACTTCCAAAGAAAAGCTAAAGGACTTCGATTACTTATATGAATTTCTAAAAGAAAATTATCCTTTTTACAAAGTGAATGAAAGAATAAACAATGAAAACTGGTTGGATAACAAGCGTGATTATAGACGGATACTAAAAAATGCAAATGGTGATGCCGAGTATCTTATAGCTATTAGCAATATACTACAAGACTTAAATGATAAAAACACATATGTCTTAACAGGGGATACATATAGACGTTTTTATATGTATTATTATCCAGATTTACCTAAGGCTCTATATGGCTTTAGAGCAACGGCAAGATACGACTTTAACGGAGATATCAGTAATATAGAATTAGATCCAAACAACAACCTTATATACCATAATGGGCCTGTTCTAGAAACAAAAATATTAATTGAAAATGAATTAGCATACTTAAAAATTAAAGCAATGGCTTACAATCATATAGAAGAAGACTACCCTAAAATTAAAAACTTTTTAAAGAATGTTGAAAAGTATGATAAGATTATATTAGACATTAGGGGGAATGCTGGTGGTTTCGATGAATACTGGCAGAACATAGTAGAGCTCTTAATAAATGACGTACACAGTGCCAAGTACTATTCTTTCTTTAAACAAAATAGCAAATCAACTCTTGATGATTATCAAGTATCTAATATTTATACAATTAGAGATTTAGATGATAATATTTTGAATGGATTTCCAGATGAAATAAGAACAGATTTTAATTTTTATAAAACTAATTTAATAGAAATTTTTTCGAATAATGATGTGAATTTTAAAGGAAATGTGTACTTATTAGTTGATAGAGAAGTTTATGCATCCGCAGAAAAGTTTGCGGCATTTGCAAAGGACACAGGTTTTGCTACAGTAGTTGGAGAGACTACAGGTGGAGGTATGACATTTGAAGAGGTTCCGATGATTAGTATGCCATATGGAGGATTTTTAGTTCGCTATAGTAGAGAAATGGTTATGAATTCTGACGGCACTATAAACATGGAAACAAAAACAATTCCACATATCGTAGTAGATAATCCGATTCCTGATGAAGAGTTTAGTAAAGATGAATGTATTCAAGCGGTTATAGAAGATTAGAGGTGTATTTATATAATAAATTACATTGGGGTTGAAAACTGAAGGTAAAATTTTCTGAATGAAATATAAAAATAAGGAACCAGTTTATATGATTCCTTATTTTTATTTATTTTAATTTTTAATTTTTATTTTTAAATCTCAATATTACATAATAAACACATTTGCAAAGTTCATATAGAAATAATTAGTCGGTACGGATTATACGCATAATTTAATAATTAAGAAAGTTTAATATTTTTTCTGCCATTTCATCAGGGTTATAATAATATAAATTATGTCCACAATCGTATTTTATTTGGATACAATAATCTAGTTTGGTTGCAAAATCATCTTGGGCTTTCACCCATGTTTCACTGCCATCTTCACCGTTTAAATTAGTTGTAAACATCAGTACTGGCACATTTGAAATATCCATATGGCGTACTGTTTCTGCATTGTTAAGTACCATTTTACATTCGTTATATACATCTTTATTCAAAGAGTTTCGGTAATTAAGTAATTTGTTTTGTTCGTATTCTTCATTAGTAAGTCCGAAGTGACTAATGGGATTAAATATCTCAAATCTATGGAAACCAAAAAAAACTCCAACTTTCATTAAAGTAATACTTGCTATATTGCTATTATTTTTATCATATGAATCTGGAACAGCCATATCAAGGCCAATAATTGCTGCAATCTCATTTGGATAAGTATATGCCCAATAAATTGCTTCAAGTGCAGACATAGAGTGTGGCATAAGTACATATGGTGCATTTTCTCCAGATTCTGCTAATGCTTTCCTGGTTTCTGCAACCATTGTTGCAACGTCTCTTGATATACCACTTACGTCAGAGTAACCATATCCGAATTTTTCTATAACAGCTACTCTATAATCTCTAGATAATTTGGAATAAAGCACCTTGTAATCATAAATTGGCGATGCGATGCCTGAACCTGATAATAAAACAATAGTTGCATCATTCTTATTATGCTTTTTGCCCTCTGTATAAACATTCATTTTATATCCATCAACATTTACTAGTGTTCCTACATTTTTAATTTTAGATGACTCTAATGAACGTTTGATATGATGATGTAGTGCCATAACAAATAAAGCAACAATTATAATTACTATAAGAATACCCACAAAAGTCACAATTTTTCTTAATGTTTTTTTCATTCTTTTTTCGTCCTTTTTCCTTGTATTTCCATTGTGTAGATAATCATTAGGTAAGTTCGATTATATCATTCTTTTTATTCTGTGGCAATGAATTCCAATTATGGTTTATATAACGAGAATGAAAACTTTCATTTACATTCTCGTTTTTGAAGGTTCTACATCTATTGTTTACCTGCTCTACAAAAAATAAAGAACCATGCTTTGCATGATTCCTTATTTTTTATTAAGCGCGAGATGGGATTCGAACCATAATCCTATCCTACAAATGCTGATAAGAAAAGGGTTTCATCCCAGAAACAACCTCATAAAAACATCTGAACGTGCTGTTTCATGGTATTTCTCAATCATTACAAACCCCAGTCGTTTATACATTTTTATGGCTCTGCCGCTTGTCTCACTTATTGTATCTAAATACATCTCCTTGTAACCCATATTCTTTGCCATGTTAATTATTTTTTTGCACATCATCGTGCCTAACCCAAGACCATGATACTTTTTATACAAATACACACATTTTAATTCACATTTTATTTCGTCAATCCTTTTTAAAGCGCTCGTTCCTAGTATTTGCCCGCTTTCTTGTTCTATTAAACAAATAAAATAGTCATAATTTTTTTCAACATGAAGTAAGCTTGCATGTGCCCTATCAGGTTCAAAATTTCTTCCTGACTCCGGAAGGCACATATTAAAAAATTCAAGCAAATTAGTTGAATCCATTTGGTTGTATATTCTTATTAAATATTCTTGGTTATTAACGATAGATTTTTCATCTAAATCCACAGACATCACCCCCTTAAAATTTTAATTTACATGTAAATATTAAATCATAATACCATATTAATATAAATAAATAAACAACATTTTCCAATAATCTGTGTACACCTTTTATCAATGTGTATCTCCTACACTTCTTAAATTTGTATAGATTTCCTAAAATTGGATTTGTAAGCTTCGTATTATGCTCATTTTGTGTGAATAGGTAGATGAAAATCCAATCTATCAAACTTCCTAAGTATATCCAAATTGGATGTAATATTATGAGTACCCCAATAATAATTTCCGATTGATTGCTCAGCGACACACCATCGTTTGCCATCTGGGTGCGGGTTGTTTTGTTCAAATGCATTTAATTCTTCCTCTGGTGCTAATTGAATCTCATTTGTATTTTGCAGTGTATTAATAATCGAATCCAGATTTATATCCACGATATGTTTAAGTTCTGGATAATGCTTGCTATTTGGCGAACCAACAAAGTACACAGGCAATGGCAACCAAAAGGGCCATGTTGCAGGGTCAAACGATTTCATTTCCAAAGATACAGGGTCATAATCCGGGACGCCATTAAGTAAAATTTGCCCACTCAACTTATACTAGTCTTTTAAAACCACTGCCTTGTGGTAGATATCACTGCTTTCGTCTGCATATTTGAGTATAAAGTCTGAAAGACGCTTGGTCACTCCAATATCAGCTTCCGTGGCTTTCTTTGGATCGAAATGAAACCATGGCAAATGTGCGAAATCATTGTTGCTGGGAATTCCTTGCATTCCCACCCAGCCGTTTTCCAACAAGTATATACCGGAAGCAAGGTATTTGATTATACCCATTATAATCGTATCTTTTGTACTGCTAACATAATC
>JAEWHU010000068.1 GCA_023387635.1 Bacillota bacterium
CTGTTGTTGTATTGTGCTTATTAATAAAATTAATTTTAATCAGGTAAAATCAAAAAAATATACGATTAAATAATTGTTTATTAAGGTGGATTAGAAAGTGGAGATGTTTCAAAAGTAATTGGAGTGACTGAAGAAGTACTAAATTCTGTAAGTAGTTATTTATTTGATATTTATAGGCTTGAAGCTAAAGCTGAATGGAGAATCAACGAAGATAAGTAAAATTAAACCCATAAAAATATTAGATCTTATAGTTGAAAGATATAAAAATGTATATAGAATGTAGCACAGAAGTATTGATTAAATATGCAGATTATATGTTAGAAGAAATAGAGAAATATAAATTAATTAAATTTGCTAATTCTTAGTATATTACTCTATTTCTTCAAATGAAATATCATATTTTTCACATCGATCTTGAACATCCTTCAATAAATCATCATAATTAGCTATATGTCCTAGAGGATATTTATATGAAGTTAGGCTCCTATTTACTCCTGTCCCATATAAGTAAGATACTTGTATTCCTTTACCGATATATGGTATTCCCCTGTATTCGAGGCCCAATCTGCCTAATGAACATACTTTAATATTTTCCCACTCATAAATTATTGGATCTTCTTTATTATATATAGGTACAAATTTGATACAATTGTCATCTATCTCTATACTATGAAAACGACTTGCATTAGAAGACAAAAACAGTAGTGGTATAGCAATTAAAAAGAGCAAAAAATACCATATACCAGGGAGTTGCCAATCTGAAATAATATTGAAGTATAATAACATTGCACATAGAATGCCTATTTCTGCAAATATACTTAGCTTAACTCCACGACTACTTGATATATATTTTTTACAACTAGTTTTTTCAGACATCTATTCAGCCCCCTCTTACTTGAATAAATTAACTATTAATAAATAATAAAAGTATTGAAATTTTCAATTGGTATTGTAATTGCTCACATGGATATTGATAATATCTTCAATTTTACAATTGCTGTTAAATGTATTATACCATTAATGTAAAAAATTATCATAAATAACAATATGGTTCAATAAAGTTTTTATCTAGTAGAGGAATATATATTTCTATTAAGAATTATATATTGAATATATATTAGGGGCTATATTTGTAATAAAAATTGGGAGGAAAGAATATGTTTGAGGTTAAAAGAATTGAAACAGAAATGACCTATGGTATTAGGCACAAGGTTTTGAGACCACATCAGACAATAGAAGATTGTAAATATGATACAGATAAGGATGATAAAATAGATCTACTCCTAATGCAAATTGCAAAATGGCATAATCTCATACCGAAACTATGGATAGATAATTATGAAGCTTCAGATATAGATATTAATGGAACTGTAAAAAGAATTACAAATACACCGAATAAAGATTTATTTCTTGTCATTGCAGAAGATGATGAAGATAATATACAGGGATTTATATGGGCATATAAGCAGGAAAAGCATCAAGAGAGTGTTATGATTCTATCCTTGTACACAGGGGAAGATTACAGAGGACAAGGGATAGCAACAAATTTTAAAAAATTATTAGAGGAATGGTGTAGACTTGAAGGTATAAAGACCATAAAAACAACAGTCCATTATAACAATAATAGTATGATTGCTTTAAATCAAAAACTTGGATACGCTCCAGGTATTTTATATATGACAAAAAGAGTATATTCCAATTAGAATTTTATTGGGGGATACAGGATGAATATTGAATTTAAACCAATTGATAGAAGAAATTATAGTATATGATCTAAATACTCAAATGAGCAGTAATTGGATGAGGTAAATGGGGGGGGTAGTAGTATTATGAATCAAATAATTATTAGAAATTTAAGTGAAGAGTTAATGGACGAAACGGTAAATTTTATTTCTTTATTACAGAATACTGATGATGGTTTTGTAGCCTGGCTAGGATATTCACCAGAAGAGATAAGATCCCAATTAACATCGCTAGCACCAGCTTTTAAAGAAGGATGTTTTGTTGCATTGGATGAAGAAGAAGTCTGTGGATTTTTAGGAATTTATGTATCAGAAGAACAATCAACTCTTAGATTGCTAGGGCCGTATATTTCTAGACAAAAAGATTGGGTTGATATTGCTATAAAGCTATTATCTGCTCTTAAAGAAAAGATACCATCATATGTTAAAACTGCGAAAGTAGCCTTTTATAATGCAAATATAAACTGTAAAGAGATATATGAAGCAAACAATTTCCATTTATATAATGCAGAAAAGACTTTAATTCTTAATAATAGAAATTTAGTTTCCTTATTGGATTCTAATAATCAAAATATAAATATTCGTTATTATAAATCAAGTGATTATAATGACTTGATTTGTATTCATCCTGCAAACGCTTATTTTACAGGAGATGAGGTAATCAGTAGACTAAACTCATACAATCAATTAATTGTAGCTGAATTAGATAATAAGGTAATTGGATACATTTACTTTGAAATGTTTCAATCGGACGGATTTGCTGAGATTTGCTTTGTAAATGTTTCTTCTGAACTTAGAGGTATGGGAATAGGATCACTATTAATAAACCGAGCTATAAGTGAAGCATTTAAATATGATTGGGTTAAGCATATCCAGATATCTGTTCGTGTGAACAATGAATCGGCGGAGAGACTATATATGCGAATCGGTTTTAAAG
>JAEWHU010000088.1 GCA_023387635.1 Bacillota bacterium
GAGCATATTGCTATGCCTTCTTTTTCTATCCAATCTCTATAGTAAAACTTTCCACTGCCATGAGATATAGCAAACACATATTGATACATCGCTTTCCATGCTTCATCACATAATCCCTCTGGTTTTGCATAATGACCGTAAAATACATCTCCTACCTGATGCATAGGACATTTTCCTATATTCTCACATCCATATTCTTTGGCTAAATCCTCATGGAATGTTGTTTTTAAAACTTCAATCTTACAATTTTTCATAAAATTATATCTCCTTATATTTTTTTCTCATTTACTCATATAAGTATATGTGTTATTTTATAATCAAACAAGTATGTACTTTTATGTAAAGTACTAACCTAAAGGTTAGTCTTAATTTGTAGGATGGTGATAAAATGAGTATGAAAATCTATGAAAAATCTGATTTAACAGATATAACTTCAACGCCTTTTGGATACACCCTTTCAATTATAGGTGGTAAATGGAAAATGATTATAATGTTTTGGTTAGTAGAATATAAAGTATTGCGATATGGCCAGTTAAAAAGATGTATCGGGCAAATAAGTGATAAAATACTTAATAATCAACTAAAAGAATTAGAAAGTGATGGTATTGTCATTAGAACAGAATATCCTCAAATTCCACCAAAGGTTGAGTATTCCCTTTCAAAACGAGGAATATCTTTAATGCCCATTTTAGAGGAGATGTGTAAATGGGGAGAAGATAACAAAATTGAGTTATAAAATCACTCCTTAATAAATTTCTATTATAATGAAAGCTCATGCGACAAAATTGATTTTCAGGCAATTTTGTCGCATGCTATTGTGTTTTTGATATGCGGTTCTTTTTAGATATGTCTACCATACGAAAAGTGAAATAAATACATCATTTTTTATTCCCTGTAGCAATACTTTTTGTCCACATTCTTCCTACCCATTTAAATCGAAAAAGCCCCAAGGCTCCGCCTGCATGGATCTCACCATATCTTCTACTAAACTGAATAGCTGTTTCATCATTACTACGACATCCGTCATTAATTCACCCCAGTTAAAACCTGGATATAATGGACATTTTAAGAGTGTTTCCGTTCCACATGTCAATTCAAGATGAAGCGGCTGCCGCTTTCCACTTTTATCAGTCTGCGTACAGTAGCCACAGTTATCACATGTTTTTAAACGTTGAAATATGAACTCTTGTAATTTCTCATCCATCTTATCATAATCATTCAGTAACGATGTGAACTTAGGCACATGAAACTCTATATTCATCTGATATCTGCGACGCCAAGCAAATTCTATTGATAGATAGCCAGTTTGCTTCCCTGGATACTCCTTGATTAAGCGAAGACGATTGTCTTTAAAAGTATATTCGTATCCAAGGTGAGACAGGAACTTCTCCATATCTTCAAGACAGGAAGTGTCATGAAATAAATCACCATAAATACGACTGATATTAATCTGCTTCCTATCATAAATACAATGCATGAACATGAACCATAATAATTCAGGGGAAACACTACTATGCTCCGGATTACATATTTGCGTTAGTAGCTTCCATGCTGGAAAACAATTCGGATATTTTGTACTGGTAAATACGATACATTCTCCTTTATCTTCAATTGTTATTCCAACAGCTACGAGTTGTTTTAGACTATTATTCGATATCTTTAGTTGCTCTTTCTTTATACAGAATTGATTGTCAGATAAATCAGCCAAATCTCCTAAACTATAAAGTAATCTGTAAAATTCAACAAGTTTCTTCTCAATACTTTTCATCTTAATCACTAACTTAGGCTTAGTCTTGTTCATTACACCATTATCAAAATAATCATCAGGTTCAGGTTTCGGAGTAAGAAACGTTGGATTGTCATAAATGTAGCTAATCAGCTCCCCAAAAAACTGATGCATTTCTTTCTGAGAATTAACATCAACAGAAGAGCT
Organism: Bacillota bacterium; assembly: GCA_023387635.1. Classification (GTDB taxonomy): domain Bacteria; phylum Bacillota; class Clostridia; order Lachnospirales; family Lachnospiraceae; genus Anaerocolumna. The sequence goes on from JAEWHU010000088.1 coordinate 1,934, forward strand.
ATCAGTAGGTATAAACCCTGGATATGTACATTGATACGAATATACAATCCGCCTTGTAAGAGTTTCAAAATCTTTTCCAACCATATTGATACATTTCATAATACACACTTCTCCTATTTAATATTAATAATATCACTATGCCCTCAATAAGGTAATTAAGCTATCAAAAAACTCTTTACCTTTATGTGCTTCATAATGTTTTTCTAAAACTTCTTTTGTAGGAATAACTCTGTGAGCATGAACTATTTTCAAATGATTATCCTCATAACTATGCATAATTGTAATAAGCTAATTGGGATGAAAAATAATTATCATAGAATGTATTACTATCTGCAATTATATTGTTCATAAATAAAGCAATGACTAATTCATCCGTTATTTCTGATTTGGTAGTTAAATTGATATTAAAAGTTGAAGTAGAGGGTTCTCTCTGAACATAAAAAACCATTTCAATAAGTAAATAGGACAGTCAAAGTTAAAACTCCTTACTAAAAATCTTCTTAATACTCATTTAGCTGTTCAATTCCCATACGGTATGATTTAATAACTAAAGATGCTCCCAATACAATGAATATACCTGACATAGGGAAAAACACAATATAAAATAAATAATCTAATTTACATCTAACTATCTCTGGTTTCTCTTTATAGTAATAAACAGTTATATCCTTACCCTCATACATACTTGAAGAATAGTAATCTAATTTACTAACATACTCAACCCCCTCTATACTATAAGAGACATAAACATCATGGTTAATACTGTCCTCATTTATACCTGAATCTCTATAAGTTTCAATTCTAGATATCTGGGCTATAACGCTCTCAGCATTAGAAATAAATCTATTATTAAAGTAATGTGCTAATGAAGAAACAAAAAGAAATATCAATCCTACAACTAAAAAAACATAACCTACAGGCCTGTATGCTTTAGTACCAGTCAATCTATACGAACGTCTGTGCATAAATCCTCCTTATTGATACTGTATATACCTCTCTTTTCAGGACTCATGTATTGCATGCTTTGCATTCTCATAATCTACTTTACGTACATAAAAGATATATTCATAGTTTAAATCCATTTTTTGTCCAAATGAACCTGACATATCTTTATATTCATTTATGAATTAAGCCTAAGTAAATTTTTTTATATAATGCCGTTTAACCATTCCCATTCTTTCCTTGAGTTATCATTATCATGCATATAATTATCAGAGAGTCGTCTTGCTGCTACAATTGGTAGACATTTTAAAATCTTATTTTCTTCTATTCCAGTTAATTTACAATAATAATATAAATAATCTTTAGCAAAATAGGAAAATACTTCTGATACTAAATCTCCTAATAAACACTTAATAATAGGTGAGCTTAGTGTCATATAACTCCATGCAACATCCAATACAGGATTTCCTGAACAAGCACCATTCCAGTCAATGACTACATATTGGTCAGTATCAGTTTGTAAAATATTCAGTGGTTGGTAATCTCCATGGCAAAGCTGATTTTCATCCGGAATTTCATCTAGAAGGTTTAGTAAATACGTAGTTTTCTCACCAAGAATATGCTCCATGTCGAGAATACGTTTTTTTAGAAATGTATATTGTGATGGTAATTCATTTATCTGTTTCTTATGTATATCATAATGCATCCTAGCAAACTTATATGCTAATGCCTTATCATATTCTCCATTCAGTAGCGGTTCTGCTAACACTTCACCATTGATACGTTGGTATATTAATGCTTTTTTACCATCCATATCGATTGAGCCAATATATTTTGGTATATTAAGTGAATGCTTATTTAATAACTCTACGATGTACATTTCATTATTTATTACATCATCAGCTACATGGGGCTTATATACTTTGATAACCATAACCTCATTATCACCCCACTCATAAACATTGGAAGTACCACCACTCCCAATTTCTTTACCTATTTTACAATCCATAACATGCCACCCCGATTCAATTGGTAAATCAAAACTATATTGTAATAATACAACATTATTTTCCAAATGTAAAACAATTATAATGACCAAAAACCTTTGAACTTAAAAAATGGTAGAATTTTTAGTATTTTACTTTTTTAATATTTTGTGTATAATTAAATTGTTCACTATTAAATTATACACAAAGCAATATATTTACAGTGAAAAAAGTGAAAGTTCTTAATCTTTCATTTTGCAAGTTTGTGTCTGCGCTGCTTCCACAAACCCTAGATGCGCAAAAGCAACGCAGAAATGAGGAAAACATGTCACAAAATTATAGAATCTTATTATATTATAAATTTACCACCATAGATAATGCTGAAGAATTTACAAAAGAACACTTAGCTCTATGTAAAGACTTAAATCTGAAAGGGCGAATACTAATTTCTCATGAAGGAATTAACGGAACTTGCTCAGGTACTGTAAAGGATACTGAAAAATATATGGAAATATTAAAATCCTATCCTGGTTTTGAAGATACCACTTTTAAAATTGATCCTAGTGAGGAGCATGCCTTTCATAAGCTTCACGTAAGACATAGAGACAGTATTCTTACCCTTCTTCCGGAGGATGATGTGAATCCAAACGATTTAGTAGGAACCTATTTAAAACCCAAAGAATTCTATGAAATGCTTCAAAAAGACGATGTCATCATTGTCGATGGCCGAAATGATTATGAATATGAAATTGGGCATTTTAGAGATGCCATCAAACCTACTGTAAAAAACTTCAAAGAGTTTCCTAGCTGGATTGAAGAAACATTAGGGGATCAAAAGGATAAAAAGATTCTTACTTATTGTACTGGTGGAATTCGTTGTGAAAAATTAACTGGAGTCTTCTTAAGCAAAGGTTTTAAAGAGGTCTATCATTTAGATGGTGGAATTGTAACCTATGGAAAAGACGAAGAAGTAAAAGGAAAACTGTGGGATGGGAAATGCTATGTATTTGATAATCGTATTTCTGTCCCAATTAATAGAACCGAAGAAGATGTCGTTATTTCCAAATGCTCTTTATGCAATGAACCTTCTGACCGTTATATTAATTGTAGAAACGATGCCTGCCATACCCAATTTATTTGCTGTGAATCATGCGAAGAAAAACATTATGGATTTTGTTCTAATGAATGTAATGAACATGTTATACAACATCCTGAACACGATAGTAAACTTAGATTACAAAAGAAAGTAGAACTATATGAAAGTTATGGACAAAAGCATGAAATGTATCAGCATACGGTAAAGAAACTACAACATAAGTAAACCAATCCGCTATAAGATTATCCCTATTTACACGGATAAAAATAACGTTCTCTGTTAATGAGAACGTTATTTTTTATCCTTAAATTGTATGAATAATCATATCTTCCGTAATAAGCTCTATAGGACACCCTGTCACATCCGTTATATTGGTAAAGGAACAAGGCAGACCACGTCCTGTTAAAATATTCGGTTTATCCATCAGTTGAAAATGCAAATGTGGGCAATTAGAAAGACCCGTATGTCCCACTTTACCAATAACTTGCCCTTGTTTCACTTTATCCCCTATATTTACGGTTAAACTATCCATAATCATATGACCATAAAATGAACTTTCTCCATTTGCATGTTGAATAATAACATAGTTGCCAAATTGAGCCGCAAGCCCGTATTGCTCAAAATATGGTTCTCTTTCTGCCCAAATCCATGAAGTCACCAATGGCATAGAATGGTAGCAATCTATCACTTCACCATCTGCAATAGCAAGTATATCTTTTCCATATACAACATAATCCTCATTCTTCATATTTTCCTTAAAGGTAAGCTTTTGTTCTTCATTATACTGAGCCATATCAATAGCAAATTCCATAGAATAATGTTGTCTGTGATCAAGTAGGCAGTTGTAATTTCCACTTGTTGAGATACATCCTTCTAATGGAAATATATACTTATTTCTATTTTCATAGTTAATTAGTGTAATCGTAAGTTCCTGTTTACATTCTTTACCGTCCATCTCATAGATAACTTGAACAGACATCCGATCAATAATGTCCTTATGTATTACTACAAAATATTCATTAAATATCCCAGTTTCCTGATTTGGCATAAGAGTTATAGATTTGCTGTATTCATTTGGATTCCAGAACCCTTCTTCTCCTAAAAACAGTTGTGCCCCAAAGCCTTCTCCAAGCCAAGTACACTCACTGGCAAATCTTTCGACTACATTGTTAAGTGCCTTATCTCGATAGGATACTTGCTTTACAAAGGTCTCAGAAGCATATAATTCCATATTAATTTCTTTAAGTATCATCACTTTCTCTGTATCGTTTTTCAATTTCAACCCATGAAGAAGAAAATTGGATTCAATTTCACCATGTGCTTCATTTGCCATATTAATGATATAATCTTTTGGTATTGTTTTTATTTCCATCTTATACTCCTATACATACAATTTTAATAAAATACCATATTAGTAGGATCTTATTATCCTGTATTGCTCCCCTTAATCTGGTACAGAAATTATATCACTTATAAGATATAGATAGGAACCTCATACATTACTAAGAAATAAGTATGAGTTACAACATAACCTATCACAATACTAAAGAAACAACTATCACTATAACCGTACTTAGAAGTGTCCCTAGCAAGTAATATTCTGCGAAATCCTTTTCCTTAGATATTCTATCATACCTTGCTATAGATTTCGCTGTTAGCACCAACCCAATTGCTGAATACTGCCCAATAGATAAAAAAATGAGCATTATAATTCTTTCTACTGTACCAATAAATCTTCCTACATTATTATCGTGTTTCATATCAATCTTATTTTGTGGTTTATAAATCTGTAAAATATGTATTCTTCCTGCATTATTATCGTGTTTCTCATCTTCATCTTTATTCTCTGGTTTATATATCATCAAAAGTTTTGATATTGCTATATTTACTGGCTTATGTATTACTAATACTGCCAATAAATAAGTCATGGCTTGCACCTTGGATATTTCAACAACGTTAAAGAAATCCTCGATTATATATGCTACATTTAGCCTCACATTATTTCGTACAAACCAATATGCAATTCCTATCAAGCAGACGGTATGTAATAATTGGTCAATAAAAAACACGTTTCTTTCTACTATTTGTGTCATCTTCTTCCTCTTGATTTTATAAGAGATATAGATGTACTTTACTATATCAATGAAAGAATGTAAGATTGCTGCTATAGTCCCTCCCAAAACAATTTCCCATGACATTATTGGCAAACTAATTAGCAACATCACTCCCTGGTAACACATACCATGTATCAGCACCCACTTCATGCTCTTTTCTTTCTTTTTGGCTATCTTATCTGTTTGTATATAAAAATCTCCCAATACATGTGCCAAAAGAAATAAAGTAAAATATTCTCTAAACATCTTCTCTCCTTATTTCCTCTAATGCTTGCCCAATCGTATTTAATGCATCTTTGTATGCGTAGTATTTTCCTTTTGATAAGCTTTTTTGAACAGATGGTTGTTTAATAGCTAATCTTCTGGCTACATCCAATTGACTATCTTGATGTTCAAGCATGTCCCAGATTATTTCTCTTTGCCTGTCACTCCAAGTTTCCTTAATCACTGTCATTAAAGACAATATTGTATTTATCATAATTGTTGATGCCTGATTATCGCCATCAATCTCAAAACGAATATCAGCTGCATTGGTCTGCTTTCTTTTTTCATCCTCTTTTAAATATTCAATAGCAGTTCTTGCCTTATAATATCCTGGTCCATCTGCCCCAATAGACATTTCTTTGTTTACATCAGTGGTTATTTCTCCAACGCCTACTCCAAATCTTATTTTCACGGGATACATCCGTCGCTCAATTTCAGATAATATATTCATAGTATTTGCTCCATTGCACAGTAATCCTTGAAATTCATCTCCTAATGTTATTATAAATTTTGAAGAAATATCTTTAGTATATTTTTTATTAATATCTTCCAAGACTATGTTTAATTTTTTTTGTACTTCGCTTCTATTACTTAACTTTTTTGACTCTTTGATATCACCTATTATTGCAATATATGGATTATATAAGAAAAAGAAAAACATATTTCACCTCCAACTATTTAATATTATTATTATATAACCTTATAGATGAATAATCAAGCATTATTCACTCTAGAGGCTATAATTATCAGTTATAGCCTTTTAGATGAATAATAGAAAGATGCTCCATTCATCAAATACGCATAATGCGATCTTTTTTTCTTGGTTTTTCTTGTGGAGCATCCCCCCTCACGATAACCGAGCACAATATTCCAACAGCCACAAAATCATCCTCAATGCCCACTTTATACTGACCATATTTGTAACCACTTAATCATGTCCTTGCAACAAGTGAAGTATTGGATTATAATTTGAATATAATATTCCAATATGAACTAATGGAGGTGCAGTTATGCTGACAAAGGAAGAAATGCCTGCTTGCCCGGTTGCAACGACAGTTTCCCTAATAGGAAGCAAATGGAAATTATTGATTATGCGGAATCTTCGGA
>JAEWHU010000100.1 GCA_023387635.1 Bacillota bacterium
ATGCATTAATGAATAGAAAATCTTATGCAAGAACTTCTCAGCAACCAGGAAAAACACAAACAATTAACTTTTATAATATTAACGAAGAATTGTACTTTGTAGACTTACCTGGATATGGATATGCAAAGGTAGCTGAAGAAGTAAAATTAAAATGGGGTACCTTAATCGAAAGATACTTAAGGGGCTCAAAACAATTAAAGATTGTTTTCCTATTAATTGATATTCGTCATGAACCGTCTGCAAATGATAAAAATATGTATGATTGGATTGTTTATAATGGATTTGACCCTATTATTATAACAACAAAATTAGATAAAATTAATCGTAGTCAGAAGGATAAACATATCAAGATGATAAGAACAGGGTTAAATACAAAGCCTGGCACTATAATATTACCATTTTCTGCTTTAACCAAACAAGGTAGAGATGAAATATGGGAATGCATTGAGAATGTTATGGAAAAAACCAATCAAGAAAATAATGATAATCATCTAGAAGATAATGAAATTTAAAGTATAATATAAACTTATTGTAGCAAATTAGCGCTATCTACGAGTATGAATTTCTAATAAAAACAGGCTATTGGAGGGTATCCAATAGCCTGTTTTTATGGTAGGTTACTCGTCGCTTAGTAGATTACTAAGCACAAAAGCATATATTGCTTGACTTTTTTTACGCCAATTACTACATATTTTAGTGGCATCTTCTTCTGTTGGAACAGAAAGACTTAAATCTATAATAGAGTCCTCTTTTTCAACTACTCGTAGTCTTACAGTATATTCTCCTTTTTTTGCTTCAAAATATTCTGAAAGGTTGGATACTTCATTGCGCAAGGTATATTGATTTTTTTTGAGGTATAATAGACTATCATTTTGTATTGCAGTTGGAATCATATTACCAAAAAAAGATAGGGTTTCTCTACCGGAATCTGTTATTCGGTAATGTGAGTTATGACCTATGGACTCTACAGTTACAAACTCAGCTTCAATTAATTCAGAAACAGATTGTTGAATATTAAAGTAATTTGTATAATCTTTTTCTAAAATAAAATCTGATATTTGGGTATTAGTCATAGGAAAATCTACTTTATCTAGTAAAAATAAGATAATCAGTTTATAAAGTGTTAAGGAATCAGATTGCATCGTATAACTCCTTTCGTTTTTTTATTCCATATAAAAGACATTGCCAGAAAGTCTAAGTTTAGGTATTTTTTCCTTGCCAGGAATCTCTAAGTTTTAATTCTTGATTTATTCTGTTTAATACTAACTTTTTGTTACCACTCCATAATGGTGCAATTAAAAGTTCTTTCGGTCCATCCCCAGTAATTCGATGAATTACTATATTTTGTGGAAGAATTTCTAAAATTTCAATTACAATGTTAATATATTCTTCCATAGATAAGACAGGGAAGTTAAGCTCGGATAAATCAGTATCTTTTAGGACATGAAGCAATTGTAGTTTGATACCCTTAATTGGTAATTTTGAAAGAAAAGCTATTGTGTTTAACATATCCTTTTTATCTTCACCAGGTAGTCCTAATATAACATGCACAATTATGGTAAGTTTTATTTTTGCTAATTTATTTATCCCATCTAGAAATACGGATAATGGATAACCTCTACGAATAAATATTGCAGTCTCTTCCTTACTAGTCTGTAGACCTAGTTCAACCCATACGGGTTTTAACTGATTTAATTCATTTAGTAATTGAAGAACATCATCATCTAAGCAGTCTGGCCTTGTAGCAATGGACAATATTGCAATATCAGGGTTTGTAATAGCTTCCATAAAAATAGTTCGAAGGTGGTCTATGTCTCCATAAGTATTTGTAAATGCTTGAAAATATGCAATATATTGCCCACCTGAACTAGTAGTATAACCTGTCTTTGATTCCTTAGGAAGTTTGTGCATCACAAGTTTTTTTGCTTCTTCAATTTGTGAAGTAATTGATAGCATAGATGATGTAGAAAAATCACCAGAACCACCTCTACTACAAAAGATACATCCACGAGTATCAATTTTACCATCTCTATTCGGGCATGTCATTCCTCCATTTAAGGAAAGTTTATATATTTTTTTTCCATAGGTTTCTTTTAAATAGTTATCTAGGGAATAATAACGTTTATCCCCCCATATTTTTTTACTAGCCAATTTATGCTCCTTAATCAAGGGTTAACTTGACTTTTCTATAAATGTTTATATACTTAAGTTATATTGTATTAGTAGTAGCTAAGTCAGCAGCTTCCATGCGGACAAAGAATTTTGCTTTAACATTTTTGTATAATCTTATTAATATACGGTTTCTTTTATATTATCAATGATTGCCTTACTGACAACTTCACAAACTTGTGGATCAAATGCCCTGGGAATAATGTTATCTTCAGATAAATCTTTCTCCTCTATTAGATTAGCAATCGCAGTGGCAGCAGCTAATTTCATTTCCTCCGTGATTTGTTTAGCACGTCCCTCTAATGCACCTTTAAAGATGCCAGGGAATGCAATCACATTGTTAATTTGATTTGGAAAATCAGAACGACCTGTACCAACAATTCTAGCGCCAGCAGAGATGGCAACATCTGGCATAATCTCAGGGATTGGATTTGCCATAGCAAATATGATAGAATCTTTATTCATTGTAGCAACCATTTCTTTTGTTAATAGATTTGGTGCTGATACTCCAACAAAGATATCGCTGCCTTGTAGGGCATCAGATAGGCTTCCTTCTTTATTGGAAAGATTAGTAACTTCCATTAGTTCTAATTGGATGTTATTAAGATTTGCTGTTTTTTTAGAAAGGATACCCGATTTATCACATAATATGATATGTTTAAAACCATAGTTAAGTAAAAGTTTTGTAATGGCAATTCCAGCAGAGCCTGCGCCATTTACAACAATTTTAACATCTTCTTTCTGCTTCTTTGTAATTTTTAAAGAATTAATTATTCCAGCTAAAACAACGATTGCAGTCCCATGTTGGTCATCATGAAACACAGGGATATTAAGGAGTTCTTTTAAACGGGTTTCTATTTCAAAGCAACGAGGAGCACTGATGTCTTCTAAATTAATGCCACCAAATGATGGAGCTATGTTTACAATGGTTTGAATGATTTCTTCCGTGTCTTGAGTATTAAGACAAATAGGAAATGCATTTACTCCACCAAATTCCTTAAATAAGACTGCTTTTCCCTCCATAACAGGCATAGCAGCAAGAGGACCAATATTACCAAGTCCAAGCACAGCACTACCATCAGATACAACAGCTATAGTATTAGATTTTAGAGTGTATTTGTAAGCAAGTGATTCATCTTCGGCTATTTTTATGCAAGGCTCTGCGACTCCTGGTGTGTAATAAATGGCTAAGTCTTCGCCTGAATTAACAGAACACTTTGCCACAGTTTCTATTTTTCCACTTAGTTTTTCATGTAGCATTAAAGATTTTTCGTTATTAGTCATTGGAACCTACTTTCTGAATATTTATCCATTTATGTTTTAGATGAAACCTTATATTCAAATCATATTTATTCATTTATCAATTAAGATTATCATATCATTTCACTTATGCTAAATCAAGTAAAAACAAAGATACAAAAGATGCAGAATTATTAATTTATAAAAAAAGCTTTTTTTTAATGGTGTTTGGGTGTATAATGAAAGCTAATAGTAAGTTTTGGATAGTATAATTCATAAGATCTGTCAATCAATTCGAATTCAAATCCCACACACCCCAAAAATAATTTTATACATGTAAAGGAGCATGATACATGGAAGCACAATATTACGAAATGTCTTTAACTGAGCTTAGAGCATTGGCAAAAACAAAGGGCATAAAAGGTATAACTGCATTACGTAAGCAGGAACTTATTGAAGCCTTAAGGATGTTAAATGTACAAGATGAAAAAACTATGAAATCTATTCAAGGGGACAATAATATCACGACAAATAGTAAATTAAATAGTAATAGTAAAGACGCAAAAGAGAATCAAAATGAAAATGCCCTAGACACTAAAGATATTTCTCCTAGAAGAAAAAACAATCAATCATTAGAAAATGAAGTAACAAGAAGCAATAATAGTCAATCAGAGGTTGATAGTAGAAGAAATACCAATAGTCAGTCAGAGAGTGATAATAGAAGAAATACTAATAGTCACTCAGAAGGTGATAATAGAAGAAATACCAATAGTCAATCAGAGAGTGATAATAGAAGAAGTACTCATAATCAATTAGAAAATGATAGTAGAAGAAATAGTAATTATACTCCAAGGGCTGAAGCAGATAGTAGAAGAATAAACAATAGTTATGATAATGAAACTAGAAAAGTAGGAAATTCTAATTCAGAGGCAGAACAACTTGATAGTGGTGAAACCAAAGAGGGTATTTTAGAAGTAATGCCGGATGGTTACGGGTTTATCCGTTGTGATAATTATTTACCGGGGGAAAATGATGTTTATGTATCACCAGCTCAAATTCGTAGGTTTGGGTTAAAAACTGGGGATATTGTTTGTGGTAATACTAGAGTGAAAAGCCAGAGTGAAAAGTTTAGTGCTTTACTTTTTGTAAAAAGCATCAATGGATTTCATCCGTCAGAAACACAAAAACGTAAGCGATTTGAGGATTTAACACCAATTTTCCCAAATGAAAGATTACATCTTGAAACAGGTGGAAGTAATGTTGCTATGCGTATGGTAGATCTTATATCACCTATAGGTAAAGGTCAAAGGGGTATGATTGTAGCGCAACCAAAGGCTGGTAAAACTACATTATTAAAACAAATTGCGAAAGCAATTACAAAAAATCACCCGGACATTAGCCTTATCATTCTCTTAATAGATGAAAGACCAGAAGAGGTTACTGATATTAAGGAATCGATTGAAGGCAAGAATGTGGAAGTAATTTACTCAACATTTGATGAACTTCCTGAAAATCATAAAAGGGTATCTGAAATGGTAATTGAACGTGCAAAAAGACTTGTTGAGCATAAAACAGATGTTGTAATTTTACTTGATAGTATTACAAGACTGGCTAGAGCGTATAATTTGACAGTACAAGCTAGTGGTAGAACCCTATCTGGTGGTCTTGATCCAGCAGCTCTTCACATGCCAAAAAGATTCTTTGGTGCTGCAAGAAATATGAGAGAAGGCGGAAGTTTAACGATTCTTGCTACTGCACTTGTAGATACGGGAAGTAGAATGGATGATGTAGTTTTTGAAGAATTTAAAGGTACTGGTAATATGGAATTAGTACTTGATAGAAATCTTTCTGAAAAAAGAATATTCCCTGCCCTTGATTTACAAAAATCAAGTACAAGAAGAGAGGATCTACTTTTAACTGGGCAGGAACTAGAAGCTACGTATTTAATGCGTAAAGCTTTAAATAGTTTAAAATCAGATGATGCAGCAGAAAGAATTATTGATATGTTCGTTAAAACTAAGAATAATACTGAATTTATAGAGAGTATCAAAAAGACCAAAATTGTGTTTTAGGTATTGCATTTGGAAAAAATACATGCTATAATAAGAAAGCTGTTTTAACAAAAATTATTATTTGACTTAAGTCAATTTGTAAAAAATTACTTTAGTTGTAAAGAGGTGAAAGCATGAAAGAAGGAATCCATCCTAAGTATTACCAAGCCAAAGTTACTTGTAACTGTGGTAACGAATTTGTGACAGGTTCAACTAAAAATGATATCCACGTAGAAATTTGTTCAAAATGCCATTCATTTTATACAGGACAACAAAAGGCTGCTCAAGCTCGTGGAGCAATTGATAAGTTTAACCGTAGATATGGTATCAAACAAGAACAATAGAATTATGGTAATATATGACATATTAAAATTAGGTTGAGGTTTGATTATCTCAGCCTATTTTTAAATTAATTTTTATATAATATTATAAAAAAAGATATAAAATTGTGTTGTAATATTTGTAAATGTAATTTATATTTATTGTATATTTAAGTTCTGTTTCGCAATTATGATATGGATTGTAGAGAGGATGTGGGATGCCATGAAACCATCAGGAATCGGTGGACAAGCAGTAATTGAAGGCGTAATGATGAAAAATAGGAATGAATACGCTGTGGCAGTTAGAAAGCCAAATAATGAAATAGTTATAGAAAAAGACACCTATGTTAGTAAAAGTGATAAAATGAAGATTTTCAAACTCCCAATACTACGTGGAATGCTTGCTTTTGTAGAATCGATGATAGTTGGTTCAAAAACATTAACGTTTTCTGCTTCCTTTTATGAAGAAGAGGAAGAAGTAACACCAAGTAAGATGGAACAGGCTTTCTCTAAAGTATTTAAAGGTAAAGCAGAAAGTGTAGCAATGGCAATAACTTTTATGTTTTCAATAATTCTTGCGGTGGGAATTTTTATTATTTTACCTGGATTTATTGCTAATTTACTAGCCCGCAGTGTAGACTCATATGTAATCCTTGCTATTATTGAAGGCGTTATTCGTATTGCAATTTTTATTGCCTATATAGTTGCTATCTCACAAATTAAAGATATTAAGCGTATGTTTATGTATCATGGCGCAGAACATAAGACAATTAATTGCTTAGAACAAGGATTTGAGCTAACAGTTGATAATGTTAGATGGCAATCCAAACAACATAAAAGATGTGGTACTAGTTTTATGTTTATTGTTATGTTTATAAGTATTATTTTTTTTATATTTATACGAGTAGAACATAGTCTATTAAGGTATCTTATACGTATATTATTAGTACCTATCATTGCTGGTGTATCTTATGAATTTATTAGATTTGCTGGTAAAAATGACTCTAAATTAGTTCTTATTTTAAGTAAGCCAGGGATGTGGCTACAAGGCTTAACAACAAAAGAACCAGATGATTCTATGATTGAAGTTGCTATTAGTTCAGTAGAAGCTGTATTCGATTGGAGAACATTTTTAGAGGGTGATAATAAAAAAGAAAGTAATCGTAGAAATAATAAAAACAATAGTAAAAATAACAATAATACCTACAATAAAAACAACAGTAATAAAAATAAAAGTAATAAAAATAAAAGTAATAAGTCAAATAATATTGTTAAGGAAGATAGATCGAAACTTGAATTAAAATCTCAAACTGGATATACAGTAAATGACGAAATAATTGCTACCGAAGAGGTTGCTTTAACCAAACGAAATGACATGAAAAACAAGGCGAAAAAAACCGAAGATAAGGTTATAGTCATGCCCATTGATAGACAAAAATCTCTTGATACTACACCAAGTGAAATATTTGGTGAAGAAGAGGATGAAATATTAAGAGCCCTTGACAGGTATCTAGTGGGTAAAGAGGAAAGTGATAAATAAAAATGAAAGATAGGCATACCTTAGAGGAAGCATTAAAGAATGCGAAACTCTATTTGAAACAACTTAATATTGTAGATAATGAAGTGGATGCATGGCAATTAATGTCCTATTCTTTTAATATTTCTCGTAGTCAATACTATATGAATTTAGATAAAGAATTAACAAAAGAGGAATATAGCGCATATATGAATTTAATACGTTTGCGTGGAGAGCATATTCCTCTTCAATATATAACTGGTGAACAAGATTTTATGGGACTTACATTCATGGTAACAAGAGATGTACTAATACCAAGATTTGATACTGAAATTCTAGTGGAAGAAATTTTAAAAGTATCAAAAGGGAAGGATATTCTTGATATCTGTACAGGATCTGGTTGTATTATACTTAGTCTTAGTAAATTAGGTAATATTAAATCAGGTGTGGGTGTAGATATTTCTGAAAAGGCCCTTGCTATAGCTAAGAAAAACGGCGAAAATTTAGAAGCACCAGTAACTTTTATTAAGAGTGATATATTTTCTAATGTTTCTGGTAAGTATGATATTATCGTATCAAATCCACCATATATACCAACGAAAGATATAGCAGATTTAATGGATGAAGTTAGAATACATGAACCTTTTATTGCATTAGATGGACTTGAGGATGGGCTATATTTTTATAGAAAAATTATTGATGACTTACCTAAATTCTTAAAACCAAATGGCGAAGTATATTTTGAAATTGGTCATGACCAAGGAGAAAAGGTAAGTGAGTTATTAAGAGCGAAGAAATTTACCGATATAAAAGTGATAAAAGATCTGGCAAAGCTTGATCGCGTAGTAAAAGCAACCTATTCAAATTATTTGGAGCACTTTACTTAGATAAGCTAAAGTGAATAAGTAATTGATGTGAAAGAGTGAATGGAGGAACAAATTAATGTTTGATAAGTTAGAGGATCTTTTAATTCGTTATCAAGAGTTAATGGATGAATTGAATGAGCCAACAGTAGTAAATGATCAAGTAAGATTTCGTAAACTAATGAAGGAACAAAATGAACTCTCTAGTATTGTGGAAAAGTTCAAAGAATATAAGGCTACAAAAGCTAATATTGAAGATAGTTTAGCTATGCTTGATGAAGAAAGTGATGAAGAATTAAGGGAACTTGCGAAAGAAGAATTAAGTAGTTCAAAGCAAAGAATTATAGAAATAGAAGAAGAACTAAAAATACTTCTACTTCCAAAAGACCCTAATGATGATAAGAACGTTATCGTTGAAATACGTGGTGGTGCTGGTGGTGATGAAGCAGCTTTATTTGCAGCGGAATTATTTAGAATGTACTCTAAATATGCGGAAGCTAGACGTTGGAAAATTGATATGATGAATTTAAACGAAAATGGTCTTGGTGGGTTTAAAGAGGTTGTTTTCATGATAAATGGTAAAGGTGTTTACTCTAGAATGAAATATGAAAGTGGAGTTCACCGTGTACAACGTATTCCAGTAACTGAATCAGGTGGTCGTATTCATACTTCAACTACAACAG
>JAEWHU010000306.1 GCA_023387635.1 Bacillota bacterium
TCAAATCGTAACTGGCGCTCCTAATGTGAAAGAAGGAGATATTATTCCTGTTGTTCTTGATGGTGGTAGAGTTGCAGGTGGCCATGACGGCGTTAAAACAAAAGGTGGCGTAAAGATTAAAAAGGGCAAACTTCGTGGAGTAGAATCACAGGGTATGATGTGTTCTATTGAAGAACTTGGTCAAACAAGAGAAATGTATCCTGAAGCTCCAGAGAGCGGTATCTATATCTTTAGTGATAACCCTGCATATGACGGAATTGAGATAGGTTCTAATGCAGCAGAAGCCCTTGGACTTAATGATATTGTGTTTGAATATGAAGTAACATCTAACCGTGTAGATTGTTTTGGTGTTGTTGGTATTGCAAGAGAAGTAGCAGCAACATTTAGAAAAGAATTTAAACCACCAGTAATCACTAATACTGGTAATGATGAAAAAGCTAGCGATTATATTGATGTTGAAATTAAAGATCCAGACCTATGTAAAAGATATGTAGCTCGTGTAGTTAAAAATGTTAAAATAGGTCCTTCCCCTATGTGGATGCAAAGAAGACTATCAGCAGTTGGTATTCGCCCAATTAATAATATTGTAGATATTACTAATTATGTAATGGAAGAAATGGCACAACCAATGCATGCTTTTGATTTAGAGCAAATAGGTGGTAGAAAAATAGTTGTTCAAAGAGGCAATGATAACGAAGAATTCATGACTCTTGATGGAATAAATCGTAAAATAGACTCTTCTGTATTAATGATATGTGATGCAGACAAACCAGTTGCAATTGCAGGTATTATGGGTGGAGAAAACTCTAAGATTACCGATGATGTTAAAACATTAGTTTTTGAGTCCGCTTGTTTTGATGGCACAAATATTCGTTTATCTAGTAAGAAGGTTGGTCTTAGGACAGATGCATCTACTAAATTTGAAAAGGGACTCGATCCAAACAATGCCCTTGTTGCAATTAACCGCGCTTGTCAGTTAATTGAAGAATTAGGGGTAGGTGAAGTTGTTGGCGGTGTTGTTGATGTATATCCTACTGTTAAAGAACCAAAAAGACTTAAATTCTCTTATGAAAGAACAAACCGTGTTCTTGGAACTTCTTTAACAAAAGAAGAAATGATAGGTTACTTTAAAATGATTGACTTAGGTTATGATGATGAAACAGATGAAGTAATTGTTCCTACCTTTAGACAGGACTTAGAATGTCAAGCTGATCTAGACGAAGAAGTAGCCAGATTTTACGGATATGATAATATTCCAACCACTCTACCAACAGGGGAAGCAACTACAGGAAAAACATCCTTTAAACTTAGAATTGAAGCTGCAGCAAGAAATTTAGCAGAACAATTTGGCTTTAGTGAAGGAATGAACTATTCTTTTGAAAGTCCAAAAGTATTTGATAAATTATTAATTCCTGCAGATGATAAATTAAGAGATACCGTAGTAATTAGTAATCCATTAGGTGAAGATTATAGTATTATGAGAACAATTTCTTTAAATGGTATGTTAAAATCTTTATCAACTAATTATAATCGTAGAAATAAAAATGTTAGATTATATGAAATTGGTAATATCTATTTACCAAAAGCGTTACCAGTTACAGAATTACCAGAAGAAAGAGTACAATTTACCCTCGGATTTTATGGAGACGGTGACTTCTTTGAATTAAAAGGAGTGGTTGAAGAATATCTTGAGAAAATTGGTATGAAGAAATTAGTGACTTATGATCCAAAGGCTGGAAAAACTTTCTTACATCCTGGTCGCCAGGCAAATATTATATACGATGATGTAGTAATTGGGTATATAGGTGAAGTTCATCCTACGGTACTTGATAATTACGATATTGGTGAAAAGGCTTATGTTGCAGTTCTTGATATGCCAGAATTAGTATCTCGAGCTACTTTTGATGTAAAATATGTTGGTATTGCAAAATATCCAGCTGTTACAAGAGATATTAGTATGGTTATGAAGAAAGAAATATTAGCTGGTGAAGTTGAAGCAGTAATTCGTAAAAATGGTGGAGCACTTCTTGAAAGTTATCATTTATTTGATATCTATGAAGGTAGTCAAATCAAAGAAGGTTACAAATCCATGGCATACTCCATTAGTTTTAGAGCAAAAGACAGAACACTTGAGGATAAAGATGTAACAGAAGTTATGAATAAAATTCTAGGTGGATTAAGTAAATTAGATATTGAATTAAGACAATAATTTAGCTATAAATACTTTGATGTTAGATAAAAGCTATTGATTATCTTAAACTAAAATGAAATTGGTCTATGTGAATTAGCATAGTGGAAATTTCATTTATAGTTTATTTAGATAATCAATAGCTTTTTTAAAATCTTACAAAATCATTAAGAATCTTACAAAATTATAATAGTTCAAAATATTTTATTAAGATTCATAAAATACCAAAATATGAATATTTTGGACAATGTTTTGACAAATCTTACTACTATGATGTAGAATAGTAGTAAGATTAAGTTTATTAGGAAATTGGGAAACGACTAAATAAGGAGTCACAATTACCTATAAAAGTCTATAAAAAGGAGGAAATTATGAAAAACTTTTTTAAAAAAAGTATTATAATGTTTTTAGTAGTAATCATGGCATTGCCAATACTATCAACAAACATGGTAGCAAGTGCTGCAACCAAAACTTCTCTTTCCTTGTCAAAAATGACATTAGTAGGAGTTGGGGCTACTTCCCCATTAAAAGTCAAGAATGTGACGACATCTAAAGTGAAAAGAATGACATGGTATTCAAAAAATGAAAAAGTAGCAACTGTAGATGCAAAAACTGGATATGTAACTGCAGTTGGAAAAGGAACTACTTATATTAAATGCAAGATTACATATAAGGATGGAAAAGTTGAAAGACCATATAGTAAAGTGACTGTTCAAATTCCTGCAACGGAGATAAAAATCAACAATGCAAAGGA
>JAEWHU010000228.1 GCA_023387635.1 Bacillota bacterium
CACAGAGCAGCTACTAATATTTCATTTGTATTTCTAGATGTAAACACTAAATTGTATATTATAAGTAACTGTAACATTACTGGTGTACCTCTAATAATGTTTACATACCCATTACAAAAAACATTTAATATTTTTAAACCTTTTGAATCATTAGCATACACTTTAGATATGGCTACAATTACACCAATTAAGATACCTAATAATATAGCCAAAAATGAAATCATTAAAGTGGCTCCAAGCCCACTAAAATAATATTTATAACGATCTTCTACGATAAATGCATTATAATAATCATTTACTATATTATTCAGCCATGTTCCTATTCCACTACTAGTAATAATTATACTATTCAACTTAACTTCTCCTTTTCTTTCAATCCTATTACTATTATAACCTTATTTATATCACACAACAAGCAGCAGACATAATTTTTATGTCTGCTGCAATATATAAGGAACATATTAAGTATAACTTATACGATACTTATTTAGTTGTATGATTAGTAGTAAATTCTTCAATTTTACCTTCTTCAATTAATTTATTAATTACAGTATTAATTTTATCTAATAATTCAGTATTACCCTTTTTTACAGCAACTGCATATTTATCTTCAAATAATGTACCATCTAAGATAGTTAATGTATCATTAGCTTCAACTAAATCTTCTGCTGGATATTTATCCATTACGATACAATCAATTTTACCATTCTTTAAATCTTCTGCAGCTTGCACAAACTTTGTATATCTTTTCACTTCACTAGGTGTTACATTTTCCTCACTAGAAACCCAGAAATCAGCAATATTACCTTGTTGTACACCTACAATTTTACCATTTAAATCATTTACATCAGCTACCTTAGGATTTTCTTTGTTAACAACTACAACTTCGATTGAATCAACATAATCCACTGAAAAATCCATTACCGCTGCACGCTTTTCATTCACTGATACACCTGCTGCTACAAAGTCAACTTTTCCTTGTTGAACAGCAAGTAAAGCTCCATCAAAATCCATGTTTTTTATTTCAAGTTCCATGCCAAGTTCGTCTGCAATGGCTTGTGCTATATCCATATCTATACCAACAACTTTGTCCCCCTCCATATATTCATATGGAGCAAAGCCCGCTTCTGTACCTACGATTAAAGTTTCCTTTTTTGTATCTCCATCTCCAGTGTTATCTGCCTTTGTAACACAAGCAACTAATGAAACTGCACATACAAGTGCTAACATTAAACCAATCTTTTTCTTCATATCCTTTTCCTCCGCAATTCATATTTATAAGCAAAATACTTATATTAATGCTTAATATTGTATCACGTTTTTTATAAATATCAAGTGTTTTTTTAATTAATTTTCATTAATTATGTATTTTTTTTCATTCAACAAATAATTATCCTTTTTGAAATATTTAAAAAAAACCCCTATTACATGGGGTTTAGTGATTTATTTATACTTTATTTCGTTAATTCTTTAAAGTTATATTATGATAAATTATACATAGTACATAGAATGAGTTTCCATATGGTTCAATATCCGAACAATTTATTGAAGATGTATAAATTTCATATTCTGCATATGGTTCTGTGCTGTAGTAGGTTTATCTAACAGTATAACTGGTGCATTTTTATACATGACTGTAAAACACTAATTCATTAGATATATATTTTTATATTATTTCTTCTTGAACTATCTTTTAGCCACTGATATAATAGATCAGTATCTAAAAATTTATATACGTCGGAGGAAAATCATGGGTATTATTACTATTATCATTCTTTCATTTGGTGTAGCGATGGATGCATTTGCCGTATCTATAACAAATGGTCTATGTTACAAGGAATTTAAACGTAGGGAAATGGTCTTAACTGCATTTACTTTTGGCCTTTTTCAAGCCTTAATGCCTGTCATTGGTTACATAATTGGTAACTCTTTTTATGAAACCATATCTTTTTTAGATCATTGGATTGCATTAATACTTCTTGGAATAATAGGAATAAATATGATATTAGAAGGTGTAAAGTCTTACAAAATTCCAGAATACACATGTAAAATTGAAAAATTCACTTTTAAAACACTGATTTTACAAGGGATAGCAACTAGTATTGATGCACTTGCTATTGGAATTAGTTTTGCTATAACAAAGACAAACATTGTACAAGCAAGCATAAGTATTGGTATTATTACTTTTGTATGTTGCTTATGTGGTACAATGCTTGGTAAGAAATTCGATGTATTATTAAAGGAAAAAGCTGAGATATTTGGTGGTTCTATATTGATATTTATTGGTTTAAAGATATTTGTAGAGCATATGTTTTTCTAAGAAAATGTAGTATATACTTAACTTAGAACTATTTCGTAAGAATTAACTTTTACCTAACCAATTCTTACGAAGTAGCAAAGGTTCTGATTCTAAATGAGCATAATCATTAAATCTCTCTAAGTAGAATCTTTTCACCCTTTCATCATATACAAGTTGTGTAATACTTGTATTCTCAAGCGATATTCCAAACAATAATTTCTGGCTCATATCAAGTCCTAATACTTTTGTTAATAGAGCTCTAATTACACCTCCATGGGTTATAACAGCTACATTACTATGTTTGCTCCTTATAATCTCATTTATTGTTATTATCGCTCTATTATAAACATCCTCACCACATTCCCCTCCAGGATAAGGAATATCTGAATCTAATTTTTTTTGTTCTGTATAAAAGTCTTTATATTGTTCTTTCAAAGTTTTATCATCTAATCCCTCCATATCACCGAAGGAGATTTCACATATATTTTCTCTAATACTATGATTTACTTTAGTATAGTCATTTACAATTTCCGCTGTTTCTACGGCTCTCTTAAAATGGCTAGAATACAATTCATCAATATGATAATTAAGTAGTCTTAAACCTAGTAACTTAGACTGCCTGGCCCCTTCTGGACTTAGTGATACATCAACATTGCACAAAGGACTATCTTGTCTACCATGGCGTATTAAGTATATGTTCATAGATTCGTTCCTTTCTAAAAATAAGAGAAACATTTATTTCAATAAGAATAACATTTATTTCAATAAGAGAAACATTTATTTCTATAAATAAAACACTTATTTTAACAGATAAAGTACTTATTTTAACAGATAAAGCACTTATTTCAAACAATTATTATTTACTGCTTAAAACAAAGTAATTATCTACAGTAAATGTATCTCATTTTTTTCAGCAAAAGCAATAATATCTTCTGGCCATATGGATGCTTGTACTTCACCAATATGAGCTTTACGTAAAAAGAACATACACATTCTAGATTGTCCAATACCTCCACCTATGGTATATGGCAATTCTTTATTTAATAATGCTTTTTGAAACGGCATATTTGCACGCTCAAGACATCCACTAATTTCCAACTGTCTCATTAAGGATTCTTCATCTACACGAATCCCCATAGAAGATAATTCTAATGCAATGTCAAGTACAGAGTAGTATACAATAATATCTCCATTTAAATCCCAATCATCATAATCAGGTGCTCTTCCATCATGTCTTTCTCCAGATAAAAGTTTACCACCAATTTGCATAATGAAAACTGCACCTTTTAGTTTAGCGATATTATATTCTCTTTCTTTCGGTGTGGCATTTGGATACATATCTTCTAATTCTTGGGATGTTATGAAATAAATATCCTTTGGTAATGTTTCTTTGATATAATCATATTTTCCTGCTATAAATGTTTCCGTATTTTTCAAAGAAGAATATACCTTTTTAACAATATCTTTTAAAGTATCCATATTTCTTTCTTCTTTTGTGATAATCTTTTCCCAGTCCCATTGATCAACAAAAATAGAATGAATATTATCCGTATCTTCATCCCTTCTTATGGCGTTCATATCTGTATATAAACCTTCTCCATGAACAAATCCATATCTACCAAGCACCATTCTTTTCCATTTTGCAAGCGAGTGAACTATTTCAACTTCAGCGTCATTTTGTTCTTTGATTCCAAAACTAACTGGTCTTTCTACACCATTTAGATTATCATTAAGACCTGTTTCTGGTTTTACAAAAAGTGGTGCGGAAACTCTTGTCAAGTTTAATTGCTTTGCTAATTCTCTTTCAAAAAAATCTTTCACATCTTTGATACCAATTTCTGTATCCTTAATTCCAATATTCGCTTTATATCCTTCGGGTATGATTAAATGTTCCATTGTTTAGTACCTTCCTTTTATTTATGATAAGGTTGATTCGAATTAATTCGATATGCCCTATATATTTGTTCTAATAATACCATCCTCATCATTTGATGCGGAAACGTCATCTTTGAAAAACTAAGCTTAAAGTCAGCTCTATCCAATACTTCCTTACTAAGGCCAAGAGAACCTCCAATAACAAAAATAAGATGGCTAGAACCCATAGTAGCTAGGCGTTCCATCTTATTTGCTAAATCAACTGAAGACAACATATCTCCTTCTATGGCAAGTGTTATTACATATGCACCATCTTTCATATTTTTTAATAACTTTTCACCCTCAATTTTTTTAATTTGAGTCTCAATAGCTTCACTAGCATCATCTGGCGTTTTTTCATCAGGTATTTCTATGATATCTAACTTACAATATCTTGTCAGACGTTTAGTGTATTCATCTATAGCCATTGTAAAATACTTTTCTTTTATTTTACCAACACAAAGTATTGTTATTTTCATAATATGCTCCATTCAACTGTGAGAAAAATCTTGATTTTTCACACTACTCCCACTTCTTCTATTCGTCTCCATTAACATATTGATACAATACACCATTTTTTACTTTTCTAACTTTTTCACCACTAAAACCTCTTTTGCGTAATTCTTTTTGAAAATTAAACAACATAAATCCATGAAATACAATTAATATGTTTTCCTTGTCCCAGTCAATGCGATCAAGAAAATCATTAATTCTTTTTCTAGTTCCGACAACAGATTCTGGTTGACTGGTGGATTTAAAGTACCACGCTAATCTTCCACAAATGTGCCAAATTTCAAATGGTAGCTTTAATCGTTCCGTATGTATAAAAGGTGCATTATCTACTTCTCTAAGTAATTTATCAATATGCAAATTGCCACTATAAACTTCTTTTGCCGTAGTAATTGCCCTTGGCAAATCACTCACATAACAAATGTCCCATTCAACACCATACATGTCAACCTGTTTCTTAATAACCTTTGATTTTTCATAACGCTCCGACCATTCTCTAAACTCCTTCGAAGTCATCATTTTTTTATGTGGACAATTTACCTTAAAATGTCGCAATAAACCAATTCTCATTCTTTGCTCCAATCTATACCTACATCATTAAAATTTAAACAGAAGTATATGCATAAACTTTCATATTTTATTTTAACCATTATTATTTTAAAATGCAAGAAAAGATTACAAAATACTTCTATTAGTTTTTTTGAAAAATACGAAATATAGTATCCATTACAAATATAGCGAGCGCTATCATTCCTGCCATTTTAATAGTTTCACTAAAATAATAAAGTACTAGAGAATTATTATTCGTAATTAAATTGTATGCAATTTGATACATCCCAACTCCTGGTACTAGTGGTAAGATACCAGCAATTAAAAATACAGTGACAGGAGTTTTCTTAATACGAGCAAAACTATGTGAAATTAAAGCAACTATAAGAGTAGCAAAAAATCCTCCTGTTGCACTTGAATACCCTGAATCTTTAATTAATAAATAAACTA
The DNA here is from genome assembly GCA_023387635.1 of Bacillota bacterium. GTDB lineage: Bacteria > Bacillota > Clostridia > Lachnospirales > Lachnospiraceae > Anaerocolumna. The sequence goes on from JAEWHU010000228.1 coordinate 5,723, forward strand.
ACCAACCAATCGCCCCAACCAAACCCGAATATACAAGAAATTTTCTTGGAACTCCAAAAGTGACAGCAACCATTATAACTGCAAGAAAAGCACCTAGTACTTGTACTATCATAACATAATACCTCCAATAAATGAATAGAATGCCATCCCTATACCTATACCAGATGCAGTCATTGCAGCGGAAACAAACGCTTCAATAACTCGTCCACCACCTGATAAATAATCACCTTGCAAAGTATCCCTTATAGCATTCGTAATTGCTACTCCAGGTAAAAGTGGCATTACAGAACCACCAATTAATATTTCTAATTGAAGAGGTAGTTTAATTACGTGTAAGAAAAACATAGAACAAAATGCAATTAATATGGATGCAATTAAATTCTTTATAATGGAATGAATACGAAACTTCTTTGTAGCCCAAATTACAAGTGCAATTAACCCACCGTTAAATCCAGCAACTAAACAGCCAAGTAAATTACTGCCTAATAAAACACTAAAAAATAATGATGTTAATATTGTGCATACATAGATTACTTTATCCTCATATATTTTCATATTTTTCATTTTAGAAAGTTGTTCATAAGCGTCCTGGTTACTTATTTGACCACTACATAATTTTCTCGAGATATTATTCGCTTCATAAATATTCGAAATATTGGTAACTCTAGTTTCTACTCGCTTTACAAGTGTTATTGCATCTATACTAGGATCAGCAAGTGTTAAAAAAATACCTGTTGGTGTTACAAAAGCTTCTGTCTTTTCAAGTCTTGATATCTTTAATATTCTAGTCATAGTATCTTCGACTCTATAAGTTTCCGCTCCACCAACT
>JAEWHU010000250.1 GCA_023387635.1 Bacillota bacterium
ATCTTAAAGTTATCAATGGATGATGAAGGAAAGGGTTCCGCTACACTTGCTGCGGCACTTAAGAAAAAGTTAGAGTGGTTTAAGTTAGAAGGTGATATGCAAAGAGTAGCAATTGCAATTGAGGGAAAAGAGAATCCAACCTTTTTAGAGGTAAAGGAATATGCAAATGGCTTAGTAGAAGGAATGAGTGAATTATTAAAAAGAGAATTACCATTAATTATCATTGTAGAAAAGGATATGGCTAAGGCTTTAGGTCAGACAATATATAATTTATTGTCCTATTCTAAAGATGTGGTATGTCTAGATAGTGTGAAACTAGATAATGGAGATTATATAGACATTGGAAGTCCTATTGCTGAGGGTTCAGTGTTACCAGTAGTAGTAAAGACGTTAGTATTTCATTCTTAAACAATATACATGTAAGGAAGCTAGTGTGAAAAATCAAGAATTTTCACACGACAAATTTGTGCTGACGCTGGGTTTTGTGGTATGTCGGCGGAATGGAGAATAATATGATATTAAAAACAAAATTATTTGGACATGTTTATGAGTTCAAATCACTAAAAGAAGTTATGGCTAAAGCGAATGAAGAGAAATCAGGTGATAGACTTGCAGGCCTTGCTGCAGAGTCAGCAGAAGAAAGAGTAGCTGCTAAAGTAGTTTTAGCACAGATAACACTTTCAGATTTAAGAAATAATCCTGCGGTTCCTTATGAACTTGATGAGGTAACAAGAATCATTCAAGATGATGTAAACGAACCTATATACAATGAAATCAAAGGATGGACGGTATCTGATTTAAGAGAATGGATTTTAGATATTGAAACAACAGGAGCAGATATAAAACGTATATCAAGAGGACTTACCTCAGAGATGGTTGCTGCAGTGGCTAAGTTAATGTCAAATATGGACTTAATTTATGGTGCAAGCAAAATAAGAATTACTGCACATTGTAATACAACAATCGGTATGCCAGGAACATTATCCTCTAGACTTCAACCAAATCATCCAACCGATGATCCTGATGGAATTATGGCATCTTTATTGGAAGGTCTTACTTATGGTGCAGGTGATGCTCTACTTGGCCTTAACCCAGTAGATGATTCAACAGAAAGTGTAGTAAGAGTATTAAAACGATTTGAAGAAATCAAGCACAAATATAAGATACCAACACAAACTTGTGTACTTGCTCATGTTACAACACAAATGGATGCAATCAGAAAAGGAGCACCAACTGACCTTATATTCCAATCGATTGCAGGTTCAGAAAAAGGAAATACTGCTTTTGGTTTTAATGCATCAACAATTGAAGAAGCAAGACAATTAGCATTATCAAGAGGAACAGCAGAAGGACCTAATGTAATGTATTTTGAAACTGGACAAGGTTCAGAATTATCTTCAGAAGCCCATCATGACACGGATCAAGTTACCATGGAAGCTAGATGCTACGGATTTGCCAAACGTTTCAAACCCTTTGTAGTTAATACGGTTGTAGGTTTTATTGGACCAGAATATTTATATGATGGAAGACAGGTTAGCCGTGCAGGTCTTGAAGATCATTTTATGGGTAAATTAACAGGAATATCAATGGGTTGTGATGCATGTTATACCAATCATATGAAAGCAGATCAAAATAGTATTGAGGATCTTTCAGTGTTATTAACAACAGCAGGTTGCAATTATTTTATGGGTATCCCACATGGTGATGACGTAATGTTAAACTATCAGACAACTGGATTCCATGAAACAGCTGCACTTAGAGAAATGTTTGGATTAACAGCAATTAAGCCATTTCATGAATGGCTAGTTAAAATGGACTTTGTTGATGAAAAAGGAAGACTCACTAAAAAAGCTGGTGATGCTTCTACATTATTCTAGATAGAAAGGTAAGGAAACTAATATGAATGAAAAAGATTTAAGAATAATGGTCGAACAACTGGTGGAACAAATGATTCATGGTGATAGTACAGATAGAACTGTTGTTGCTTCAAACATTGGAACTGTACAAAACGTTGCAACAAAAAAGAATGAATCAACAGTAATCGATCCTACGGGTTGTCTTGAAGATATCACAACAATTGACCTAAAAAAGCAGTTTTTAGTAAAGGATGCAAAAGACAAAGAGTCTTATTTAGATATGAAATCTAAAACGCCAGCTAGACTAGGTATTGGCAAAGCTGGAGCTAGGTATAAGACAATTACCATGCTACGTGTAAGAGCAGATCATGCAGCAGCGCAAGATGCAGTATTTTCCGATGTGTCAGAAGAGTTTATTAAGAAAAACAATTTCGTGTTTGTTAAAACACTTTGTAAAGATAAAGATGAATATCTAACGAGACCGGATTTAGGAAGACGATTTGCTAGTGCAGAACTAGATGTGATAAGAAAAACCTGTGGTCAGAATCCCAAAGTACTAATTGTAGTAGGTGACGGATTATCATCTTCTGCCATAGAAGCAAATGTAGAAGATACCATACCAGCGATTAAACAAGGATTACAGATGTACGGAATAACCATAGGTGAAATTTTATTCATAAAATACGCCAGAGTTGGTGCAATGGATGCCATTGGTGAAGTAACGGATGCAGATGTTATCTGTATGCTAGTTGGTGAAAGACCAGGTCTTGTTACTGCTGAGTCTATGTCAGCATATATTGCCTACAAACCAAAACATGGTCTTCCAGAAGCAAAAAGAACAGTAATATCAAATATTCATAAAGGCGGAACAACAGCGGTAGAAGCAGGTGCACATACTGCAGAATTAATTAAAACTATGTTAGATAAGAAAGCATCTGGTATTGACTTAAAATAAATAGGGTCTACGAAAGAAATGAATAAAACAAATTCGCGGTGAAGTGTGAAGGTAAAGATTTTCACACTGCAGAATGGAGATAGTTATGAAAAATGAAAAAATACGTCCTAAAGTTCTTGGGGTTCGGGTGATTTCTAATGTAAGTCCTGGGCTAGCAGAAAAACTTAAATTAGGACCAAGACACAAAAGTTTAGGTATTATTACAGCAGATACAGATGATGTAACTTATACAGCATTAGATGAAGCGACAAAAGATGCAGATGTGGATGTAGTATATGCTAGGTCAATGTATGCAGGAGCTGGAAATGCTTCTACAAAATTAGCAGGAGAAGTGATAGGAATAATAGCAGGTCCAAGTCCAGCTGAAGTAAAAAGTGGACTAAGTGCAGCTCTTAATTTTATAGCAACTGGAGCATGTTTCATCAGTGCAAATGATGATAATTCCATTGTATATTATGCCCATACAGTATCAAGAACAGGTTCATATTTATCACAAGTTGCTGGAATTACAGAAGGAGATGCCCTAGCTTATTTAATAGCCCCTCCTCTTGAAGCTATCTATGGTTTAGACGCAGCTATGAAAGCTGCAGATGTTGAATTAGTTGAATTCTTTGGACCTCCATCTGAAACTAACTTTGGTGGTGGACTTCTTACAGGTTCTCAATCTGCATGTAATGCCGCATGTAGTGCGTTTGCTGAAGCCGTAAGAGCGGTTGCTGATAGACCACTGGAAATAGAATAAGATGGACAGAGCTTTAGGACTAATTGAAGTCATCGGTTACCCACCAGCAATAGAGGCGGCTGATGCGGCACTTAAGGCAGCAAATATTAAATTAGGTGGGATTACAAAAGTAGGAAGTGGAATTGTTACAATTCAATTGTTTGGTGATGTAGGAGCAATAAAAGCGGCTGTAGAAGCAGGAGGAGAGTCTGCTTCTAGAATTGGTAAAGTTAGAGCAACACATATTATACCAAGAGTAGATGAGTCTTTGATAGCTAGCAATATAATTGCAAATAAAGAAAATAGTAAAATGATATCACAGGCAAAAATCATTACTACACCAAAAGAAGAATCAACGGAACCTGACATTACCACAGGCAAAGAAGGTACTACGGTTGAAGAATCAGAAGTTAAGGAATTAGAAGTTAAAGAACCAGAAGTTAAAGATGGAAATGCTAATCTTAAAGAAGGAAAAGATAATTTAGAACATCTTAAAGATGAAACAAATCTTCTTAAAGAAGGAAACGATCTTCCCAAAGAAGATTTAGTAGATATAAATCATGGAAATGCTGCAGTGGAAGATAGTGTATTAAATGGTCTTACTTTAGAAGAAATTAAGAAAAAAAGTATAACTGAACTTAAGGATTTGATTCAGTCACTTGGAAAACCAATTAGTTCAAAAAAATTGAATTCTGCTAAAAAAGAAGACTTGATTAAATATATTACGGATTATATGGACAAGAAGAAGGGAGAAGTTTGATGGAGTTAATGGATAAAGATCTAGTTTCTATACAAGAGGTAAGACTACTCTTAAAGACTGCTTATGAAGCACAAAAAAAATTAGCTCTATTTGATCAAGTTCAAATAGATAAAATTGTAAAAGCAATTTCCGAAGCGGGAATTATGAATGCAACTAAATTAGCTAAAATGGCTAATGAGGAAACTGGATTTGGTATATGGCAAGATAAAGTTATTAAAAATATGTTTGCAGCAAAAACTGTATATGAGGCGATTAAGGATCAAAAAACAGTAGGAATCATAAGGGACGATAAAGAAAAGAAGATTCTTGATATTGGAACATCGGTAGGTGTTATTGCAGGTATTGTTCCTTCTACCAATCCAACATCAACCGTTATTTATAAAGCAATGATAGCAGTAAAAGGTGGTAATGCAATTGTTTTTTCACCTCATCCAGGTGCAAAAAAAGCGATTCTTGAAACGGTAAAGATAATCTCAGAAGCAGCAGAGGCAGCTGGGCTACCAAAAGGATGTATATCATCGATTTCAGTACCAACATTACAAGCTACCACTGAATTAATGAAGAGTGATTATACAGCACTGATACTAGCTACTGGTGGAGCTGCAATGGTGAAATCGGCATATTCATCAGGTACTCCAGCAATCGGTGTAGGAGCTGGTAATGGACCAGCCTTTATTGATAAGACAGCAGATATTGCGGTGGCAATAAAACGAATTTTAGATTCTAAAACATTTGATAATGGTACGATTTGTGCTTCAGAACAATCCATTATTGTAGAAAAGTGTATTGAAGAAAAAGTAGTTGCTGAACTTAAAGCCCAAAGAGCTTATATATTAGATAGTGAAGAATCAGAGAAACTAGGTAAATTCATTTTAAGAGCAAATGGAACTATGAATCCACAGATTGTTGGAAAAAGTGTGGAACACATAGCAAAATTAGCTGGATTAAACAGAGTACCAAGTACTGCAAGAGTTTTAGTTGCTAGAGAGAAAAGTGTAGGTGATGGTGCGCCATATTCACACGAGAAATTAGCGCCTATTTTAGCTTTGTTCGTTGAAAATTCTGTTGATGAAGTTTTAGAAAAATGTGTACAAATACTAGAGTTTGAAGGAGCAGGACATACATTTTGTATGCATGCTAATAATGATGAACTTGTTAAAAAATTCTCCCTTCGCGTACCAGCTTCTCGTATATTAATCAACACACCAGGTTCACTTGGTGGAATAGGTGGAAGTACAAATCTTTTCCCAGCATTAACACTTGGTTGTGGTGCAGTTGGTGGAAGTTCCTCTTCCAATAATATTGGACCAATGGACGTGATTAATATTAAGCGTGTTGCATATGGAGTTAGAGAACTTGAAGAAATAAGACGAATGAATCCAATTGAATCAAATGGATGTAATGTAACAGGAAGTCAAAAACAATTAATTGATAATATCGTAGATAGAATTTTAAAAGAATTAATATAATATGAAAAATGAAGAATACTATGAAAGTATTCGCAATGTGAATATCCACTTTGAAAATAACTAACATATTCAGGAGGAATATAAAATGGCAAATACAAATGCATTAGGAATGATTGAAACAAAAGGTTTAGTAGGTGCAATTGAAGCAGCAGATGCTATGGTTAAAGCAGCAAATGTGCAATTAGTAGGAAAAGAATCAATAGGTGCAGGTCTTGTTACGGTTATGGTTAGAGGTGATGTTGGTGCAGTTAAAGCTGCTACAGACGCAGGTGCTGCAGCAGCTGAACGAGTAGGTGAACTAATTTCAGTTCATGTAATTCCCAGACCACACTCAGAAGTAGATGTAATCTTACCTCATAATACTGGCGCATAATTTATTTTATTTCTATAAAATGAAAATGCTTAAAGTTGCTTCAAAGGTTAAAGTAACTGGTATTACTGTATCATAATTGGCATAAGAAAGACTACAAGATTATGATACAGTAAATACTAAAATAAGCAGGAGGTGATGATTTAATGTCATTATTAACAGAAGACGATGTAAAAAAATTGTTTAATAGTGGTAAAATAAAGGCGAAAAGTGATATCCACCTTTCGGAAAATCAACTTATTACACCATCAGCAAGAGAATTTCTAATTGAAAAAAAAATTAATATAAAAAAACAAGATTATAATATGGGAGATGATAAATTGGTTAAATCAGAGACTGGACATATTACAGGTAAAACAAAAGAAAATGATGAAACCGATTCAAATGAAAAGAATGGGATATATGAAACTTTATTTGGTGTAAAACTAACAGAAAAACCAGAACACATGACCCATCTTAGAGGTAATTTATTAGTATTTAAAGATCACCCCAAAATAGCTTTCCGTGGCGCAATTGATTCTCTACAATCTGAGATTATATTACTTCAAATTATTGCAGAAAAACAGATGTTGAAACAATTAGTAACTGATCTAGAAGAGATTATGAAATTTGTTCAATTAATGATTCGCTATGAGATAACAGGCGAGGAAATGTCTGAATTTAATTTGCAAGGATTATCAGCCAAAGAATTAAGAGAGCATTCACATCATCCAAGTAAATATTATGGTATGAATCATTTTATACCAAGTTATAAACATGGTGAAATTGTTGCATATTTAAATAGATTGCGTACAAAAACTAGAGAAACAGAATTAATAGCATATAAAGCCTTTAAAGATGATTATGGCCAGACTAGTAGAGTAGATATTATAAGAGGACTTAATCGTTTGTCATCCCTATTTTTTGTAATGATGTTTAAGTATTTAACTAAGAAATATGAAACCTAAAAAAGTAACCTATACAAATTGATTTTTAAAAGAGGATGACTATATGGAACTAATATCTGAAAGTATGATAGATCTAATTGTAGAAGAGATAAAACAAAAGATCTTTGTTGAAGTTGAAGCGTCTGGTAGACACGTACATTTAACAAGAGAAGATGTTGAATATCTTTTTGGAGCAAATTATCAGTTAACGAAGATGAAGGATTTATCCCAACCAGGGCAATATGCATGTAAAGAAAGAGTATCTGTAACAGGTCCTAAAGGTACAATAAATAATGTTATTGTATTAGGTCCTGAGAGAAAAGAAACTCAAATTGAAGTATCTTTAACTGATACTCTAGTACTAGGTATAAAAGCTCCAATTAAGCAAAGTGGCCATATCGAAAATACACCTGGAGCAGTAATAAGCTATGGAGATAAAAAAATTGAAATATCCAAGGGAGTAATCGTTGCAAAAAGGCATATTCACTTACATCCAACAGATGCAAAAAGATTTCATCTAGAGGATGGGGAGATTGTAAAATTAAAGGTATTTGGTGAAAGACCCCTTATCTTTGATGATGTAGTCGCTAGAGTACATGAAAACTTTGCGACTTATGTTCACATAGATTATGATGAAGCGAATGCTTGCGGTTTTACAAAAGGTACTCTTGGTATTATTTTAAAACATGATAAATAGATAAGAAAACGCACACAGACGGGATCAACTCCCTTATTTATACGCGTGCAGAGCACGCAGACGGGGCAAAGTGTAAAATACACTCCCTGATTTATATGCGTGCAGAGCACGCAGACGGGAGCAAAATATGGTTAATCAAACGTTCGTAGAAGAAGTAATAGAGGAATTATATAAAAGACTTCAAATCAATGTAAGTTCTACAACAAAAAAAGTAATTATTCTATTTGGTGAAGTTCCGGAAACGGATCTTATACCATTAACTAATATTTATGACGTTGTTCCTTTTAATGAGGATATTATAAACTATGATGCCACAGCAAACTATGATGCCACAGTAAAATATGATACCACAGTAAACTATGATGCCATAGTTATTAGCAATATGACGATTGATATGTTAGGAAGTTTAGCTACAGGATGTTGTCATAGACGGGAAGAATTATTTATATTAAAAGCATTGTTGAAAGAGGAAGCAGTTTTTGTAATTGATTCGTGTATGGAATACAAAAAATATAAAGAGAGTGCTTACAAAAACCTGTATTCCTTATATAGCGATTATGAAAATAAGTTATTTCAGTATGGAATGAAACCAATTACTAATATATTAGAATTACTAAAGGATGTTAAGGAAGAGCAAGTTACAACTAATATGATAATGGATGTAGATTTAACCTATAAAAATTTAATCTTAGAATCTGATTTAAGTAAGGTTTGTAGAAAAGGATTTACATCCATATCAATTCATAATAATTGTATCATAACTCCATTGGCGCTAGATTATATGAGAGATCATAATATTAAAGTTAAAAAAGTATAACGAGCGGAGGAAGGTCAATTGGAGATAGGAAGAGTTATTGGAAGTGTATGGGCAACAAAAAAAGATGAAAAATTAAATGGACAAAAATTATTAGTGTTAAAATTATTACTGGATCATGAGAATGAGAAAGAAGATTTAATTGTAGCATCTGATATTGTTGGTGCAGGCGTTGGTGATTTAGTACTCATTAGTCGCGGAGGAGCAGCAAGACTTGCAACTGGCAATCCATTAGCGCCTATAGATGTAGCAATAATAGGAATTGTTGATAAAGTCGAGGTGACTTAAGGATGAACCATAGCATAGGTGCTTTAGAATTTCGAAGTATTAGTAAAGGAATAGAAGTTTCAAATGAAGTTGTTAAAAAGGCAAATGTTGAGATCATATACATGAGAACCATATGTCCTGGAAAATTTATCGTCATACTATCTGGGAATGAAGGTGAAGTAAATGAAGCAATAGATTATGGTATACTCCTGTCTGATAAAACCCTAATAGATAACTTTAAAGTTCACGCAGTTAATCCTAGCATTATTGATGCCTTTAAAAATCAATATGGTGATAGATTAGTTAATGGAGCAGTTGGCATAATGGAAACGAACAAAGTATGTGCAGGTATAAAGGCCTTAGATATGTCCTTAAAAAGCAGTGATGTAAAATTAATAAAATTACATTTAGCCTTTGGCATAGGTGGAAAACTTGTATATTTTATAACAGGTTCTCTTAGTAATGTTGAATATGGATTGGCAGAAGGTAAAAGAACTTTAGATATCAATGATACTGCTAACGTTTCAATTATAAGGTCTCCTAGTGAAGAATTGCTTAAACATTTGTTTAAATATACTTAAAATAAAGAAAAGGAGGTACGTTTATGAGCATAAATGAGATTATCGTTTATATTATGGTTATATTTGCTGCACTTGGTGCCCTAGATCGTATTATTGGCAATAAATTTGGTATTGGAGAAAAGTTTGAAGAAGGTATTATGGCAATTGGTGCATTAGCTATATCCATGGTAGGTATTATTGCTCTAGCACCAGTAATTGCAAATATACTAAAACCAGTTGTTGTACCGTTGTTTGGATTATTAGGAGCAGATCCAGCTATGTTTGCAGGCTCAATTCTTGCAAATGATATGGGTGGTGCACCACTTGCAGAGGCTCTTGCTATTGATCCTAATGCAGGTTTATTTGGTGGACTTATTGTTGGAGCTATGCTTGGTCCAACAATTGTTTTCACAATTCCTGTGGGTTTAGGTATTATTGAAGAATCAGATAGAAAATATTTAGCAACAGGTGTTCTTGCAGGTGTTATAACAGTTCCTATCGGATCATTTGTAGGAGGTTTGATTGCAGGATTTCCATTAATGATGGTAGTTAGGAATTTAATTCCCATTATTATATTTGCATTACTAATTGCACTTGGACTATGGAGATTTGAATCGGCGATGGTAAAGGGATTTACTTACTTTGGAAAATTTGTTGTAGCTGTTATTACATTGGGACTTGGTGCTGGTATTGTTGAACAGCTAACCGGTATTGTAATTATTCCAGGTATGAATCCTATTAGTGAAGGCTTTACGGTTGTAGCTGATATTGCTATAGTATTAGCTGGTGCATTTCCTCTTGTTTATGTAATAACAAAAGTATTTAAAAAACCATTAATGGGACTTGGAAAAGTTTTAGGCATGAATGATGTAGCAGCAGCAGGTTTAGTTGCAAGTTTAGCGAATAGTATCCCAATGTTTGGTATGATGAAGGATATGGATAATAGAGGTAAAATACTAAACGTTGCATTTGCTGTTTCAGCAGCTTTTGTATTTGGTGATCACTTAGGTTTTACGGCAGGATTTAACGCAGACATGATATTTCCAATGATTATTGGTAAATTAGTTGGTGGTATAACAGCTATTATAGTTGCAATGTTTATTGCAAATAAAACACTTGGAAAGGATAAAGCGTAAATGAATGTAGATAAATCAACAATTGAATCACTCATCAAAGAAATACTACAAGAAAAGTTAACAGGATGTAATCTAAATCAAGTAGATTTTGTTCGTGAAGTTGGTCCAGGTGGTGTAACATCAGTAAAGTTACCAACTGTAAAAGTGAATGAAAGTAATCGTTTAGATACAGGGAAAAAAACGGATATGGTGTATACGAAAGATATATTTACACTGGAAGAAAGTAAACGACTTGGCTGTGGAATCATGGAAATGACAAAAACTACCTTTGATTGGACATTAAATTATGATGAGATTGATTATGTAATAGAGGGTACGTTAAGTATTAATATACAAGGTAAAACTGTAACCGCAAATGCGGGTGAATTGATACTAATACCAAAAGGAAGTAGTATACAATTCGCTGTTCCTAATTATGCAAGATTTATATATGTAACATATCCTGCTGATTGGGCTAATCAGCCTTAGTAAAGTTTGGCACAATGCTGTTACCATCTGAATTGCTATACCTATAGAAGGTATTGGGGGGTACTTTTCAGAAGGTTAGTTAATACAACAGCAATACATAAATAGGATTTAATTTAATGTTTCATTATTTATATTATGGTTAATTGTGGTATAATTACCTCATTGTAAATAAAACTAAGGAGGTAATATGAAAAATTCTAGTAATAACTTTATTAAAAAATTTAAAGTACTTTTTGCTTTTAGTTTAATTTTATTATTTTTTTGTGATAGTAGTGTTTATGGTAAAGAAATATATACGGATTTAAAAGATAATACATATAAAGAAGATGTGAATGAGATAGTTGTAGAAAACAAGAATATAGAGCAAGAAGATATGAATGTACAAGAAGATACCAAAGAGCAGGAAGATACCAAAGAGCAGGAAGATACCAAGGAGCAAGAAGATACCAAGGAGCAAGAAGATACCAAAGAGGACGTCCAAAATAATGAATACACAGGTTCATTAATATTAAGCAAAAATAAGGTTTCCTTAAAACAAGGGAAAACCTATCAGTTAAAAGTAACTTTAACAGAAGAAAACTTAACAAGTAATAAAGTGAAATATAAAAGCAGTGATAAAGAGGTTATAACGGTAACTAAGAATGGCTTAATAAAAGCGGTACATTGGGGTGAGGCAACTGTCTATGTTACCTTAGGTGAAGCAAAGGCTAAATGTAGGGTAACAGTAACAAAGGATGTGCAAATAACCATTAGTGCAGCAGGTGATGTTACCTTATCAAGTGATATAAAACAGCCAGTAAGCGTGAACTTCTTTTCAGTATACAATAAACAAAAAGATGATGCCTATTTCTTTAAAAATGTTAAATCAATTTTTGAAAAGGATGATATGACCATAATTAATTTCGAGGGTACTTTAAGTGAACGTGGAAAACGAGTTGATAAAAAATGGGCTTTCAGGGGAAAACCATCCTATATAAATATACTAAAAGAAGGTTCTGTTGAAGCAGTTTCCTATGCAAATAATCATTACAAAGATTATGGTAATATTAGTTATACCGATACCTTAGATAGTTTTAAGAATGCAGGGATTGTATATTCATCCAATACCCAACTTGGTATATATGAAGTAAAAGGCATTAAAATTGGTATGATATCAATAGAAGGCATAAGTGAAAATGAGAAATCAATTGAAACACTACGTAAAGCTATAAAAAAAATGAAGAAAGAAAATCCAGATTTATTAATTGTAAGTTTTCATTGGGGTATTGAAAAAACAAGTAAATTAACTAAGTTTCAGATGAAACTAAGCAGAATTGCTATTGATGAAGGTTCGGCAGATTTAGTTCTAGGACATCATCCTCATGTTCTTCAGCCAATTGAAAAATATAAAGATGCTTACATCGTATACAGTCTTGGTAATTTCTGTTTTGGAGGAAATACCAATCCATCGGATAAGGATACTATGATTTATCAGCAGACATTTTCCTTTCATAATGATAAATTGGTATTAGATGATAATGTTCGTATTATCCCATGCTCTGTTTCGTCAATTAAGGACCGAAATAATTATCAACCTACACCAAGCACAGGTAAGGAAAAGATAAGAATACTTAATAAAATGAATGGCTACTGTAAACAATTTGGTATTACATTTGATAAGAATGGAAAGCTTAATAAGAAGTAGCAATGTTTTATATATAAACATTAACGAAGAACAATAAAAATAAAAGAATAAAATTACCTATTACAAAATTGAAATAAAAGAAATTATGTACATAGCTGTCAGCATATAATTAATTATTAATATAAAAAGAATACATGAATATAATTCGTTGCATTTATCACCATGTTTGTACCACCATATAAAGTAAAATAATAATTTTAGGAAAGGCACTTTATCACAGCATTCAACATAAACTAATAATAACCCTAATCGTTGAGGTGTTTATCAGTGAAATCATTTCCTAAACCACTGAGCGCCAAAGAAGAAACGGATATGCTAGAACTATGCATGGAAGGAAGTAAGGAAGCAAGAGACGTATTGATTGAACGTAACCTCCGTCTGGTGGCACATATTGTTAAAAAATACAACACGGCGGATAAAGATATAGATGACCTTATATCGATTGGCACCATAGGGTTAATCAAAGCGATAGATACTTTTGACACAGATAAGGGGATTAGACTTGCGACATATGCTTCCAGGTGTATTGAAAATGAATTGCTTATGATGCTACGTAGTGGTAAAAGGCAAGCGAAGGAAGTTTACTTATATGAGCCTATAGGTGCTGATAAAGAAGGGCATGAAATAAATTTACTGGATATTATTGAAAGCACAGATATGGATATTATAGAAGAAATAGAACTTCAAAGTAATGTCAAACGATTATATGAATTAGTAAGTAAGGTCTTAACAAAAAGGGAACGAGATATTATTGAAATGCGTTATGGCTTAAATATGCGAGAAGAAGTAACACAGAGAGAAATAGCTCATAAAATAGGCATATCTAGATCTTATGTATCAAGAATTGAAAAAAAAGCATTAAAGAAATTAAGAGAGCAATTTGACAAAGATAATAAGGAAAAAAATTGAAAAATCCCTCCATTTTAGTAAAAAAGATTCAAGGCCTTTTGCTTTGAATCTTTTTTATTTACAGTCAAATACATTAATGTTAAAATATAACAAATAGATGAAAAAAAGGGGTGTGTGATTCGATGAAAGTATATAAGAAGTTTTATATGATTATTTTTTTATTACTTATGATTGTAATGGGAGGATGTTCCACAAAAAGTAATAATACAATTAATAATACAATTAATAATTCAAGTAATAATGAAGTTGTAGAAAAAGAAAAGAAATGGTTAACGGATACTACGCTATCTACGAAAGAAAGAGTGGATATGCTAATATTAGAAATGACAATGGAAGAAAAAGTAGGCCAAATGCTTCAAGGTGGAAGAGATGCGGTAGATGGTAGCGCATTAACAAAGTTTGGACTTGGGTCAGTGTTAAGTGGTGGAGGTTCCTTTCCTGGTAATAATACAGTAGAGGATTGGCAAGCCATGATGCATACATATCAAAAAGCAGCCGCAAGAACGGATAAGCAAATTCCTATCTTATATGGATTAGACGCAGTACATGGAGTAGCATTAGTAAAAAATGCAGTCGTTTTTCCACATAATATAGGTTTAGGTGCTGCTAATGATGAGAAACTTGTATATGATATGGCTGCTGCTGTGGCTGAAGAAATGAAGCTTCTTGGTGCCTTATGGAATTTTTCGCCTTGTGTAGCAATAAGTAGTGATCCAAGATGGGGAAGAACTTATGAATGTTATTCTTCTGATACTACCATAGTAACTGCGTTAGCAGATGCTTATATAAAAGGTCAAAAGGATCATGGGATAGTGGCAACTGCGAAGCATTATGTGGCAGATGGTAGTACATTGTTTGGAACTGGGGAAGGTGATTTCTTAATTGATAGGGGAGATGTATTAAAATCAGATGAAGAACTTAGGAACTCTGATCTAGTGCCATATAAAAAATTAGTTGAATCTGGAGTGAAAATTATTATGGCATCCTTTAGCTCCTATCAAGGGGTTAAAATGCATGAACATAAATATTTATTAACAGATGTATTAAAAGAAGAATTGGGATTTAAAGGTTTCGTAGTTTCAGATTGGGAGGCAATGAACGCCTTAAGTGGCAGTAGTTTTTATGATAAAATAGTGTTATCTGTAAATGCAGGTGTGGATATGTTTATGGAGCCGTATAATTATAGTGAAGCTATTTCAGCCATCTTAAGAGGAGTAAAAAATGGTGCAATTCCTGTATCAAGAATCGATGATGCAGTTAGTCGAATTTTAACGGTTAAATTTGATATAGGATTATTTGATGATCCATATATGAAGAAGGTTACATATGAAACGAAAGAAATCGGTAATGATAAATATAGAAATATAGCAAAAGATTTAGTTGAAAAGTCCCTAGTTTTATTAAAAAATGAAAATAATACTTTACCATTAAAAACGGGTCAAAAAATATTAGTTGTAGGTCCAGCAGCGAACAATATGGGATTACAATGTGGAGGTTGGGGACTAAGTTGGCAAGGAAATTTGGATACTCCAGGTAACAAAGTAACAAAGGGAACAACCATTTTAGAAGGTCTTATAGAATATGAAAAAGAGATGGGAATAGAGATTATTACGGATAGGGATAGAGCAAATGAAGCAGATATATGTATATTGGTAATAGGTGAAGTACCATATGCTGAATTCGAAGGAGATACAAAGGATTTATCCATTGTAGGTGAACTTGCTCATCCAGATAATAGTGAAGCAATCGAATATGCTAGTTCTTTGCCTATACCAACAGTGACATTACTTGTAACAGGAAGAAATACAATAATAACTGAATATATAAGTGATTGGGATAGTGCTGTTATGTGTTATCTACCTGGAAGTGAAGGGGATGGTGTTGCATCTGTTTTAGTAGGAGAGAAACCATTTCATGGAAAATTACCAATGCCATACTATAAGAATGTTGAGGATATAGGGAAAGAGAATATTGAACTACTATTTGATTTTGGATATGGTTTAACATACTAGTAAACTATCGTTAAGTGGAATATATGTCAAGCTATATGTCATACATATTGGCGTTATATTAATATTTTTCTCATATTGATTTAAATAATAAAAGTACACAGATAGGATATATCCTATTTGTGTACTTTTATAGATATCTAATAACTATGTTTTAATTTTTTTCCGAAAATATTATGAACTGTTAATTTAAGTACAGCGATTCTCTTAACAAGATTTTCATCATACTGAAAACTTTCCCCATCTGAATATTGCTTCATTAAATAATTAAGTGCAGTTATTTTATCTTCATCAGGAAGTATCTGAATAATACCATTACCGCAAACACTTTCATATTCCATAGTATAATCACATGCATTGTCACCAGTGATAAGCTTGTGATTACAATTCATTTCAAAGGCAACCTTCGGATTGGTGCGAATTAAGTCAAGCTTTTTACCAACACCTGCACAATGATAGTAGAATTCAATTTTATCACCATCGTAATGCCATCCAAAATTTAAAGGAATCGTATAGGGATACTCTTCATCAAAAAAAGCAAGACTACAAACGTCACATTGTTTTATAATATCTATAATCTCATTAATATCGGTTACTTCTCGATCTTTTCTTCTCATAAACACTCCTTGTACATATTTTATTAAAAATATTAACATTAAATACAAGATATTACAATTAGAATTATTATAAAAGGTAACTTAACTAAATGTTACTTATGTTTAATAATGGAGATAGTGTTAAAAATAAAGGTAAGTATTAAAAGGTTGATGACAGATGGCACGGTTAATGATAGAATAGAAGATATAAAGTTATACTTTTTTCTGTTTAAAAGGCATTTGCCTAATATAAAAAAGAAGGGTTTGACCAATGAATAAAAAGATGAAATTATATTACGAAAAGTACTTAAGTTCCTATATTAATAGGGAGACTATAACTTATGCTATTACTGGTGTCTTAACTACATTAGTTAATTATATTACTTATTATCTATGTGCTAGAGTAGCTTCCTTTGATAAATATGCATCTAATGTTATAGCATGGGTAATTGCAGTAACTTTTGCGTATATAGTAAATAATTATTGGGTATTTCAAGCAAAAACACAAGTCATTAAAGAGGAAGTAAATAAAATAACTAAATTTTTTGGAGCTAGAATAATTACCCTAGGTGTTGAGGTATTTGGCTTTTTTATTTTATATACTTTATTGGATTTTAATGATCTAGTAGTTAAAGCATTTCTTTCAATTTTTGTTATAATAATCAATTATTTTTTAAGTAAGATATTTATATTTAGAAAAGGAAAAGTTAGCGAAATTTTGTAAGAATAGAAGAGTTATGAATGTAGGGTTTATATAATAGGCGAAAAGGGGTAAATTGTACCCTGTAATAAAAACACAGAAAAGAAACTGCGTTTACTTACGGGTACAATTTACCCCTTCTATTTATAAAACTATATTATAATGTAAAGTTCTATATTCTTGTTGACCAGTTAGAACAGTCCCAAACTTTTGTTGCGAAGTCTTCATAAAAATCTGGTTCATGGCAAATAAGTAAGATACTACCTTTGTAACTTGTTAGAGCTCTTTTTAACTCATTCTTTGCATCTACATCAAGATGGTTTGTAGGCTCATCAAGTAATAATATATTTGTTTCTCTATTGATTAGTTTACATAGACGTACTTTTGCTTGTTCACCACCACTTAATACACGTACTTGACTTTCAATGTGCTTTGTTGTTAAACCACATTTTGCCAGTGCAGAACGTATTTCGTATTGAGAGTAGGAAGGAAACTCTGTCCATAATTCTTCGATACAAGTATTATTCTTAGCACCTGTCATTTCTTGTTCAAAATATCCTTTGTAAAGATAATCTCCAAGAGTTACCTTACCAGAAAGGGCAGGTATTAATCCCATAATGCTTTTAAGAAGTGTAGTTTTACCAATACCATTAGAACCCTTTAGGACAATTTTCTCACCACGTTCCATAGATAAATTAAGTGGTTTGGACAGTGGTTCTTCATATCCAATAACAAGATTCTCAGTTTGAAATATATATTTACCTGCAGCTCTTGCTTCCTTAAAATTAAATTCTGGCTTAGGTTTTTCTTTCGCAAGTTCAATAATATCCATTTTATCTAGTTTCTTTTGTCTTGACATGGCCATATTTCTTGTAGATACCCTCGCTTTATTACGAGCAACGAAATCTTCAAGGTCACTAATTTCTTGTTGTTGTTTTTTATAGGCAGCTTCTAATTGTTGTTTTTTCACTTCATAAACTTCTAAAAACTTATCATAATCTCCAACATATCGATTTAGCTCGCCATTCTCCATATGATAGATGATATTAATAACACTATTTAAGAATGGTATATCATGAGATATAAGGATAAATGCATTCTCATATTCTTGTAAGTAACGTTTTAGCCATTCAATGTGGTTTGTATCAAGATAGTTTGTAGGCTCGTCAAGTAAAAGAATATCAGGCTTTTCAAGTAGTAGTTTACCTAGTAAAACTTTTGTTCTTTGACCACCACTAAGTTCGGTAACATCTTGGTCAAGTCCTATGGCATCAAGCCCTAGTGCACGACCAATTTCTTCTACTTTTGAATCAATAATATAAAAATCATTATTGTCAAGTATATCTTGGATAGTACCAAATTCATCCATAATGGCCATTAAATCATCTGGGTCTGCATCAGCCATTTTATTACACAAATCATTCATTGTTGCTTCTAATTCGTAAAGATAAGAAAAGGCCGACTTTAAAACTTTTCTTATAGTCATACCTTTTTCAAGAATTGCATGTTGATCAAGATATCCTACACGTACGTTTTTAGACCATTCTACATTACCTTCGTCTGGCATTAACTTACCAGTTACTATGTTTAAAAAAGTTGACTTACCTTCACCATTTGCACCAACTAGACCGATATGTTCTCCTTTTAATAGACGAAATGAAACATCATTAAAAATTGCTCTGTCTCCAAAACCATGTGTAAGGTTACTTACATTTAAAATACTCATATATGCTCCTTGGTTGTATTCATATTAAGACACTACAATTATGTGTCAATTTATTACATTTTAATAGTACAAAATTCCTATCTTTGGTTAATATTTATGCTACTTATAAGATTATACATAAAAATTTTATAAATTCAAGTATAATTTGTAGATGGCTTAAATAATCAGAATGATAGAATAACTTGCATTATATAATAAACTACCACATAATGTTAATAAATCATTAAAATTATATAAATCTTAGCAATTTATTTACGAATATATAATTTTCATGGTATTATGTACATACTATCATATGAGAACTTAATTGATGGTAGAATGGAGATAAAAGAATGACATATGATGAGATTCGTAAAAATGAACAAATTAAAATTTATATAAAAAAAGCAGATGAAGCTTTAATCGCATTAGGATATACAGAGCATAGCTTTGCCCATGTTGGCATTGTTGCAAAAAATGCCAAATATATATTATCTACTATGGGGTATTCTAGTAGAGAAATTGAACTAGCACAAATAGCTAGTTATATGCATGATATCGGAAATGTTATTAATCGTGTAGATCATGCACAAAGTGGCGCAGTTATGGCATTTCGTATCTTAGATAAACTAGGAGTAGATCCAGAAGATATTGCTACTATAATATCGGCCATAGGTAATCATGATGAATCAACCGCAGTACCTGTCAATGAAGTAGCAGCAGCATTAATATTAGCAGATAAAACAGATGTTAGGTATACAAGAGTTAGAAATCGTGACTTTACTACTTTTGATATTCATGATAGAGTAAATTACGCAGTAAAAGAGTCAAGCATAGTAATCAATGAGGAAAAAACTAAAATTGCTCTTAACTTAACCATAGACACGGAATTTTCACCAGTTATGGACTACTTTGAAATATTTTTAGGACGTATGATACTGTGTAAAAAAGCAGCTGCAAAGTTGAATCTAGTATTTCAAGTTATTATAAATGGCCAGAAGGTATTATAATCAGGAATTGAGTGCAGATGGGAGCCAATATGGAAATAGAAAAGAAATATGAAATAACTAAGTTACCTGATAATTTAGAACAATATGATAAAAAAGAAATTGAACAAGGTTACCTATGTGTTAAACCAGTTGTTAGGATTCGTAAAAGCAATGATGATTATATTCTAACTTATAAAGCACCTTATGAGAATCAAGAAAAGAAAGAAAAGGTAGCGATAGTAAACAATGAAATTGAGATGCCACTTACAAAAGAGGCATATACACACTTAAGAGAAAAAGTGGATAATAATTTAATCAGTAAAACTCGTTATTTAATTCCATTGCAAGATGGTTTAATTGGTGAATTAGATGTATTTCATGGAATTTTAGAAGGTTTAGTTTTTATTGAAGTAGAATTTGAAAGTGAAGAGGAAGCTAGCAGATTTAACCCACCATCATGGTTTAAAAAAGATGTGTCCTTTGAGAAAAAATATAAGAATAATTACTTATCTAAAATTAACAGTTATAGTGAATTATGTAATGAGTAATAAAAAAGAGATTACTAATTTATAGGAAGTAATCTCTTTTTTTATCTTTATAAATATGATACGTCTTATTGATATATAATTAAACAGTTGAAATATTTTGCTTGCATTTACTTATCTAATTAGAAGTGAGTAATCTTTTGAAAGTAACCACTGCCTTAAATAAATCTCCATCTAGTATGATATCAAAGGTTGCATTTTGAAGACTTGCAAGACTTTTTGCAATAGATAAACCAAGGCCACTTCCTTCTGTATTACGAGATAAATCACCTCGAACAAATCGCTCCATTAATTCATCCGCATTAAAATTAAGCTTACTAGCAGATATATTTTTAACAGAAACAATAACAGAATCATCTTTCGTATCAATGTCTATATAGATTCTTGTTCCACTTAGTGCATACTTATTAACATTAGAAAATATATTTTCGATAATACGATAAGTACTTCTTCCGTCTGCTAAGATAAATACAGGTTCTTCTTTGATCGTTAATACTGCTTCAAGATTATGGCTATTAAATCTGTCTTCAAATTCTCCCAAGGATTGCCTTACTAGTTCTACAAGATTAAGTGACTCTAGATTAAGATTAATAGTACCTGAAGATGCTTTTGAAGCTTCTACTAAGTCTTCGATGAGCGTCTTTAATCTCCAAGATTTAGCTGATAAAACATCCAGGTATTTTTCGGCCCTTTCATTCTCTAGATTTTCCTTCTTTAATAAATCTACATAGTTAATAATAGAGGTTAGGGGAGTCTTAATATCATGTGATACATTCGCAATTAATTCTGTTTTTAAACGTTCACTTTTTAATTTTTCATCTACTGCGGCAGATATACCATCCCCAATATTATTAACATATTCACCTAAAGAACTTCCAGCTAAAGATAGGGAATTAGTATCAATTTTACTTGCCATATTACCTTCTGAAATACTTTTTGTTGTATTTTTGATTTTGCTTATGTCAATTGCTGCTCTAAATAGAATGCGTCCTAAAAATATATAACCAATTACTCCAATAAAGATATAATCATATCTGGTAATCCAAGGATTTTCATATAAATAAAAGGCCAGGATTTCTATTAGAGTAAATATAGTAAGTACTCCTGTAAGTGGATAGGTTAAACTTCGTTCTGCAATGAATGAACCTAAAAAATCCACTGATTTTTTAGTAGTAATGTAAAGTAAGGAATTATGAAACAAGGTATTAGCTTTACATCTTCTTATAAAGCTTAGCAATCCATAGATGCAAAATGGATATAATATAACATAAGCAACTGCCATATTATAGCTATCAGATAAGTAAAAATCATTCTTTAGAATGGAGCATATAAAAGTAAGAAATAGATATAGTGCGAAACCACCAAATAGAATAAAAAGTATCCCAATTTCGGTGTATAATTTATCGAACCAGTCAAGTACTATTTCAGCTTTATTTTTTCGATATCCACAAAATGCAATAGAGAGTACTAAAAATAGTAGTATACCGATGAATGATATAGGCACAAAATATAAAGAGGTTTTGTAATTGTCATGTAATTTATTATAATGACTATACATGACACCAAATTCATCTTTAGAATCTTTAATATTTTCATTTATGCTGGTACATATAATATATTCATCTTGTTTTCCATCAGAAGCAAGTATGTTTCCTGTTATATAGTTCATAACCCAATCTATGTTTTCTTCGCTTAAGTATTGGTAATTACGATTCACGTTTGTAAAATAACGTTTGGTTTTGGTATTAATTATTAAATGTGCTTCGTTGGTTTGCACGCTTTTTAAATACTCATCTAATTCTTTATCTGGATCCTCTGAATTAATATGTTCTTTGACTAGATTATCTAAACTAGGAGAGGCATATATTTTTCCTGTATTAAGATTCTTTACATAATATTCAAATGAATTATTATGAATATTTAAAATTGCATTATAGTAGTCAAACTCTGATTGTTTATCTTCCTTTGTTGTCACCAATTTATCAATATTCTCATTCTCTATAAATAAAGAGGATATATCAGTGGAAGAGGCGTCTAATGTTGCTAAACTTGTATAACCTTTCTCTCGGTAGTCAATGTATACAGCCACACGTTCAACATATTTTAAATATTTACTTTGAAATAACGAAGTCTCATATACATTAGTGGTTGTAGTTGAATAAGTATTTAAATAAGTTAATACATGGTAAGTACTAATAATAAAGGTTAAACCAGATAAGAACAACATAATATGCACCAAAGTTTTAAATAGGATGGACCCTTTGATTCGATTCATATAATTGTCCTTTCTTAATATTTCTCAATTTTATATCCAATTCCCCAAGCAACTTTTAGATATTTAGGTTCTTTTGGATTAATTTCTATTTTTTCTCTAATGTGTCTAATATGAACCGCAACTATATTATCTGCTCCATAAGATGGTTCATTCCATATCAGTTCATAGATTTCGTTAATTGAAAATACACGCCCTTTGTTTTTAACCAGCAATTTTAATAAATTGTATTCGATAGGCGTTAACTTTATTAATTCATCGTCTACATATACTTCTTTTCGATCATCATTTACAATTAATCCACCAGAGGAATATATATTTTGCTCCTCTGTTGCTATACTGCCAAGCTTTGTATATCTTCTTAACGAAGATTTAACTCTCGCAATAAGCTCAAGGGGGTTAAAAGGTTTCGTAATATAATCATCAGCACCAACATTTAGTCCTAACACTTTATCACTATCTTCTGATTTTGCAGTCAAAAATATTATAGGAATAGTGCTATTGTTTTCACGTAAAGACATGGTAGCACGTATTCCATCCATTTCAGGCATCATAATATCCATTAAAGCTAAATGAACCTCATTATTTTGAATTAATTCCACAGCTTCTTTTCCGTTATAGGCTTTTATAATATTATAACCTTCAGCGCTTAAATAGATATGTATGGCATCAACGATATCCTTATCGTCATCACAAACTAAAATTGTATACATAGTAACCTCCTCAAGTATTAATTAACTTACAAAGTAATTTTATTACATAGTAATTTTATTATATAGCAATTTGTGAAATTAATAAATCACTATTTAAGATTCATTAGGAGCATATCCAAAGTTAATTCCTTTATTCTAAAATATAGAGTATCACATAATAATTAATATGGTTGACATAAAATCTTAAGAATTTATGAATATGTATCATGAATTAATAGTTATTTCAATGAATATAGGTAATAAATTATTCAAGCTTAATTTGATAAAACATAGATATGTTTGAAAGTACTGGATTTTTTATTTATAATACTTTATAATTATTTAAAGTTTTATAATGAATTTTGAAAAAAATGCATTATTGTGCTGATACACAAATTCAAGGAGTAGTGTGAAAAATAAGATTTTCACACGGCAGAATGGAGATTAATATGTATGAAATAGTTAAAAAGGAAGTTTTAGCACCTAATATATATTTAATGGATGTAAAAGCTAGTAGAGTTGCCAAGTCTTGTTATCCGGGGCAATTTGTAATTGTTAAAATGGATGAAAAGGGTGAGAGAATTCCACTTACTATATGTGATTACAATAGAGAAGAGGAAACCGTTACCATAGTTTTTCAAACATTAGGTAATTCAACAAAAAGAATGGCTACATATAATGTGGGAGATGAATTTAGAGATTTTTCAGGCCCACTTGGACGCAGATCAGAGTTAATTGATGAATCCAAAGAAGAATTAGAGAAAAAGAGTATTTTATTTTGTGCAGGAGGTGTAGGGACTGCTCCTGTTTACCCTCAAGTTAAATGGTTAAAGGAACAAGGGATTGATGTTGACTGTATTATAGGGACTAGAAATAAAGACTTAGTAATATTAGAAGAGGAAATGAAACAAGTAGCTCGCAATGTTTATGTGACTACAGATGATGGTTCCTATGGTTTTAAAGGAAATATTAATGATTGCTTAAAAGATTTAGTACATAATAAAGGGAAAAAATACGACTTAGTAATTGCAATAGGCCCTGTTATAATGATGAAGTTCGTTAGTTTACTTACAAAAGAATTGGGAATTAAAACGATTGTTAGCATGAATCCAATTATGGTTGATGGAACTGGTATGTGTGGTGCATGTAGGTTAACTGTAGGTAATGAAGTTAAATTTGCTTGTGTTGACGGCCCTGAATTTGATGGACATTTAGTTGATTTTGACGAGTCTATGAAGAGACAGCAAATGTATAAAACTCGTGAAGGTCGACAGGTATTAAAAAGTATCGAAGGGGATACTCATAAAAGTGGAAAATGTGATTGTGAAGATATAGATTAATTTTTTGTAATTAATATTAACCCTTAGGGGTTAAGTGCGAAAGAAAATATAAATTAAGAAAGGTTGCCACAATGTGATTTGCAATGGGTGTAAAGCATGGATGTATTAAAAAAAGTACCAGTGAAAGAACAAGAACCAAGTGTTAGAGCTAAGAATTTTAATGAGGTATGTTTAGGTTATGATATAGAGGAAGCAAAAGCGGAAGCTAGTAGATGCCTTAAATGTAAAAATGCAAAATGTATTCTTGGATGTCCTGTTTCTATAGATATTCCAGGATTTATAAGAGAAATTGAAAATGGTGATATAGAAGCCGCATCAAAAATTATTGGAAAATATTCTGCACTTCCAGCTGTATGTGGTAGAGTCTGTCCTCAAGAAGTACAATGTGAAGCAAAATGTATTAGGAGTATGCGCGGCGAAGCTGTTTCTATTGGAAAATTAGAACGTTTTGTTGCAGATTGGTCAAGAGAACATGGCATTAAACCAGAGGCTATAAAAGAAACAAATGGTAAGAAGGTAGCTGTAATTGGTTCGGGCCCGGCAGGTCTTACCTGTGCTGGTGATCTTGCAAAACTTGGATATGAAGTTACTATATTTGAAGCTCTTCATGAACCAGGTGGAGTTTTAGTATATGGAATTCCTGAATTTCGTTTACCAAAAGATACTGTTGTAAAAACTGAAATAGAGAATGTGAAGGCCCTTGGTGTTAAAATCGAAACCAATGTAATTGTTGGACGTTCCATTACAATTGATGAATTAATGGAAGAAGAAGGATTTTTAGCTGTATTTATTGGATCTGGTGCAGGACTTCCTAAATTCATGGGGATACCAGGCGAAAATGCAAATGGTGTTTTTTCTGCCAATGAATATTTAACTAGAAGTAATTTAATGAAAGCTTTTGATGAAAGTTATGATACTCCAATTGCTTCAGGAAATAAGGTTGCTGTTGTAGGTGGTGGAAATGTAGCTATGGATGCAGCTAGAACCGCACTTAGACTTGGGGCAGAGGTTTACATAGTATATCGTAGAGGTGAAGAAGAATTACCAGCTAGAGTGGAAGAAGTTCATCATGCGAAAGAAGAGGGGATTAACTTCTTATTATTAACCAATCCAACAGAAATACTTGTAGATGAGAATGGATGGGTAAAAGGAATGCGTCTAGTAAAGATGGAACTAACTAAGCCAGATGCATCAGGAAGAAGAAGACCTGTAGAAATACCTGATTCAGAATTCGAAATTGAACTAGATACTGTAATTATGTCTCTTGGAACGAGTCCAAATCCATTGATTTCTTCCACTACTAATGGACTTAATACTAACAGGTATCGTTGTATAACGATAGATGAGAATACTGGTCAAACGTCAAAAAAAGGGGTATTTGCTGGAGGAGATGCGGTAACAGGAGCAGCAACTGTTATCTTAGCGATGGGTGCAGGTAAAGCTGCAGCAGTAGGAATCCATGAATACTTAGAACAAATTTAGGAAACTAGTGTAAATTATTGAAATAAATGCAAAAGTATAATTTCATAGGTATTAATAGGGAAAACTACTTTGTTTTAATATATTGTAAAACAAAGTGGTTTTTCCTATTGAAATAGTATCATATGATATAAAAAGTTAAATTTTAAATATAGGAATTGGTTTTATAAAAAAGGTTTGCCTAATTATTTTTTTGTGGTATAATAATAATGCACAAATAGCCAGTTTATATATATATAAAAATCGTGAAAAGTAATAATTGAGGTAGCAAAATGCTTATTGATAAGAAAGTAGCAATGGGAGTTTTATTAACCGATAGTACTGTTTATTCTGTAGAAAAATGGTTAGGCAATATTATTATAGGTATATTTGTAATTTTATTAATTCTGCTAGTTGCTCTTAGTATTAATATAAGAAAAAAGATTAATGCAGAGCATAATGTAATACAAGCCAAACGTCAGTTAAAAGAAAATTATAAAGAGTTAGAAGCTGCCTATGATGAAGCTTCCAATGCGAAAAATGAATTAAGTAGTAAGTATGAGGAACTAAAACGTAGTCGTGAAAAGATTAAGAAATTAGCGTATACTGACTATTTAACGGAATTACCAAATCGCCTTGCATTAACAGAAATGTTAGACAATGTAATGCTTACTAGAAGAAGTGAAGAAGTAATTGCAGTGATGGATATTGATATTGATAATTTTAAAATTATCAACGATACCCTTGGTCATTCTTATGGTGATGAGTTATTAATTGATGTAACTCATAGATTAAAACAAGCAACTGATGAGAATGATTACTTAGCAAGAATTGGTGGAGATGAATTTTGTATCATATCTCAAAATATTGAAGATATAGGAGATTATGAAGCAAAGATTAAGAAGATACAAAAGGTGTTTGATTATCCATTCGTATTATCCATGAAGGAATATTTTGTAACAGTAAGTATTGGTATAACCATGGCACCCAAAGACGGGAAAACTACACCAGCACTGGT
Organism: Bacillota bacterium; assembly: GCA_023387635.1. Lineage (GTDB taxonomy): Bacteria > Bacillota > Clostridia > Lachnospirales > Lachnospiraceae > Anaerocolumna. The sequence goes on from JAEWHU010000250.1 coordinate 26,917, forward strand.
TAAAAATGCGGACTCGGCTATGTACGCTGCCAAAGAAAATGGAAAGAATACATATCATTATTTTGATGAATCAATTAATGAAAAATTAATGGAAAAAATACAAATACAATCAGAACTTAGAAAAGCCATTGAAAATCAAGAATTTGTTTTATTCTATCAACCACAAATTGATTTAAAATCAGATAGAATTGTTGGTTTTGAAGCTCTTATTCGTTGGAATCATCCTACAAAGGGAGTGGTAATGCCAGCTGAATTTATAAGATTAGCAGAAGATACAGGATTAATTGTTCCTATAGGTAATTGGGTGTTAAAAGAAGCTTGTTCTCAATTAAAAGAATGGGAAGAACGTGGCTTTCATGAATTAGTTATTGCAGTTAATATATCAGTGCGTCAATTTAAAGACAAGGAATTTGTTAATATGGTAAAAGATATTATAAAGGAAACAGGTATTAACCCTTGGCAGATTGAGCTAGAAATAACAGAGTCGATAGCTCTTGACGATATTGAATATACCGTTGAAACTATTAAGAAGTTAAAAGAATTAGGAGTAGCTTTTTCCTTAGATGATTTTGGAACAGGTTATTGCTCTATGAACTACTTAAAAAGGTTACCTGTAAATAATCTTAAAATTGATAAAAGTTTTCTTGATACAGTTCTTGATAATAAAGATGAACAATGTATTGTGGAAACGATTATAACTTTAGCCCAAACACTAAATTTAATTGTTATAGCTGAAGGTGTAGAAAAAAATGAACAGCAAATATATTTAAAAGGAATCAATTGTGATAAAGCACAAGGATACTATTACAGCAAACCTTTGCCAAAAGACAAAGCAGAGGTGTTACTTAACTAATTATATTATAGGTAGACCATTGAAAAACACTTTTTTCTAGTTAGTTTTTCAATGGTTTTTTTTGACTTAAGAGAGGAATCCAATAATACCAAGATATGTAAAAATATACAAAGAAATTTAAAAAAATCTATACTTTTTTCGATTGATATTGCTTGATTCTATATTAATTATTTGGTAAAATATGTATAGATATTTTTTGGTAATAATTTTTTATTTATCCTCTTCTTTACTTGTCTCTTTCTTTAATCATGTATCTTATTAATTAAATTAACTTCCCCTATTTCATTCCTTAGATTCCATTTCGTAATCCTTTGAAATATTAATATTCAATGCTTAATTTATTCCTTACTGCAATATTTATTTAATTAACTTTATTCTTTTGATACATTATTAATATACTCTCTTTATTCTTTAGATTCTTATCGGTAAACTTTCTTTTTTCTTTTAATTCTTTATTCGCAAACTTTCATTATTTTTTAATTCTTTATCCGTATACTTTCTTTATGTTTTAGATTCTTATCGGTAAACATTCTTTTTTCTTATAATTCTTTATTCATATACTTTCCTTTATTCTTTTTAGTCTTACATTTTAAGATTACATTTTCATATGCAACTTTCGTTATAATTTTACTTATTATTCTTTTCTAAGTTATATATTCTTTTTTTATAGATATTTTATAAGAAATGCTGTTCTAATAATTTGTTGATGAATTTAATAATTGCACGCGTATATAGTACGCAGATGGGAGCCGAATATGCCTACGAACAAATTACCAAGCTTTATGTCATTTGAAGAGTTTATCGCATTAATTAAAACCAAGATTGAAGAGATATTAGGT
>JAEWHU010000258.1 GCA_023387635.1 Bacillota bacterium
ATCCATTAATCTTTTTAAACCACATATTTTTACCTTTGTCATAGCCACCTCGTAGTTTCATAATTGGGTAGTTGCAAAACACATCTTTACCAAGATTGGAATGTTTGAACTTATCTAACTAATCCAATAAACTTTTTAAATCCTCTAACATTTTCCTTTTATCCCCAGATTTCATAAGGGTCTCACCAATTAGTACTCCATTCACATTTGCCCTTTTACATAATAAGATATCTTCTGGTGTCTTAATTCCGCTTTCTGATATAAATAGTATATCCCTTGGTACTAATTCTCTAAGAGCTAAACTATTTGCCATATTAACAGAAAAATCTTTCAGATTTCTATTGTTAACACCAATCATTCTAGCTCCAACTAGGACAGCTAATTTAACTTCTTCTTCATTATGTGCCTCTACTAACGCAGATATTTGGAGTTTATCGCATAATTCTAAATAATATATTAATTGCTCTCTTGTTAAGATAGAACATATCAGTAGGATACAATCTGCTCCTAATAGTTTTGATTCATAGATTTGATATTCATCAATAATAAAATCTTTTCGTAAGATTGGAATATTAACGTTATCTTTTATTTCACTTAAATATCTATCTTGACCAAGAAAATAATCAGGTTCAGTTAATACCGATATGCAACTTGCACCTGCCTCTTCATATTCCTTGGCAATTTTTATATAGGAAAAATCATCAGCAATAATACCTTTTGAAGGTGATGCTTTCTTCACTTCGCATATAAAACTTACATCTGAGCTTTTTAATGCTTTTTCAAAAGGAAATAAATCATTCGCTTTTATATCTTTTGTTAATGTTATTAAACTATCTAAGGATAACTTTTCTTTTGCTTTCTCAACCCTCACCTTGGTACTTTCTACAATACAATCTAAGATCATCATCCCACCCCCTTCTATGATTGCAGTCTTTTAATACTAACTATTACTTAACTTAATAAATTTCTCTAACTGTTCCATGGCCTTACCACTATCTATAATATCAGCAGCTTTCATTACTGCATCTTTCATTGTAATATCATCCTGGGTAATGTAGATACATGCACCTGCATTCATAAGTACTGCATCCCTTTTTGGTCCCTTTACACCACTTAATATATCTCTAGTAATCTTAGCATTCGTAACTGGATCCCCACCATAAAGTTCTTCTCTCTTGCAATAACTTAGTCCAAACATCTTAGGCGTAAGTTCATAATGAGTTATTACTCCATCTCTAATTTCATGGCAAATGGTAGGTGCACAAAGTGATATTTCATCTAATCCATCCTTACCATGTACTACCAATCCCCTTTTTACCCCTAAATTACTTAGAACTACCGCTAGTGGCTCTACTAGATTCTCATCATATACACCAAGGAGTTGCATATTAGCTCCCGCGGGATTCGCAAGAGGGCCAAGAATATTGAATATAGTTCGAATTCCCAAATCCTTTCTTACTGGAGCAACATATTTCATTGCTAAGTGATAACTTTGCGCAAACATAAAACAGATTCCAATCTCATTTAATATGCTAGCACTTTTATCAGATGGCACCATAATATTAACTCCTAATGCTTCAAGAACATCAGCAGCACCGCATTTGCTTGAAACACTTCTATTACCATGTTTTGCCACGGGTATTCCTGCTGCTGATACAACAATGGAAGTAGTAGTTGATATGTTAAATGTATTAGCTTCATCACCACCAGTTCCTACAATTTCAAGTACATCTAAGTCATGTAACAATCTAGTAGCATGTTTTCTCATTCCCCTAGCACTTGCTGTAATCTCATCTATTGTTTCGCCTTTCATTCTAAGACCAGTTAGATAAGAACCAATACTAATAGAAGAAGCTTCTCCTTTCATAATCTCATTCATAACCTCTTCTGCCATCTCACTAGTTAAATTTTCCCTATTTACTACCTTATATATTGCGTCTTTAATCATACTTACCCTCCCTATATCATGAAAAAGTTACCAATTATCTTTTCTCCCTCTGGTGTTAGCACTGATTCTGGATGAAATTGCAATCCATATATCTCATAATCTTTATGTTTTACCGCCATAACTTCCCCATCAGTAGCTCTTGCTATTACTTCTAAATCCTTAGGCATGCTATAATCATGTACAGCTAATGAATGATACCTACCTACTAGAATTTCACTTGGTAAATCTTTGAATATTTTTGATGTATTATCTATCTCAATGATGCTTCTCTTGCCATGCATTAACGCTTTTGCATAAGTTATTTCACCACCAAACGCTTCGCATATACCTTGATGCCCAAGGCATACACCAAGAATGATAGCTTTATTCTTCATATGTAGTACTAGTTCTTCACATATTCCAGCATCCCTTGGTTTTCCTGGTCCTGGGGATATTATTATATGACTAGGATTTAAGCTTTCTATCTCTTTGGTGGTTAGTTCATCATTTCTTATTACTTTGATGTTATTGGGTTCCATCTCTTGTTTCTTTTTTATTACACTCCCAATTAGTTGAACTAAGTTATAAGTAAAACTATCATAATTATCGATTAATAATATCATCTTACTCTACCTCACTTGCTCTCATAATAGCTTCTATAATAGCACTTGCTTTATTCTCACTTTCTTCATATTCCTTGATTGGAATACTGTCATATACAATGCCGCCTCCAGCTTGCACATACACTTTATCGCCTTTTTTAACAGCTGTTCTTATTGCAATGCAAACATCTATATTACCTGAAAAATCAAGATATCCTATTGCGCCACCATATACTCCTCTTGGTACTGTTTCAAGTTCCTTTATAATCTCAAGTGCCCTAAACTTTGGTGCACCTGAAAGTGTTCCCGCAGGTAACATTGCCTCAATGGTATGACATCCATCCTTATCATCACGAATCTCTCCTGTTACAATAGATGCTATATGCATTACCTTAGAGAATCGATGAATACTCATATAATCTTCTACCTTAACACTTCCATACTTTGATATTCGACCAATATCATTTCTAGCTAGATCCACAAGCATGTTATGTTCTGACAATTCTTTTTCATCTGATAATAAATCTTTTTCTAACTCTTTATCCTCTTCTACTGTTTTACCACGAGGTCTAGTTCCTGCCACAGGAAATGTGGTTAATTTTCCTTTATATAGTTTTACTAAGGTTTCTGGCGATGCCCCTGTTATTTCTACATGTTCACTATGAAGATAATACATATATGGAGAGGGATTACTCGTTCTTAATACTCTATAGCAATTCAGCAAACTGCTTTTGTAAGTTGCTTCAAATCTTCTTGATAGTACTGCTTGAAATATGTCTCCCTCTTTTATATATTTCTTTGCTTTTAACACGGTATCGCAATATTCTTCCTTTGACATATTACAAGTAAAGTTAGGTGTTTCTTTTATTTTCTCATCATACATTGGTGTATTGTCACCGATAAAACGGATGGTATCATCTATTTCCACGAGTGCTTTTTGATATCCCAATTCTCCTTCGCATCCTTTATAATTCACTATTACAATTATTTTCTGCCTTAAATGGTCAAATGCTATCACCTTATGAAACATCATCAATTCGTAATCATGAAACTCGCTACTATCTAAATCTAACTTAGGTTCTACATATCCAACCATTTCATAGGAAAAGTAACCAACAAATCCACCTGTAAAAGAAGGATATCCGCCTATGGAAGGCGCCTTGTAACGTTTTAGTAACTCCCTTAAGACTTCCATAGGAGCTTTTCTTATGGTATTTTCCATATCACCACTTTTAATTGTAACTAGGTGGTCTTTGCAAGTAACATGAAGTAATGGATTATACCCTAAAAATGAATATCTTCCCCATTTTTCTCCCCCTTCCACACTTTCTAGCAAATAGTAATTCTTATCAACTTTCGCTAATTTCCTAAGTAAAATAATTGGTGTAATACTATCTGCATAGATCTCTTTTGCAACAGGGATAAAGTTATACTCTTTCTCATATTGTTTTAACTCATCATAACTTACTAATACCATATTAGCTCCTTTCTGCGTGCCAGCACATGGTGAAACATTGAAGAATATCCCATGTATTATTTCATTATTTATACAAAACAATTGAATACTTTTACACTACAAAATGTGTATATTGTAATTTTGAGTACAAAAAAAGCTCTCGCCCCTTAATCTAAGGGACAAAAGCTAAAGCTCTGCGATACCACCCATATTGATGTCTATTGACACCCACTCTGTTTGTATACAATCATATACACCCCGCTGATAACGGACAGGGTTCCCGTTGACATCTACTTCCTTGCGGTTTCAAGCCACCCTCACAAGTCCATTCAACAACGGTCATCATATCGCATTTCACCACCTGCGACTCTCTGTAATGCCTCCCATTATCTACTTCTCTTGCTCATCGGTTTCATATTTGGTTATTAAATTAAAATAAGTATATATTTACCATCTCTATTTGTCAAGTGTTTTTTTATACATTTAATAAATATCTCTTAACTTCATTTTTATAAACTTACTTTTACGTCTTGCAACTTTTTTACCTTTTTTAGTCATCCTTTTAAATCTACTCCATAATTCACTGATACCATATCCAAAATATAATTCAAACACGAATACATATAGTACATATAAAGGTAATGCAAGGAAACATATCTTTCCCCGTCTGTGTTTTTTAACACTGCTTGCTACATTGACATTTTTACTTTTCATAAACTCCCTCCATATTCTAAGAATGGATGCAAACTCTGTTGAATTCCCATCTATATGTATTCTACTTTTTCAAATTAGTTCATATTCATATGTTCATTTTCTTCTTTATTACTAAATTTATCCATAACTGAGCGAATAATTAAGATAATCACCACCCATAGAACAAGTGACCAAATAATAACTTCTTTATCGCTTATGTTAAGATTAATAATATCTTTTAGCTCTTTTAATATAACAAATACGACTCCAAAGCACATACCTTCAATTAACATTTTAATATATTGTTTCATCTTTGTCCTCCTATTGCTTTAGTTTCTTATATTATCGACCAGAAATATATTAATTATCCCCTCCGCTAGCAAATAATATATGTTTTAGTAATGTCTAGTCTAGTAATATAACTATCTACAATTAAAATTCTATTATTTTAGGTTAATCCTTATTATAACATATAACAAATCACATTCAACCATTTTTTCCCTTTCTAATAATATTCTAATATTCACATGGATATAGGGACTAGTTCTAAATAAAGTGTGATTCCCACATAAAAGAACTCTATTTCCTTTAATAAAAAACTAGTACCAAGAATCATGGTACTAGCTTCTTTTTCTAACTTTATTTTTCTTCCCACGCGTTTAACTTCAATTCCAACATGAATATTATTTTTCCTTGCGTGAGTTTATTTTTATCGATAGGATTAAAAAGATAGCTGATAGAAATAAAAGATAAGCTACACTAAGTACAGGGCTAATCATTTTATCCCCTATTTTAAATGATACACCTAAGGCTGTTTCAAATCCTTCTACATATTCCATAGGAACTCCAGCAAAGGTAACATCCATTGCTTGTTCCATCATAACTTTTCTAAGCAGTAATGCTACATGGGATGGTGGAAATATTTTTATAATCGTTTGTACTGGGGAAGGCAAACTTCCAATTGGTACATAAATACCTGTTAAAAAACCAATCAATGTACCAATAATAGTTAAAGCTGTGGAGAATGCACTTACATTTTTAAAACTTGAAACTATTAAAAAGCACATAAAACATGAAAACACTTCGTTTAATAGTATAATAAGTAATACTTTCACAAAAGCATTTGGAGTTAATAATTCTCCTCCATACATTACAATGTATATTTCCGCAAATATAAAAGTTAATAAAGTTAAAATCGTACTAATAACAAATGAGGAAGAAATATATCCTAGCACAAGATGACTTCTTTTAATGGGTGAAGCTACAAAATCCTTATATATCTTGGTTTCTTTATCCTCTATCATAGTACCTAAAGAAGTTAACAGTGTAGTCACTGTAGTTACAGCGATGACACCTGCCATAATCCAACTATCTAGTACGAATCTCATATTTGGCAAATCTTTTATATTTGATGTAATGGTATCCCCAAGGAATAATATGTATAAACCGATAATGATAATAACACTTAATAAGGAATAAAATACTACTAATTTATTCTTAAAAAATACCAATAAATTACTTTTAATTAAATAGCTCATCCATATTCTCCCTTCTAGTTATATTAATAAATGCATCATCCATTGTTCCAAGCATTACTTGGAAGTTTGACATATACTCTCTACAAGCATCTATTATTGGCACAGAATCTAGGGTTGTATTTAAATGAACTTTAATATTGTCTAGTCCTAATTCATGTTTGAATCCTAAATTATTCAGTACTTCAATTATTTTTTCTTCATAAATAGGATAAATAAGCATATGATCAGAACTATATTGTTTTTTTAATTCTGTTGGTGTTCCTTTTGCAACGATTACCCCCTGATCAATTACTACAACATAGTTTGCACTAGCTGCCTCCTCCATATAATGTGTAGTGAGGAATATGGTCATCCCATAATCAGTCTGAAGTTTCTTTATAACATTCCATATATTTTGTCTTGTTTCTGGGTCAAGCCCTGTGGTTGGTTCATCTAATATTAATATATTAGGTTGATTCATTAATGCTCTTGCAATATCTGCTCTTCTTTTTTGACCTCCAGATAATTTGCCATAAGGTCTATCAATAAAGCTATTCATATCTAATTTTTCAATAACAAATGCTAAAGATTCTTTTAACTTTGTTTTATTTATTGGATACAATCCCCCTCTTAACAATAAATTTTCTTTTACTGTTAATAAGTCATCCAATAAATGATCTTGAAAAACAATCCCAATTCCTGAACGTATTTTATCATCGTCTCTACCAAGTATGTGTCCATCTACTATTGTATTTCCTTCATCAGGTAAAAGTAAGGTGCTTAACATATCAATTGTAGTAGACTTTCCTGCTCCATTTGGTCCTAAAAAAGCAAAAAGGCTCCCCTTTTCAACATAAAAGTCAATTCCTTTTACTGCTTTAACACTACCATATGATTTTTTCAAACCAGTAACTTCAATTATTTTATTCACATTCTATCCCCCCATAAAAATAAATTTACACTCATAACTAGATGATAACTCGTAGTTATTTATTCATGCTTTTGAATACTTATCCATTATATTCTATTTTTTTCCTGCGGGCAAGTTAATTATTTCACCTTATTTTAGTTTAGTTAACTATTTAGAAGTAAAAAAACTACCAACTAAATATCTATAGTTAGTAGCACTTGTTTTACTTTTAGTGCAACAAAAAACCTACCAACCTTATATGATGGTTGATAGGCGTATACCTATTTCTTATTAAATTTATTTAATATTTAATACCTATTGTGAAAGATTACGAACTACTATTGATTAAGCCCTTTTCACACTTTGATTTTTTAAACTAACATAACTATTTATTTATACTAAGCACTTTATACTAAAGATTTTCCACCCTATAGATTGGACTAAAATCATCACTATCACCACATACCAATCCATTGAATTTTTCTAAAATACCACGTATAGCTTTCTTTTCAGCAGCTTCTAACCCATTTGACAAAGTAAGTGCATATACTGTCTTAATCTTATTCTCATTGATAAAAGATACGTCACTTGGTTCTTCAAATGGTTCCATTGGTTCAAAATCCATAGTTACTTTTGGCGCCAGCTCAAGTTCTAATATATTTATTTCGCTCCACACATCAATCTCTGTATATCCTAATTCTTCTAGTTGTTCCGCTATCATTTTTGCTGAAACGATTTCCTCAAACATAATATACCAATTTGATATTACAGGTTTTTGATTACTGCTACCCTTGTCCTGTTTACTGATATCTTTCATACTCTTACTATTTTTACTTATTATCTTCTTTTTATCTAATTTTTTTCCACTCAATTTATTCATATTTTTCACCAATCCTATTCTTAAATTTTCATATAGTATATATCATACACTACTCTTTCTATTATTGTACTAGATGAAATTATAGATTGCAACGTGGATCATAATATTTTCCTAATCATATAAGATACTCTATTGAGATTATACTTATTCATGGTATATAATAAGTATAATACTAATTATATGAACCATCAAAAGGATTAGGTAGGAAGAAAATATTAAAACAAGAAAGGTAGCCACATATGATTCTTCCAGTTTTTATAAGTGGCAATACTGCAGACAAGTTTGCGGTATACAATAGGTAATTAAAATGCATTATAAACAATATGGGGATACCAACATGATGGTATCAGCAGTCGGTATGGGTTGCATGCGTTACAATGACGAAGATGTAAAGGCAGGGAATTTAGAAAAATGTGCAGAGGTAGCATTATATGCTCACGAAAAAGGAATTAATTATTTTGACACCGCTCCTTATTATTGCGATGATAAAAGTGAAACTATAACAGGGATGGCTTTATCTCAGTTACCAAGAGATAGTTATTTCATATCTTCAAAAACTAATATGGGTACCGTTGGTGGCAATCATACTGCTGATGATTTTAGAAGAAGATTAGAAACTACATTAACAAGATTAAAAGTAGATTATCTTGATTTTTATCACTTATGGTGTGTACTTAGTTTAGATTCTTTCGAAAAACAATGTGATACCCTATATAAATTTTTTGAACAAGCAAAAACAGATGGGTTAATTAAAAACATTGTTTTCTCCTCTCATATGCAAGGAAATGACCTTGAAGGTGCTATAGAACGAGATCTATTTAAAGGGATGTTAATTGGATATAATGCCCTAAACTATCGATTTAGACAAACAGGTATTGAAGCTGCTTATAACAAAGGAATGGGCGTTGTTGTTATGAATCCACTTGGTGGTGGCTTAATTCCTAATAATCCACAAACATTTAGTTACTTAGCAGAAGGTACTAATCTTACTGTTCCTCAAGCGGCGCTTCGTTTTGTTGCTTCACATAAAGAAATTACTATAACTTTAGCAGGATGTACAACAAAAGAACATGTGGATGATGCTTGCAAAGCAGTAGAAAACCTTGTAGAGAGACCAGCGAAAGATATATGTGCAGAACATGAGAACAAAGGGGTTGCTCTTAACAACTTATGTACAGGTTGCTCTTACTGCAAACACTGTCCAAAAGATATTGACATTCCAAAATTTATGGATGCCTATAATCAAAAAATATTAGGCGAAGATATGGTAGGTCGTTTAAGAGGCCATTGGAGTGAAGATATTAATAATGCAAGTAAATGTATTAGATGTGGTAAATGCGAACGTCTTTGTACACAACACCTACCTATTATGGAT
>JAEWHU010000281.1 GCA_023387635.1 Bacillota bacterium
TCCATCTTCATACATATGATCTAGAATACGATTTCTACGTGATATGGTATTTTCTTTATCTACAAGTGGATTATATATAGTAGGATTATTAGGTATGGCACAAAGAAAAGCTATTTCTGATAAACTAAGTTCAGTTACCTCCTTACTAAAGTATCCATTACTTGCGGCACCAATTCCATAATATCCATTGGCAAAATATATATTGTTTAAGTAAAATTCCATAATAAGATTTTTACTATATTTGTTTTCAAGCTCGATTGCTATAAATATTTCCTTTAATTTTCTTTCATAGCTCACTTCATTGGTTAGAAATATATTTCTTGCTAACTGTTGAGTAATCGTACTAGCACCTTGAGTGATATCCCCTTTATTCTTTATTAATGCAACGATAGCCCTAATATTTGCTTTTAAGTCAACACCACTATGGGTTAGGAATTTTTTATCCTCAATTGCTATCATAGCTTCTTTAAATAAATCGGGTATTTCGTCATAAGGGATATAATAAACATCCTTTTCTCCCCTAAGTACGGATATCAATTCATTGTTGGTATCATACACAAGACTTGTCTCTGATTGTCGAAAAGTATCTATATTGGATTCAGCTACTAATCTTTTAGCCTCTAATTGATACTCTGTTATATCTTTTCCATATTTAAAATAAAAAAACAATATGATAACTAATGCGGTACAAGAAAATGCTAACAAAAAGGAGAGAAAGATAAGTCTCCTCTTTCTTTTTAATTGTTTTTTCTTTATTTTACTTTTTTTGTTATTACTTTTTTTCTTACTACTTTCATTACTCATAACTAACTCCTGTCTAAAATCTCATTCTAGTTCTTATCTAAAGTTATAAAATGATGATTTATACCTAATTCCTTTAAAAATAGTCTCTCTCTATTATGGCAAGTAAATATAATAACCTGTCCCATATTTTTCTCACTAAGAAGTTTTAGTGCATGTTTTGTTCGTTCGTCATCATATAAAGCAAAACTATCATCTAAAAGTATTGGCATATTTTTATCTTTAAACATTAAATTAGCAATACCAAGACGAAGTGCTAAATAAACTTGTTCTATGGTTCCTGCACTTAACTTAGAAATTGGTACAAACAAATCCTTAGTTCCTACTTTTATATCTAATTTATCGTCTACTTTTAGATTATTATATTTTCCATCCGTTAGAAGACTTCCTAAGTTAGAAACTAATTCATTTAATTCTAATCCAAAACTATCATGAATGTCAATTGAGATACCTAAGATAGTCTTTATAGAAAGTTCAATTGCTTTTAGCTCTATTTCTTGTTCCCTTTGCTTTTCCTTTATTTCAGAGAGTAAATTCTGATTTTTCAATATCTTATCTTCATTTCCCTCTAATCCATCTAATTCCCATCTTATTCTTTCTAATTCCGTTCTATATTGTTCATATGTAGCTAATAACTTCTCATATTCAATATCTTTTTCTTGATTTTTAGATTGATAGAAATTAAGAACCCCTTCTATAAAAGTATCGTTTAGTAATACCTCATTTATCTCACTTGCAACAGGATAACCACTATCATAAATTAAATTATATATTTCTTTCTTCAAATTAAAGGTTTTATCTAGTAGCAGATTTAAATTATATTCATTTTCTTTTCGTATATTCTCTTTATATTTATATTCTTTCTCCCATAGTATACAACTATTATATTTACTTTTTAATTCATCTACCATATTAACCTGATGGAAATATAGAATCTTTTCTATGCTCTGGTTTGCTTTCTCTATTTTATCAAGATGAGCGTTCATAATGGAATCCATCTTAATTATCTTGATTTTATCCCTATTTATTAACCTTCCTATTATTAACAAGGTGATAATTATAAATGCTAGACCAGTGATACCACTAGTTATATATTTGTTAATGAATAAAAAAACAGTGAACGCAAGGGTAACTATGGGTATCAATAACAAAAGATTATGTCTTAGTTTTAAGGTATTTAACTGAGCTTTCTCAATTTCTTTTTCCTTTATTAAACCTTCAGTTACAATTATTTCTTCGGTATACTCCTTGATTTCATCTAGACTTATTTTAATATTATCTGGATTACTATATTCATATTCTAATAATTCTATCTCATGTTCAATTTGTTCTTTCTTAACTTCCAAATCATTGATATTTTGTTCTAATTCTTTATACAATAAATACTTTTCTCTTACTATTAACCCCTGATTTAGCAATCCTTCATATGGCCTTGCTGGCATCAGTTCTATTTTTTTATTATTCTCTTTCTTATCTGCGATACTTAATTTTAACTCATTTACCTTTTGTTCTAGTTCTCGTAAGGATAATGTTAACTTATCTTTATGCTCTTCACATAAAAAGCCTTCCTTTATTTGTTCTTCTAATGATTGAATCTGATTATCTAATTTATTCTTTTCTATTTCTTTTTTCCTATTATTTAGTTGTAACAGTGCCTTTGTAACATCTACTTCATTGGTTTTAGATAAGGATAAATTAGTGATATAATTTCGTAATTCATCGCTAAGTTCCTTTTCCGTCTTTGCTTTTAATTGTCCAATACTTATGGTATTCCTAAACTTACTCTCTGTTAAACCTTCATAGAATTCAGAAAGGTTTTCATTATTTATGGATAGTTCTCTCCCTGTTTCTAGATGGGTGATTGTAAAGCTTTTCTCATTTTTGTTAAAGTTTCTTAGTATTCGGTATTCTTTATTCTCTACCAAGATATCCATGCTTCCATTATATAAACCAGGTGTATCTAAAGGTTCATATTTACTATAAACATCATCTTTTGAAGCCTTTCCTCTCGCCTTTTCTATACCAAAAAGCATTCCCTGGGTAAATGAATGAATGGTTGATTTGCCAGCTTCATTGGATCCATAGATAAGATTAATTCCCTCTTTTAATTCTATGGTTTTATTATGAAATTTACCAAAGTTTTTAAGTCGTAATTCTCTTATTATCATAGTGGTAAACTTATCCTTTCTCTCATAAATAGCTAGTAGGTAATTGCGAAACTCTTTAAGTGTACGAATTTCATATGCACTTTATACCAATTGTATAAACACAGTATTGCAACTTATCTTTTAATAGGAATTTGATATCACTTGCTTTTAGCACTTAATAGGGCTGATATACCATAATACAGGGCTTTCCTACATATATCACTATCTTCTGATTGAACCAAACCTATTTCCTTAATATACTGCCCGATAATATTGTCGTAATTATCTAGGTATAATGCATCAAAATCATAATCAGGAACAGCTAATTGATTTATATCTATAATATTGCCCAAAGAATATATATCCTCAATATTAAATACGATGTCAGGATCCTTAAATCCTACAATATCAATCAGATAAAGATACTTATCACCGAGTTCTTCTACTTTACTTTTAACCATATCAACTAATCCTAAATTCGTAGTAGATACATCAACTTCTATTTCTACTTTAATATATTCTCGTTTGGAGTGTGGAATAAAATCAACAGTAATATTTGAGTTAATACCTTCCTTACTTACTTCCCCCATGATGTAACCCCTTGGTCCTATCTCTGTCTTATCTAGTGGTTCAAGTGAGCCTGAATAAGCCATTCTTCCTTCAATTATCTCAGGTATATGGATATGACCCAACGCAACGTAATCAAATCCATTACTTAATATCCTCTTTTTATTCATAGGAACATCATTAACACTACCTCCATGGGAAAGTAGAATGTTAATTCTTTCTTTATCCTTTGGTATCACATTATCTATTTTAGCTTCCATGACATCTCTTGTGTGATAACTAAATCCATAAACCTCTGTATTTAACTCTTCTATATATATACTACTTATATCTTCCTCATATAACATATGTACTTTTTCATTCCAAGGAAATCCTGTGTAATTGGAACGAACGCTAATGTAATCATGATTCCCTGCAATTAAAACTACCTGTGTTTTAACTAGCTTATCAAAAAGATAATTAATCTCCTTTAGTTCACGAAGTAATGGTTGCTTATGAAATAAATCCCCAGCAATCAGTAGTAAATCAATATCTTTCTCATTGCATAAGTCTATAATATGATAGAAGGATTCATAAATTTCTTTTTTTCTATACTCAAGCTTCTTGTTCCCTGCCTCAGGTATTGCCCCAAGATGAACATCTCCTATATGTATAAATTTCATGATAATCTCCATTCTGCCAATGCATCGCGAATTTGGGCATAACACAATATTTGCAAAGTGAATTGATTTTTAATTCACCGTGTGAAAGATTTATCTTTCACACTAACTCCATTAGATTAACTCTAATAAGTACATCTGTTTGCCTTATCGATACTATATCATAATTTATTCAGTTTTTCTATTAATAAACTATTAAGGTTTATTAACATTGTGGATAGATAGAAGATGTGATATCATGTATTAACGTTATGGATGATTTGGAAATAATGAGTTTGAACATAAACTGAATTTAAATTTATTCTTAATAACGAATGGTTATTATACCGAATAGTAGAAAATAACTTTAGGAGAAAATCGTATGATATCTATTATAGTAGCCTACACCAAGAATCGTGTCATTGGAAATAAAGGATTGATACCTTGGAAAATTAAAGGGGAGCAAAAACGCTTTAAGGAATTAACAACAGGTAATATAGTTGTGATGGGCCGACGTTCTTTTGAAGAAATCGGAAAACCTTTGCCAAACAGAAAAACAATACTATTATCTAGTACCTTACATTATGAAACTGATAATTGTACTACAGTTTCCTCCTTGGAAGAGGCCATTAAATTAGCAGATGGGAAAGATATATATATATCTGGTGGCTATCTAGTTTATAAAGAAGCACTTCCGCTAGCAGACAGATTATACATAACAGTAATTGATACAGAACTAGAAGGAGACACTTTCTTCCCTGAATTTAACGAAGATGATTATATTAAGACGTTTAAAGAATTCCACAAAGGTGAGATTAATTATACTTATTACACTTATGAGAGAAGAAATAAGCATGTGTAATATGTTTGTGTAGATAGTTAAGATAAGTTTATAGGAAAGGTGGTATCAAGAAAAATTAATCATGCGCATGTATTAAGCCTATTGGGAGAATAGGCTTGAAAAACTGTTCCCTTTTTCGACCAATACATCCGAAAAAATCAACTCTTGACAACCTCTTGTATCATCTCCACTGATTTTCTGCGTATCAGAATGTTGACCACCATTGTCAGGATGATATTTCTGCAACAGCTTCTTATACTGCCACCTTAAATCATCCATATTATTTAATTCTTGAAACTACTTCATAATCAACGACACCGTTCAAATTGCTTAAAAAAGGGTACAAAAATGGATAGTTTAGCGACTTACCTAGGTTAATATATCCGTTACATTAAGAACCCTGGGGTTCGGAACTACGAATTAAATATCTATGTCTATAACTGGGACTCTCTTGAAATTTTTAATAAATTTTTCCTATGATATTTTTGAATTTATGATATAATTGGATTGAAAAGAACTTTAATAAACTAAAAAGAGGTACATATAATGTATATTATCGATGAAGAAAAGGTAATAAATAAAATGAACGAAACTGGCTTAGAATATATTAATATTTATGGACTATTTGGTCGATATGATGTCGAATTACCATTTGAAAAAGTAGTTAATATATATATTGGTGAAAATGGACTTGGAAAAACAACAATTTTAAATTGTATATATTATCTATTAGAAAAAAAATTTATAAAATTATCACAAATTAATTTCAATAATATTCATATAAAATTTACTAATGAAAATGAGCCCCATATAATAACTAATTCAGATTTAACAATCTACAATAAAAAACGATTACCTATAAATAGCAGACTTAGGAATGAATCGTATATTAATCATGTTCTTGAGGAATTATTATTTGATGCCGATGAAAATGAATTATCTGATTTTGATTATAATAACGATTTCGAAATAGAAAATTTGTCAAGAAAAGCTGCAAAAATACTAGATGTGCCAACTCCATATGCAAGAAATAGAATTATGGAATATATAAGTATAAATTTAAAACATGAAAATAGACC
>JAEWHU010000289.1 GCA_023387635.1 Bacillota bacterium
GTATTATGTAGCAGTGACAATCATTTTGATGGCAGATTCTAAAAAGGAACTTGAGAGTATTAGTGAAACGGTAGAAACCATTGGAAAGCGTAACAGTTGCACCATTGATGTGCATTATTTGAAACAAAGAGAGGCATTAAATACAGCATTACCGATTGGAGTAAGGCAGGTAGAAACTATGAGAACCATGCTTACCCAGAGCCTTGCTGTATTGATGCCTTTTAATGTGCAAGAACTTAACAATACGGGTGGTAACTACTATGGTATCAATCAGGTGTCAAAGAATATTAATATCGGAAATCGTAAGCGACTTATTAATGGCAATGGATTTGTATTTGGTGTTCCTGGCTCAGGAAAGTCCTTCTTCTGCAAGATGGAAATGGGAAATGTATTCTTATCCGGAGAGGATGAAATCATAGTGATAGATCCAATGAACGAATATTTTGATATTGCAGAAACCTACGGTGGGACAGTAGTAAATATGTCAACCTATACCGATAATTATGTGAATCCAATGGCAATGGATGTATGGAACTTAGATCAGAATGATTCCAAAGGTTGGGTAAGGGAAAAAGGTGAATTTATGCTAGGACTTTGTGAGCAGTGTATCGGTGATTCCCTAAATTCAAGACAGAAATCCATCATTGATAGATGTGTAAGAAAGCTCTATATAGATATTGCGATAAGCAGAGAAAAGTATATTCCTGTTATGTCAGATTTCTATGAGTTATTAAATCAACAACCAGAGTTGGAAGCAAAAGACATCGCATTATCACTGGAGCTGTTCGTTAATGGATCACTTAACATTTTCAATCATCAATCGAATGTGGATGTTGACAATCGCTTCACAGTCTATGGAATCAGAGACTTAGGTGCTGAATTATCCCCCATTACCATGCTTGTTATGATGGAGAGTATCCAGCAGAGAATCGTAGAGAATGGGAAAAGAGGAAAAGCAACTTGGCTCTATATTGACGAATTTCACGTTTTACTTAATTCCGAGTATTCTGCAAAGTATTTACAGCAGTTATGGAAGAAAGTAAGAAAACAGGGTGGGTTATGTACAGGTATCACTCAAAATGTGGTTGATTTATTACAAAATTATACAGCGACTACAATGCTTGCAAACTCTGAATTCGTGGCATTGTTAAAGCAAGCGAACACAGATAGTTCTAGGATGGCAGAAGTTATCGGAGTGTCAGAAGCACAACTGCGATTTGTAACTAATAGTTCGCCAGGTATGGGATTAATCAAGTGTGGTAGTGCAGTGATTCCATTTGATAATCAGATTAGTAAGGATACAGGTTTATATAAGCTTTATAATACTAATATTCATGAGAAGATCGCGGAGCAGAGGGTGAGAGAAAAAATGGAAAATATAGTGGATGAATAGGTCATGAAATGGTATAATGTCATTGGGTGTCGTAAGACACCTTGTGACAAACAAGCTTGAATTAATAATGAAAATCGACAAAGGTAAATGATAAAGTTCATTTTAATGGGAAATAGTCAATACTGAGTTTATCAAAAACAGGTATAAAAAGCTTCAATCCCATTGGCGTTAATGAGTATGGGATGAATTATGGATACTATATACTATTGCAATTTGGACAGAATATACTGATAAAGGATTTTGTGACTTATGCTAATTTTCATGTTAAATATAAATGTTCCATACATAATGACTTTTGTATGATTCAATTTATTTCAACGATATAAGTAAATTGAATAATTACATAATAAGATAGTCATATATGTATAAGTATAGTAGTAATGGAATCTGCATTGATTTGAAGTGAAAAATTATGATTTTGTCAGAGTGATAATATCAGCTAATAAATTTATCAGGAAATTAAATTGTGATATAAGTAGGTGGATGGTAAAATGAATTATGACATAAGTACGATTGAAAATTGTTTTAAAATCATGCAAGATATGACTAATTTTAAATATTGGAAAGATATGTTCAAAATCTATTCTTATAAGTATATAGATGAGCCAGATCGTATGAGAAAAGAGATAATGGATAATAAGAATATTCAAATAAAAGATATAGTCGAAGATGATATAAATTTTGTATTAATGCATGTTACAACAAGTGCTGAAGAGTGTAATGGGATTAGAAAAGATGGATTACATGACTTGGTGTGGACATACAAGCATAATACAGAGCTACGAAAGTTTTTAGATAAATATAACGTTGACATTGATATAGATAATAGAAAAATAGTAGTTAATGGTAATGAGTATGAAATGCAAAATGATATAAATCAAGCAGGTGGAGTGGGATATAAATTCTTTGGTGACCCTTATGTTTGTGGATGTTTTCAGTTGAAAAAAAGCAATGCTTATGGTGGACATGTACATATTAGACCAGAAATAATTTATAATATAAATCAAATTATCCAGGGGAATAACCTTGAATACGCATGGATGGAGACACATAAGCCATATATCGTTAAAATTTCTGTCCCTTATAGAAAAATGATGATAGCACTGATGACTTCCATGAAAGATAAAAAAGAAACAATATTACAAACAATGTTTAATTATGCCTTTAACACAGTGTTTTATAATGATTTTAGTTCGGACTACATCGGAATATTAAAACGTTATGAATATGTTCCACCAGAAGATATAATATCTATTGAAGAATATTGAGATAGAAGGAGCGACATTTATGAAAAATAATACAGTTATGGTGTCAGTTATGTAGAACGTAATGGAGAGTATATTACAACCATTTTACTAGTCAGGCTCCCAATAAGGAAATGACCAAAATATTGTTGGATGCAAGATTATTTGAATTGGAAGAAAAGTCAAATGAATAAAACTAATGGATTGAGGCAATAAGAAAGTTTTAAAGGGTCAATAAAGGGTCAACATACTTGAAATAATTGTAATTGATAATAGGAAAAACGAAAAGGGAGTGATATAATGAAACAGTATGTAATAATGACCTGAACATTTCACACTACAAGCTGTTGATGATTGAACTGAACCGATTGAATATTCCCGTGAGCGTTTTGGTTGCTTTTAAGATTATTTTCAAGTGCGAATATATAAAATTTTTTTTTGGACTTGAAGACAGGCGGAGGGAAGAAGTACATTAACAGAAAGCAGGCACAAAGCTCTCTTTTTTTACATCATTAATTGATAGCTCAATATCCACCAAGAGTGATTATCTATCAGGAGGCTAAATAT
>JAEWHU010000354.1 GCA_023387635.1 Bacillota bacterium
CTCTGTACGTAAAAGCAGGTAGTATAATACCAATGGCACAGTTTATGAACTATGTTGATGAACGATCGGATGAAGTACTTAAGATACAAATTTATTCTGGTGAGGATGCTGAGTTTGAACTATATAAGGATTCAGGAGACAGCTACAGATACGAAAGAGGAGAATATGAGGTGACAAAGTTCTTTTGGTCTGAAAAGGATCAAACACTTAAAAAATATAACGTGGCAGGCGATCTAGTAGAAGTTAATGGAGAGGAATGTCAGATTAATATATTCTCGAAATAAGTGTTATCATTGTTATAAAAAAAGACCAAGTTCTATGTCAATACTGCACTGACCCAATAAGTTAGACCTAATAATCTAACTTATTGGAGGTCAGTTCCGATAGACTTAGTCTTTTTTTCATTATTATGAAAGGCTATGAAGTCTTAGGCTAGATTTAATTCCAATCTGAAAGCCAACTTTTGTTATTTGCAATAGCAGTTATTATTTCTCTCCCAGATTCAAAATCATCAAATGTTCCTTTGCAGATTTCGTCGGTGGCTTTACTTAACAGTTTTTCATAATAGGCTTCAGGCGTTAGTTCAGCAGTAGATTGGACAAAATGCTGTTGGGATTCAGAAGAGGCTATTCGTGCATACTCGTCTTTTACTTGGGCTATGAGATTATCACGATTCATATAATTTACTCCTTTTCATAAATATTTTGTTTTTTGTAGTTAATAGGTGTCTGTGGTAGCTATTGGAATACATCTTACAGAATATTAATAGAGTTATTATTTGCAGGTAAAAATATTTTATTCCTCATTATGAGGCAATAATATACCATTTTTTGAAACAGATGTCTCAATGACTTCCCATACCATCTGGTTCCAGTGGAGTTTCAAAGTAGATATCATTCATTGTTCCTTTTACCATTACCATTCCTCGTGATGGAAGTTTTTCGCTAGATTGCTTTGGAAATTGGATAATTCGCCATGAATTTATTTCAAAAATTTTGGTTTCAAAACAGATTTTCTCCATAATGTTCACTCCTTTCTGTGTGATACAAGATTTGAACGAGCTATCATTATTACTTGTTGGAAATAGCAACAGAGCATTGGTAGCACCATTATTCACATTACTTTATATTAATTCCACAGTGACATCTGCGCAGGGCTTTTCATGAAATACCATCTGCCATTTCACAGTATTAACTGGGTTAAAATTTAGTGTAGAACAGGCAACACGGAGTTTCCCTTGCTCGTTGCCTCCAAATAAGATAGCAGTCTGACTGTCTGCACCGCCAATCAAACCGATCGCAACACAATCTGCACTGCCCCTTGGCTCGTTTGGGTTAGTTTGTTTTTTACGAGGACGGTCACCACTACTATAATCTCGAATGGAAAAAGAACCATCAAGAAGATCAGGATAGATGGTGTAGCTCATTGCAGTATAGTGAGTAGGATACTCATAGGTTTCATCCCCAAATCGCTCTGTGGGCATTTCTTGCTGTTGGTATTCCTGTACCGTCAGCGTGTGCCCTACATTGGTTGTGGGGTGGGTGAAATTGATACATTCACCAGGTGCGAAAACATTGAAGTGTGGACCTGAGATTGCAACAGGATTGTGCTTTAGTGCTGTACTCAGGGAGGAAATTCGTGGTTTGCGTGTTGTTGACCAAGGAAATGCAGAGCGCCAAATGACCCAACCGTAAGCAGGATCTAGCCCGTACTGTTTGAGCACACCTTCAGACTCTATTACGTTTTGTTCCGGTAAGCATGGATTCCAAGATAGACCGCATCCATGTGAGCTGTAAATTGTTTTGCCATTCAATGTAAGTTCTGGACTGATATTGAACTTCATGGGATCTTCAGCTTCAATCTGTATTTGTTTCTCATAGGTATTATCTGAACCAGCATTTTCAATTGAAAGATTCCATTTCTTTAAAAAAGCACGAATGCTTTCTATGGGAATCTGCACACAGAAATCAACAACCAACCCCTTACTGCAGGTATAGATAGCTGGAATGTGCCACACTTTATTATTCCAGACAAAGTGTATATTGGTTGGGAGCTCTTTTCCGGCTCTTTGCCGCCCAGAATGGCCCTGGAAGCTACCGTCAAAATACACCTTCCACCCCGAAAGTTTTGGTTCTGGTGGGATAAAGTCTTCATAGTCTTCTGTAAATTTGATTTTGCTATAGTCGAACTTAGCTTGCAATTGTTTTATATAAGCAAAAGGATGTTCCATTGGTTCAAGATGTAGCTTTTCGCGAATGTTCTTCAGTACTGACAGTTGCTCACTAGTAACTTCATTATCCGCTAAAAATATATCAAACAGTTCCTGACTCCAGCCATGTGCCTGTTCTAAAGCTGCAGTGTTGCCGCAAGCAAGTAAAAGACACAGAAAATCAGAGAAGTTATCGGCTAGTGGATGCACATAGTACCCTGGAGTGTTCATAGGGCTGATAGCGAATACCATATTACCAAACCCACGCACAAAACAAAAATGGATACCATCCACACCTGCCCATCCAATGATTTTAGCACCTTTGGGTGTGCAAAAATACAGGTTTTCATTCTCACCCTGCTCTATGCCAAGTGGCACTGTGTCAATATTCAATCTAATGAATTTATTATAAGTTTTCACGATGATAGTCCCTTCAATTTTTCACAACTATTTTTACGACAGTTAATTTTAATAATCATACCATGGCAAAGACGTGAATCAATCTTGCGAGTGTAGATAACTTTCTGAATTATTTTTTATGATTCAAAATTAGCAATATTTCAGATAAATCTTTAATTTCATAAGTTGGTCTAATACTGGATTCCTTCTGTTTTGAAGGGTTGAACCAAATTGAATCTAAACCATAATTAATAGCTCCTTGGATATCGGAGCTTAAACTATCACCTATCATTAATGTGTTCTCTTTAGTAACAGAGACATGCTTATCAAAAATAGCCTTAAAAAATTCTGAATTTGGTTTCTCAAATCCAATTTCTTCAGATATAAATATATCATCAAAGTAACTTATTAATTTTGAGTCGTTAAGTCTCTGTCTTTGAGTTTCCACTACACCATTGGTTCCTGCAAAAATTATAAAACCTTGATTTTTCAAATCTGTTAAAGTTTTGATTGCTCCTGGAATAAGTTTGTGTCCTATATTTAGGCAATTACGATATTCTCTTTCAATAGTCTTACCTTGAACCTCATATCCATAGAGCTTAAAAAATTGTTCAAATCTTTGAGATAGAACATCATCTTTTGTAATAAATCCTTTTTCTAGTTGATTCCATAGATTTTTATTTATAGTTTTATACTTCATTATGGATTCTTCCTCAAAAGGAATATTATATTTATTAAAAATTATTTCCAGTGATTTTCTTTCAGTATCTTGAAAGTCTAATAAAGTATCATCTAAGTCAAAAATTAAGTATTTGTAATTCTTCATATGTTATTTAGCTTCCTTTCTTTATGCCAAAGTTACAAAAAAAAGCGGTTGTATCTCTTTGCTATCTCTACTAATATACAATATTTTAAATTATAATACTATGAAATATATCAGATTTTTGATTTATATAGTTTTTAATAAAATCAGTGATAATGAATGTAGAGCCAATAAACTTGTGAGTAGTCACAGAAGAACCCTTCAAGTTAATGCGCACATTAACGGAGACTCATTTAGATAAGCTAAATGGGTGCATTTTTCTCTCACTATGATCCTCAAACAGTTAGAAATTGCTTTCGTTTACAAACGGGGTCCAGATTTTAAAACTTCAGGTAAAGATGCTCGGAATACCAACGAAATATAATTGATAGTCTTTTCTCTGTCATGTTCTTTTTTTTCTCTAAACCAGTTAATGAGTAAGCCAGCTAGAGCTTCAGTGTATAAATCACAAATAAAATCTTTATAATCCTTTGTAACCCTTATACCTATATTGTTTTCCAAAGAATTAACAAATGAATATATGATGTTGATGAAATCATTGTAGAAAAATCGTTTCATTTCTTCACGGCCCATAGTATCATAAGCGCAGTTTAAAATATGCTTATTTGCATCAACGTAATTCATAACAAATATTATGGCCTCTTCATAATCAACTAGCAAATCAAATTGTTTAACGACTTCGATTGCTTCTTCTTCAAGTATCCATTTAAGTAGTGCATAAATATCTTCAAAATGATAATAAAATGTTTTTCTGTTTACACCACAGTCTGAAATGATTTCGGTTATGGTTATCTTCGAAAGCGGTTTTATGTTCATAAATTTTTTTAATGAAGCCGCAAGAGTTCTTTTGGTATTTAGAACTGTAATTTCATGTTTCATTTGTTCACCTCAATGTTTTATTATACACGTGTCCATTATAAATTAAACCATTAATATGAATAGTTTGACCATCAAATGTGGGGCATTTGTCCAAAATTTACACAAATATAAGTTTTTTGACCGTTGTTTAGACTAAGATTTTCAATTAAATTAAAGTGAGAATAAATGAAAGAGGTGAAAAACGTGTTGGAGTATACTTACGATATTGTGATGAATACCCCACTTGGTGACAAAAAAGGTATTATATATCTGAAAGTTGATATTGATAGGGTTTCTGGAAGCTTGAATATTCTTGGAAAAGTAAATAACTTTACTGGAGAAATATACACCAACGGGAAGTGCCATATAAATGGGACTATTAAAACAATTGTAAGTACTTTTGAATACACAGCCAAGGGATATATCAGTGATGAAACAATAGAGCTTTCTTTGTATGGAAGACGGAATGTTTTTAATATAAGGGGTATATCCCGTGAAAATTAAAAAGAAGGAGATAAGTATGCATAGGTTTTATGAGAAAATAGTTAATAACCCCAAAAAGATAATGATTACATTTGCAGTAATATTTCTAATATGTCTAGTATGCAAACCTTTTGTGTCAGTAAATTATGACATGAACGATTATTTACCTAAAGAGAGTTCATCAACCATTTCACTAGAAGTCATGGAAAATGAATTTGATGGTAATATACCAAATGCAAGAGTAATGATAAAGAATGTGACAAT
>JAEWHU010000313.1 GCA_023387635.1 Bacillota bacterium
GTACATATATCTGACAAAGAATAATTCTTCCATTAATTTAACTTCACAGCACTTTATTCACATCAGATATGCTGAGCTTGGTGCTTTACTTGCAGAAGAACCATTCAATAAAATGCCATTAGCAAAAGATTTTTATGATTTTTATATTCTTAGAGAGAAAGCTCTCTTTCAGGATATTGAAGAAAATGACAAACCATATCTTCCCGGTAACAAGATTGATTTTCATACTCTCATTGACTATATTGTTTGGAAAATCAATGTTCCTGGAAATATAGAATACAATAACAATTACTTCTGTCTTCACGGTAAATCATCACAATCAAATAACCACTTCTTCCAATTTTCTATGCAAAATTGGGAAATTGAATTAGATGACGGAATTGAAAAAAGATCAATAAGTATCCATCTAGAAGGGACCTACAATGAAATTCCCCTTCACATGGAAATAAAACCATATGAACCTTTCAATAGCTTACAAAAGAAATATGGTTCAAACTTCTTTGAAAAATACGTACAGAAAAGAAATGAACTAAGAGAAAGTATTACATTTGACAACACAGTATTCTATGAAAATCTGCCCATACGAAAAAATGCAGAACTAACAATTGCAAAATTTAAAATTACTGCTAGGACATATAAAGAATACTTTGATGCCCTCATTAAGCTAGTTACTTATGTAAATGAAATTCTTATTGCAAATGGTATCATTAATAACCCCTCATAGAAACATTGAAATTATACATGTATTGTCTTGTTTTATAATTGGACTGTTCCTTTTATATTCAATAAATCTCACATGAAGTAATGTCACAAGTGCATCTTAACAACTTACTTTCTTGGTAGTAGTAAGGACTGATTTTAAATAAAATCAGTCCTTTTGTTTATGTATGGATATGTTAAATGTTAGAGCATATAGATGCACTCCTTCACGAATTGATTCATAACTTGGTCTTGGTAAGGCTTTGTGTCAATCTAGTGAATTACGTAGAATCCAACAAAAACTGTGATTTCTGAATATATTTTAAAATAAGCAAAATAATATATTATATCTTAAAAATTAATTAGGAGTGTTTATATGTCAAAAAGAAATGTAATTCCAGAAGCTCAGGAGGCTCTTGATCGGCTTAAGTATGAAATGGCTAATGAAATTGGCTTACCTATAAAAAACAATGATTTTAGCCAGTTAAAATCTCAACAATATGGTAATATGGTTAAAAAAATGATTAACGAACAAAAAGAACAAATGATAGAAAAATCAAAATAATCCATTCCATCAGCAGTATTCAATACGTTATTGTAATAAAAAATATCTTTTAAAAGAGGTTAACATGAAAAAATATACTAGTGGCGCAGAATTACCGGTAGGTCTTGGTTTAACACTTGAACAATATAATGCAATGGATTATTTTTTCTCCTTAGCTGCAGATAAACAACAACAGATCATTGACCATACTCAAAATCATCTATTGAAATAACTAAATATGAACCCAAAATAGACAAACTGATGAATAAAAGTATACATTATTATCTCATTTT
This sequence comes from Bacillota bacterium, assembly GCA_023387635.1. Classification (GTDB taxonomy): domain Bacteria; phylum Bacillota; class Clostridia; order Lachnospirales; family Lachnospiraceae; genus Anaerocolumna. Next base: position 1,537 of record JAEWHU010000313.1, read on the forward strand.
AAGATACTGTCAATTATGTTATCTACAATTATCTTTATAATACCTTTACGTTATGCATATCTAATCCTACATATGATAATCCTACTATATAAAGTATTTAATTTTTCATTTCGTATATTGCAAACTATTCCCACCATATTTACAGATGTATTAATTATTAAAATATCAAAAAGCACTAGAACACCAGTAGAGTATGCATTCAGATATTTAAGATAAATATTTTTATACAATCCCACCGTATATCTTAATATCAAGCTTTTTATACTAATAAATATTACTTTATATAAAAAATTGGTTAATAAGTTGATAAGAAACCTAATTTTAATTCAAACTATTAATTAGGTTTAGTGAAAGGTAGATAATTTATGAAAAATAAAAAAGAAAATGAAATAAAAAAAATCTCATGGGTTGAAAAAGTTGGGTCAAAAATACCAGATCCTGCAATTATCTTTATTAGCTTATTCGCTATTGTAATGATATTAACTGGTATATTTGGTGGGACGACTTTTGAAACTATTGGGAAGGATGGCGGGACCATCACCTATGAAATAAAGAATATGTTTACCACAGAAAATATCCGATGGATTTTTGATAATGCAATATTAACTAACTGGCTCTCATACGCTGGTGGTATCCTTGGAATTATACTAATTGTTATGTTTGGTATCGGTATTGCTGAGGAATCAGGTCTTTTTTCTGCTTTAATACGTAAGGTTGGCGGAAAGATTCCAGAACGCTTTCTACCCTATCTTTTAGTATTCCTTGGTATTATGAGTAATATTGCCTCTGACGCAGGATATATCATCCTAATTCCTCTTGCAGGTCTTTTATACTTAGGAATCAAGAAGAATCCACTCATTGGTATGTTTGCTGCATTTGCAGGTGTATCTGCTGGTTTTAGTGCAAACTTGATTCCTGCAACTGTTGTGGATGTTATTATCGGTACCAATGCACACGGATTTGCAACAACCCAGGGGGTTCCATTTGTTTCTTACTTAGGAAAGAATTTGAATCCATTTACCATGCATTATTTCTTTATGTTAGCATCAACTGGTTTATTAGTATTGTTAGGAGGATTTATCACAAATCGTTTTATTCGCCCTAAATTTGAGAAGATATCTTATTCTGTACCAGAAGACATCAACATATCAGAGTATTCTATCAGCAAAGAAGAAAAAAGGTCATTGTGGTTTTCCCTACTAGGCTTTGTATTGTCTCTTGGATTTTGCATATTTCTTGCATTCGGTCCATTAAGACCATACATGAATGATGAAGGTACAAAAGTAACACCTTATCTTGATAATATCATATTATTGATTACCTTTGTTTTCTTTGGAAGTGGGTTATTCTATGGTATTTCAATCGGTACATTTAAAAATTCCAGCGATGTAATTGCCGCAATGTCCAGACAAATAGGAAGTATGGGATATGTTATTGTTTTAACCTTCTTTAGCTATAATTTTCTTGCATTATTAACCTATACAAATCTTGGAACCTATGTTACTTATATTGGAGCAACTGCACTTGAAATGCTTGGACTTGCTAAATCTCCAATTCTATTAATTATTGGTTTCATCCTAGTTACTGCCATCATCAATCTATTCGTTGGAGGTCTTACCTCAAAATGGATGTTGCTTGGTCCAATCTTCATTCCAATGCTATATCAGGCAAATCCGAATATGACTCCTGATGTAGTCGCAGCAGCTTACCGTTTAGCGGATTCCTCTACTAACATTATTACCCCATTAATGAGCTATGCAGGTGTTATCCTAATCTATATGAAAAAATATAAGAAAGATTTTACCATTGGTAACTTAATCAGCACAATGCTTCCATACTCCATCTTCTTCTTGATTTCATGGACGATACTACTGTTAGCCTTTATAGGGTTAGGTATTCCTCTTGGTTTTTAAAATTAATAAAAGGGCTAAGTGTTTAGGTCTTAAACTTACCTAAACACTTAGCCCTTATATTTTTGAATCTTTGATTAAATCGTCGCAAAAAGCCGCTACGTCACTACCCGTCACTTCGAGCACACCTTTGCCAAAGGCTGCCCCCTCTTCAAAAAGTTCGAGAATCCCTGAGAGTAAACCTATTCCCTCACTTAATTCAACAGGGCCGACCTTAAAGAGATATTTTTGGATCTCTTTATATACAATTTGATAATCTTTCGGAAGCGCTTTGACACGAGCCATGTGTGCTCGCCACTCTTTTTTGCTTTCAATGATATTTTGTATACTCATTTTAACCTCCTATTTACCTAATTTTTTAGCGATATTATTGTTGAGTTGTATACGCCACTTGTCTTGTAAAGACTTTGCCCCTTCTTCCCCGAGCAGCGCCAAACAAAAGCCTTTGATATCGTCACCTAAAACCTCTTGTACTCTCTGACCATCCGCAGCCGTTTCTTCGAGCAGGCCAAGCACACCATCAAGTATTGGCATGAGATTACGACCTGTAAAATCTGAGTGCGACCAAACATTAGCACAAATCTTTTCCCATGCCGCTTGATAATCATCCGGTAGCTTTTTAGCTCGCGATTCAAAAATTTTAAATTGTTTACTCATGTCGCTTCCCGTGATTTTTTCCCAAAAACTCATTATTTCTTCTCCTTTAACTCATTAATTTTTGACGATACAAAGTCCCATCTTTCCCAGAACCTTCTAAGCTCTTCACGTCCTGCATCATTAAGGGTAAAAAACTTTCGTGGTGGTCCAATATCGGATGGTTTCTTCGTAATGTCCACCAATTTGTTTTTTTCAAGTCTCACCAATATAGTATAGACCGTACCATCTACAACATCTGTAAATCCAAGAGCATTCAGCCTCTTGGTAATTTCATAACCGTATATTTCCTCATGACTTATGATTTCAAGCACACAGCCTTCTAATACACCTTTTAGCATTTCTGTAATATTCTCCATTTGAGCACCTCTTTGCTATCTAGTAATACTAGTATTCAGTATTACTTATTACCGGTATATAGTATCACTTAGTAGTGGTTGTGTCAATATGATATGTTTACATTTTATATTGGCTACAAAAACCGTTATCTTTTTAACATTTATTGAAATGATTAGACTACTATGATATGATTTCCATTGTCGTAATTGACGTTAATAATGATTTACATACCTTTAGTAGAGTAATTAACTAATGCAAAGTACACAATACATATGTATATACCTAAAACATTTAGACATAAAAAGGAGTGGATAAGATGATATTAGACATGTTTAACCTTGAAGGAAAAGTTGCTGTTGTTACAGGTGCCAACACAGGACTTGGACAAGGAATGGCAGTTGCACTTGCCGAGGCTGGTGCAAAAGTAATTGGTGTTGCAAGACGTTCCTGTGAGGAAACAAAAACTAAAATCGAAAGCTTTGGAGGAACATTTGTAGAAATACAAGCAGATCTCCAAACAACTGAACCTGTTCAAAGAATACTTGATGAATCACTTGCAGCGTTTGGGAAAGTTGATATACTTGTTAATAATGCAGGATTAATTAAAAGAATTGATTCCATCCAATATGATGAAGCAAGCTGGGATCAAGTTATAAATGTTAACCAAAAGGTTGTATTTTTCCTTTCACAGGCATTTGCAAAACAGTATGTGAAACAAGGGCATGGTGGAAAAATCATTAATGTTGCTTCCATGTTGTCATATCAGGGTGGTATAAGGGTTCCAGCATATACAGCAAGTAAGAGCGCTCTTTTAGGCCTCACAAGAGCTCTTGCGAATGAATGGGCAAAATATAATATAAATGTAAACGGCATTGCGCCAGGATACATGGCTACTAATAATACTGAACAACTTAGAAATGATGAAGACAGAAGTCTTGAAATCCTTAACAGAATTCCAGCTGGTCGTTGGGGAACACCTGAAGACATGCAAGGTGCAGTAGTATGGCTTGCTTCTGACGCTTCTAATTATGTAAATGGATTTACCGTAGCAGTTGATGGTGGTTGGTTAGCAAGATAATA
>JAEWHU010000238.1 GCA_023387635.1 Bacillota bacterium
ACCAGCTAAATGATGCAAAACAGCTTATAGATTTAGCCATTACTAAGGAAGAAAAACAAGAAAAAAAGGATATATACAACAGATTGAAACAAGATTATGACACTTATATAGAGATGAAAGAAGATGAACTTAATCTTATAAGGGAAGAAACTCTAAACTATGAAAGTAAAACAAAGATAGGATATATCTTAGCTCCTACGGATGGTAAAGTAAGAGAAATTACAAGTATAAAAATAGGGGATATTCTTTATCCAAATCAAATAATTGGTAGTATTGATAATCTAGACAATGTATATTTGAGTATTTTGAATGAAGGCGGCGAATTTCGTTATAACATGGAAGTGGATCTTGTTGTAACAAATGAAGGTAATACAAAGGACTCAAAAGTAGAGTATTATAAGGGAGTAATTATATCTGGTTCAGACTTAGTATCAGGTCCATTAAAACAAAATATAGCATTTATTCAGTTGTTAGATGGTGATATTAATAATTTGCAGAATAAAACAGTAAAAGCAATTGGAAAAACAAAATATATGAGTGATGTTTTGTTAGTAGATAAGTCTGCAGTAGAATTCGATAAGAAGATTCCATATGTCATGGAATATAAAGGGGATAAGATATTTAAAAAGAATTTTGTTATGGGAGGATTAGATTCTTCTAATTATTTGATTTATAAAGGATTAGAAGAAGGTATGGAAGTAAGAGTAGTTAAAAAGAAGAAGTAGTTAAACATTTCTATAATAGATACTTTATTTCATTACTAAGAAGGGCAGGACTAGCATGTTTCGATTTATGTTTCATAAATTAATTCATAAAAAATGGATGGTAATCAGTTTATTAATAGGGAATATCCTGTTAATTGCTATTGCAGCAAGTCATCCTATGTACAAAGATGCATCTTTACAGCGAATGTTAACGGATGACTTTGAGAAGTTATTCGAAGAAAAAAATACTTACCCAGCACTAATCACTTTAAATTCATCTGCAGATAAAACTATAAATAGGGAATTTAAAAGAATAAAACAATTATCTTATGATATATGCAATGAGCTTGGGATAGATTTATATCAGCGAATGGAATATCTAAGTGTTGTATCTGCAAAAGTAGTATCATCATATGAACGTGAGGATAATAAGGGTGATTTTAGAGTAATACTAGGAAGTTTAAGTGACCTTGACAAGAATGTGAATATTATATCTGGTAAGATAAATAGCAAAGAAATTACCGAGGATGGTTTTATTGAAGCAATTGTCAGTCAAAGTGCTTTAGTTGGATTAAATCTCCTAGTTGGAGAAGAAATAACCTTTCAGAACTTTCAAGATGTAGATGGAAATACAGTAAAAGTAAGAATTGTAGGTGTATACGAAAATAATGGAGAGAACAATGATTATTGGGTTGGCTCTCCAGATAGTTATTCTAAGGCATGTATGATTGATAGTGATTTATTTGAAAGTATTTTTTTAAGGGAAAATGATGAACGGTTTAATGTAAAAGGGGTGTGGTATATTCAACCAGATTATACTTCAATAAGGCCAGAACAGGCGGCAAATATATTGAAATTATTAAATGGATACCAAACTACCTATTTTACCTATAATAGCAGTGTCAATGAATCAGGATTTAAAGAGATATTAAATGATTTTGGTCAAAATGAGATGAAAATTAGCTTAACACTAATTATATTACAAGTTCCTATTTTAGTCTTATTGTGTGCCTTCTTATTTATGATATCTGGCCAAATGCTTTCACTAGAACAGAATGAAATCTCTCAATTAAAAAGTAGAGGAGCAGGAAAAGGACAGATTTTATTTATGTATTTTCTACAATCTAGCATCTTAGCTCTAATAAGTATAGTGATAGGAATCCCCCTAGGAAGCTATTTGTGTAGAGTTCTTGGTTCAGCCAATGCATTTCTTGAATTTGTACAAAGAAGGCCATTACAAGTTAATGTAACCATGGATGTTTTATTTTACGCATTAGCAGCAGCAGTTGTTTCTATACTCATGACAATTTTACCTGTAATTAAGTATAGTAATGTGTCTATTGTACACTTAAAGCAAGGTAGAGCGGGAAAAGGCAAAGTTTTCTGGCAACAATATTATATAGATGTATTAATATTATGCATATCTTTATATGGACTATGGACTTTTAACAATCAAAAGGAGGAATTAGCAGCCAAAGTATTATCTGGACAATCCTTAGATCCACTTTTATTTTTAAGTTCCTCCTTATTCATCCTAGGAGCGGGTTTGATTGCTCTTAGATTGCAGCCGCTTATTATAAGGTTCCTTTTTGTTATTGGCAGACGGTTTTTAAAACCAGCAAGTTATGCGTCCTTTTTGCAGATCTTACGTACCTCAAAGAAGCAATATTTTATTATGATATTTTTAATATTAACAGTAGCATTAGGTATGTTTAATGCCACCATAGCACGAACAATTTTTTCTAATGCAGAAGTAAGTGTGCGTTATGAAATTGGTGCTGACATTGTGTTTAATGAGGTCTGGGATAGTAATGAAGATTATGTACAATTCGATCCATCTATTGAATTAGAATATAAGGAACCAGATTTTAATAAATATTCACAGATAGATGGTATTAAGAGTTCGGCAAGGGTATATCTAAATAATAATGTATCAACAACTATAAAGAAAGATCAATTAAAAGTTAAAGTTATGGGGATACATTCAAAAGAGTTTGGTGAGACAACCAATATTAAAGATGGCATTTTAGAACATAGTTATCGTGAATATTTAAATGCATTGGCAACCGATCCAGGTGCTGTATTAGTTTCTAAAAATTTTAAAGATAAATATGGCATGAACGTTGGAGATAGAATTAATTATGTGAATTTTGATAAAGTGAGGATAGGTGGCACAATTTATGGATTTGTAGACTATTGGCCATCCTATTATCCAACTACTTCTAGTCTATTACCAGATGGAAGTATGAAAGTGGAAGATAATTATTTAATCATTGCTCATTTATCTACCATACAACAAGCGTGGGGATTACGTCCTTATGAGATTTGGGCAAAAGCCAGTGATTCAACAGATTTCTTTTATGATTATGCAACAGAAAATAGAATCAAATTAAGCAAGTACAAAGATATTGGAGAAGAGTTAAGAGATATTAGAAATGAAACATTATTCCAAGGAACCAATGGTATTCTTACCCTTAGTTTTATAGTAATCTTGTTACTATGTACGGTAGGATTTTTAATCTATTGGATTCTGTCCATCCGTTCTAGAGAATTGTTATTTGGTGTATTTCGAGCGATGGGTATGTCTAGACGAGAAATCATACAAATGCTTTTAAATGAACAAATTTTTGTAGCTTTATATTCTATATTAATTGGAGCTGGAATTGGATATTTAGCGTCAAAATGGTATGTTCCATTAATACAAATTGCATACACAGCAACGGATCAGATATTGCCATTAGAGTTAATAACAAATTCCAGGGACATGATTAAATTATTTTCAGTAATAGGTATTGTATTTATTAGTTGTATGGCTATTTTGGTTCGAATTATCTTTAAGATGAAGATTGCACAGGCACTTAAATTAGGAGAAGACTAGATAGGAGTATTGGTACATTATGGAACAAAATATAATAATGAAAACAAATGGAATCAATCGTATATTTCCTATTGCGAATGGAAAAGACTTTCATGCTCTAAAAGATATAAATATAGAAATAAAAAAGAAAAGTTTAACCATATTAAAAGGAAGATCTGGTTCGGGTAAAACAACGCTCATGAACATACTAGGAGCTTTGGATAAACCAAGCTCAGGAAATATATTTTTTAATGAAAAGGACATTACAACTTTTAATGAAAGACAGATAGAGAAGTTACATAGACAAAGTATTGGTTTTATCTTTCAATCTGTTTCTTTAATTCCTATGATGACTGCATATGAAAATGTTGAATTTGCACTAAGACTTGCAGGATTCAAAGGGGATAGAAATAAACGAGTAGAGGAAAGTTTAAAATTAGTTGGACTTGGTAGTCGTATGCATCATATGCCCGGGGAATTATCTGGTGGTGAACAGCAAAGAGTTGCAATAGCAAGAGCAATCACTCATAGACCCATGGTGATATTCGCAGATGAGCCAACTGCTGAACTTGATAGTAATTCCTCACTAATAGTAATGAAAATCTTTAAAGAATTAGTAAGTAAAGAAGATGTTACTATTGTTATGACTACTCATGATACTGGTTTAATGGAAGCGGGAGATTTCGTATATGAATTAGAGGATGGTGAGGTGGTCAATGGATAATACAATGATTCGAGCAGATAATCTAGTTAAAATCTATAAGACGAAGGATATTGAAGTGTTAGCCTTACAAGGGCTTGATTTAGCAGTGGAAAAGGGCGAACTTATGGCCATTATCGGAAATAGTGGTAGTGGGAAGTCAACTTTCCTTAATATGATAGGTGGGATTGATAGACCAAGTGCAGGAAAATTATTTGTAGACGGAAAGAATTTGTTTGCCTTATCTGATAAAGAATTGGTGTTATACAAGAGGAATACAGTAGGTTTTGTATGGCAGAACAATGCAAGAAATCTATTACCATATCTGAGTGCTCTTGAAAATATTATGACCCCTATGTTTTTTTCTACGGAAGGTAAGAAGAAAGAACGTGCCTTAGAACTCCTTGATCTAGTGGGATTATCTGGTAGGAAAAATAATAAACTCCATCAGCTATCAGGAGGTGAGCAACAAAGAATAGCAATAGCAATTGCCCTTGCGAATAAGCCCAAACTACTTTTAGCAGATGAGCCAACAGGTTCTGTCGATAGAAGAACTGCGGATTATATTCTAGATGTATTTCGTAATTTAAATAAAGATACAGATTTGACCATTGTAATTGTAACCCATGATGTTGATTTGTCGAAGAAAGTACAACGAGTTATATCGATTAAAGATGGAAGAACTAGTAGTGAACGTATCTTAAAAGAGAAATATACTTTAGATTTAGCTAATCAAGGTATTGCATGGGAGAAAGAAGAAGAGACTCAAGAAGAATATGCTGTACTTGATAGGGCAGGACGAATTCAAATTCCCAAGGAACTATTGGATACCTTACAACTTGAGCATAATAAGGTGAAATTAGAAGTGGCAGATGGGAAGATAATCATAGAAAAACCATAAATACCTTATTTATAAAACAACGCTGTTGCAGAATTAATGTTAATTCGTTAATTTTGCAACAGCCATTTTGAATATAAGACACCATATACAGTAATTTAAAATAAAGCAATTTAAAATACATACAATTGTTTATAATGAAGATATTATTATAAAATAATATTCAGTTTTATAAATAAATACAATTTTAAAAAAATATAAAAAAGCGCTTGACAAAAGGACTGGCTTTTTATATAATGTAAAAGTACTAGTCGAAACGACTAGCACAGAATGGGATCATAGCTCAGCTGGGAGAGCATCTGCCTTACAAGCAGAGGGTCATAGGTTCGAGCCCTATTGGTCCCATTTCTACGATTTTTCGTAGCAAATTTCATATGGCGAAGTAGCTCAGTTGGCTAGAGCACACGGTTCATACCCGTGGTGTCGGCGGTTCAAATCCGTTCTTCGCTATTTTCTAAAGATTGTCTGTTGACAATCTTTTTTTTGTAGTAGATAAACCAATTCATTATAGTATATAATAGTAGGTAAGTACCATAAAATATGGTACTTATGGTAATTACAATTAACAAGTATCCGCAGTAACCGCTTCATGGGAAGCGGTTTGAGAAGCGGACTTAAAAGTGGAATAGAATAACCACTTTTTATATAGAAAGGTATTGGTGATACAATGAGAATTGGTTCAGGATATGATGTACATCGCCTTGTAGAAGGTAGAGATTTAATAATTGGAGGAGTAAATATTCCTTATGAAAAAGGGTTACTGGGACATTCTGATGCAGATGTATTAGTACATGCTATTATGGATGCATTACTAGGAGCAGCAGCCCTTGGTGACATAGGAAAAAACTTTCCAGATACAGATGATAGCTATAAAGATATTTCAAGTATAGAACTTTTAAAAAGAGTCAAGGTATTAATCGAAGAGAAGTTATATTTTATTGAGAATATTGATGCAACTATTATTGCACAAAAGCCTAAGATGTTACCACACATTCCGCTTATGATTAAGAATGTAGCGGATGCTCTTGGAATTGAAGAGGATAGGGTTAATATTAAAGCGACTACAGAAGAAGGCTTAGGATTTACAGGAGATGGTCTTGGTATATCTTCAAATGCAATCTGTTTATTAACCACAATTGAGAATTATAGTTATGTAAGTTACGATGATCGTATGGTGGATACAAGTGTTAGAAATTGTAGTGGTTGTTCAGGTTGTGGGAAACGTAATTAAATGGGGGAAAAATATCTAAGATGATGAAAAAAGAATACCATTTAAGCAAAAATAAAAAGACAAAAGAGGAACTTGATAACATATACAGTTTATGGCAGGAATGTTTTCAGGATTCCTCTGATTATATGGATTTTTATTTTAAGCATATCATACCAAAGAACCAAGTACTTTCCTTATATGATGAAAATGAAATAATATCAATGCTTCATCTAAATCCTTATGAATTAAGTGTTATGGGAAAATCACTTACTGTAAATTATATTGTTGGCGTAGCAACAAAATCCTCTTATCGTAAGAGAGGATTAATGCGTAATCTGATGGAGGAAGCCTTCCATCAGATGTATCAGGAGAAACAAAGTCTCACTTATTTAATGCCAATTGCTAAAGAAATCTATGAGCCTTTCGATTTTTCAATTGTATATGAACAAGAACCTTGGAATTATGAGATGTTAAAAGCTCCAGAGATGTTAAAAGTAGCAAATATGCAAAATGATCCTCTGGTACAAAAAGCACCTTTGCTACTAAAAGCACCTTTGGTGCTTGGGGAAGATAAGGATACAGGACTTAATAGATTTATTGACATTGAAGTAATAAACAGTGAAACTATTATTTCTTTTGAAAGCATGGCGCAATATAAGGAGTGCCTTGCTAGATTTGCCAATGAAGAATTAAGTAAAGAATATAACGTATATATTCCACGCAATAAAGAATATTATGATATATTGCTAGATGAAGTACTATGCTGTGGTGGCGGATTTCTCATTTTAAAACAAGAGGATAAAATCTTTGGATATGTTGCATATATGTTTGATGATATGTTTCACATTGTAGAACTCATTTGTAAGGATGGTTATAGAGAAAAATTAATTAGGGAAATTAATAATATATATTTAAAAGTTAACAAAGAAAAAAGTGACAATATTAATAAGTTTAAAACTACCATAATGATGAGAATTATCCATCTCGAAGAGTTTATTAAAAATGTAACTAGTAATGAAAAAATATCTTTTATTGTGGAAGTAGAAGATAATATCTTAGTTGAGAATAATGGAGTATTTCTTCTAGAATTTGATGAGGATAAGGGTGTAATAAAAAGAACAGGTGAAAAACCACAGGTAAAGGTGAATGCAAAACAGCTAGTTGAATTATTTTTTGATAGAATGAATATTGAAGATATGAATTCTATTGTATTGGCGGAGGATAAAAATAGGATAATAAAAAAACTGAATAAGATAAATAAATATAATAAAGTATTCATAAATGATATAGTCTAATGGATAAGAGC
>JAEWHU010000121.1 GCA_023387635.1 Bacillota bacterium
TTAGAGGTGGAAGTGTGGTAACACATGTAGCTGACTAATACTAATAGGTCGAGGGCTTGACCAGTTTTCATGAGAATGAAAAAATGGGAATAAGTTTAAAAGATGACTTGATAATTAAATGAAAAAAATGTGTAGTTTTGAAGATATAAGGAAGGGTTACCATAATGGTAGCCTTTTTTGTGTTGAAAGTTATGATAGGATTCTATTAACACTTTTTGAGTATTTGAATATATTTTATATTGATGTAACTATTTTTATGATATATAATACGAAAATCATATTAAGTATAAAATTATCTAGAGCATAGTTAATATAGTACTCCATATAAAATAACTATATATAGAAGGAGAGGAGTATGTATAGAGTTTCTCTATAATATACAGAATGTGCATCATGAAGAAAGTAGCGAAATTCGGTGGTACATCTCTAGCAGACGGAAACCAATTTAAAAAAATTAAGTTGATTGCTGAAAGAGATAAAAATATATATTGTATTATTACTTCAGCACCAGGGAAAAGAGATAATTTAGATACTAAAATTACAGATATGCTATATATATGTTATGAAAAAATAAGTGAAGATGTAGAATGTGCCATTCTATATTTTAATGAGATAAAGGAACGATTTAATCAGATTATTTTAGAATTAAACCTTAACCTAGATTTATCGAAAGAATATTTAGATATAGAGTACCAGATAAGAAGTAATATTACACAAGATTTTTTGGTTAGTCGTGGTGAATACTTTAGTGGTATCATTTTATCCAATTATCTAGGATATGAATTTATTGATCCTTATGAATTAATATATTTTGACCAATATGGAAAATTAAACGAAAATAAAACTTATATGAATTTAGAAAAAATACAGAATAAAAAAGGTGTGATTATTCCTGGTTTTTATGGTAGAGACATTTTTAATAATGTAAAAACATTTCCAAGAGGTGGAAGTGATATAACAGGAGCAATTGTTGCGAGAGGAATTCATGCTGATATTTATGAAAATTGGACAGATGTATCGGGAGTATTTGTTGTAAATCCTAAGATAGTGAAAAATCCTCATGCTAGAAAAAATATAAGTTATACAGAATTAAACAGACTTTCTACTATGGGAGCGGATGTATATCATAAGGATGCAATTTATCCTGTTATGGAAGCTAATATACCAATCCATATTCGAAATACAAATGATATACATGCACATGGAACTTATATACTTGACGATTATGAGTGGGATGAAGTATATGATATTGTTGGAATTGTAGGTAAGGCAGGATATTATTTTTTAGAACCAGAAGGTGATATAAATAGTTTTTGGAATAAAGATGTTATTATAACTTCAAAGTTTACTGCAATTTTTACTGAAAGTATTGAGAACACTCAGTTAGAAAATGAATATTGTGTTGCACTAGAGATGAATATGGAAATAAATTGTTTATTATTAGTAGTTCTAAATCCAAATGCTAATAAAACTCAAGTGTATAACAGTATTGAAGAAAAACTAAAAGAATATGACAAAGATTTTATTATGTGCTACAGTGATACTGAAAATAATGTATTATATATTGGAATAGATGCCTCTATGAAAAATTTAGTAATAAGTGATATATATTATAAGTTTTACGGATTATAAGATATCTTGGATGTCAATGATTAGAATAATAATAACACACAAAAAGGTTGCCAATTTGGTAACCTTTTTGTTAAGTATTATAATTACAATTTATGGTATAATTAATATAAATGTCAGAAAAGGTTAAGATATTATAAACATTAATATAGTAAGATAATAGTATATATATACTTTAAATAGGGTAAGTGCCATAGGGATAGGAAATATTGAAAAAAGGAGATTATAAATTGAAGAAAAATCAGATATTAGTAATAGGACTAACTATAGTAATAGCAATAGTTGGAACCACCTATTTTTATTTAAATTACTATGGAAAGGCAAAGGGAGATACGATAGTAAGTGATACTGTCGATATAGATGAATCATCTGAAGATGAAGAGGCTATAAGCAATGTGATACCAATTGTGACTATGGCTCCTACGGATTCACCAAAGGAAGAAAGTCAGACTAGGTTATCTAAAAATAGATATGTGGCGACTCAGATAATAGATGGTGAGAAAAAGTACGGTTATATAACAGAAAAGGGTGAATTCATAATTAAAGCCCAATATTCCAGCGCATCAGATTTTATTAATGGTGCTGCCATTGTATATAAAGCTGATAAATCTTTTATGATAGATCTAGAAGGTGAAATTTTATTTTCTTCCGATATTGGAATTATTGATTATAAAAATGGAGTAGCAATATTTAGTAGTATTAAGGGAGATAACTTATTATATGGTTATGTAAATGACTCTGGTAAAATTATAATCGAACCACAATATGAGAATGCATATGAATTCAATGAGGAAGGGCAAGCTTACGTAAAATTAACTGATGGCAATTATGCACTTATTAATATCAAGGGACAAATTATTACTTCATATGATTTCAATAGTAAGTATAGTAACATTTATCAAATGACAGATGGTTATGTCATATATTATGATAGTAATAGTGGTAAATATGGAGTTGATGATTTAATAAGTGGGGAAAGTATTTATGAACCAATATACAGTTCCATTAAATATCTTGGGGAGAATTTATTTGCCATGAAAGACCCTAGATTAGAATTCTATGAAATATCAGATATGTCACCAAATGCACTGTTTAATAATAAAGGACAACAAATTACAGATTATGAGTTATATGACATTTCTTATTTTAATGGAGAGTATGCTTCAGTCACTGATAGTACTTCCACATACTTTATTGGTCAAGATGGAAAAGAAATAACAACATTACCAAAGGTTCTTGGTAGAGGAACTCTTACCATATTAGGAGATGTTGTTAAAGCTGAAATAGATAATGATTTATATTATATTACGGTTGATGGAGATATAATATACCAAACAAAGAATGAATATGATTTAGGAACAGGAATTATTGTAAAGGAAGTAAAATTTAAAGCAAATAAATATGTCTTAGTTCGTTATCCTAAAATAGAAGGGTTAAAAGATATAGAGATACAAGAACAAGTAAATGAGCAATTAGAAACAATATTTACACAGTATCGAATAGATTCAAAGGAAGAAGATGGATTGACTGTTAATGATAGTTTTATTCCTACCTTAAAAAAGAACCTTATAATCATATCTATGAGGGGGTATGATTATTCATTTGGAGCTGCTCATGGGATGCCATTAAGAGAAAATTACTTTATTGATATTAATACAGGTAAGTTTTATAAACTTAACGACTTATTTAAGCCTGGAAGTGATTACGAAACTAAAATAAATGAAATTATCAGTGATGAAATAAATAAGCGAATGAAAGATGAAGAAGATTTTTACTTCTCAGATGCATTTACGGGAATAAATGCAGACCATGATTTTATATTAACGGATAATTCAATTATTATATATTTTTATCCCTATGATATAGCTGCATATGCACAGGGATTTCCTGAATTTGAAATCCCATTTAATGATATCATAGACTTACTAGACACTGATGGTGAATTCTATAAAGCATTTAATTAAATCAAAATAATGAAACACAAAACGGCTATCTATTAGATAGCCGTTTTTGATGTCTATAATTTATTTCAGTATTAATAAACACCAATTTAGTGAATTAGCAGATTAAAGTAAATAACAAAAGAAGAAGTAATTGACACAAACACTTTATTGTGCTACCATACTAAAGAATAAAGTACATATATATATAGTACAAATAAAGAAGCAAATTAAAGATATATAATAGAAAGGATAATTAACTATGAAAAAAATTATGACAATGAGTTTACTTTTAGTATTGATGTTAACAATATTTACAGGATGTAAGAAGGAAAATACTCAGGTAGATGGAAGTAACGATGCATCTCTTACTACCATATTAGATAAGAAAAAACTAATTCTTGGTCTTGATAAATCATTTCCGCCAATGGGATTTGAAAATGATAATCAAGAAATCGTTGGTTTTGATATTGATGTGGCAAAAGAAGTTGCAAATAGAATGGGAATTGAGTTAGTTATACAACCAATTAGTTGGAAAGCGAAAGAGTTAGAGTTATCTACTAAAAATATAGACTGTATATGGAATGGAATGTCCTATAACAAACAAAGGGATGAAGAATTGACCTTAACTTCCGCCTATATGAAAAACTCTCAAGTAGCAGTAGTATTAGCTTCTAGTTCTATAAATAAAATAGGTGATTTAGCAGGTAAAACAGTGATTATACAAAATGGTTCAACTGCTTCTGATGCAATGGATGAAGACCTTGAACTAAAGAACTCATTAAAAGAATTAATATTAGTAGAAGATAATGTACAAGCTTTATTAGATTTAAAGACTTCTGGTTCAGATGCAGTAGTTTTGGATGAAGTAGTGGCAAGATATTATGTAGAAAAAGAAGAAGGAACATATCGTATACTTGATGATGTTTTAGCAGAAGAAGATTATGTTATTGGATTTCGTAAAGGCGAGGTAGCCCTTGCAAATGAAGTAGAAAATCAATTAAAAAGTATGGCTGCGGATGGTACTTTGGCTAAGCTTAGTGAAGCATGGTTTGGAAAAGATTTAACAACAATAAAGTAGTTAATTATAATACTTTAATTAAAGAATTTATTACATAGATTTAGTTTGGAGGAATATATGCAACCAGAGGTTATTTACAATTTATTTAAGATTATGTGCAATTCATCAATAACTACCTTAAAAATATTTTTCCTTACTTTATTATTTGGATTACCCTTAGGACTAATTGTTTCCTTTGGTAGAATGTCAATACATAGGATAATACAATATCCAATACGATTTTATTTACTTATCATGCGTGGTACACCATTAATATTACAGTTGTTTTTCTTTTTTTACTTTCCATATTTCATATTTCATAGTACATTACCTAGGTTTTGGGCAGCAATATTAGCCATGTCTATTAATTATGCAGCTTACTTTGCAGAAATATATCGATCGGGAATTGAGTCTATTCCTAGAGGACAATATGAAGGAGCTGCAGTATTAGGTTTTAGTAAAATGCAAACATTTGTAAAGATTATTTTACCACAAGTAATTAAGCGTATTATGCCTCCTATGGCTAGTGAATTTATGACTTTAATAAAGGATACTGCATTAGTAAGTGTGATTGGTGTAGGTGAAATTTATCAATTAGCCACAGATACAATGTCAAAGTCTAGTTCTCTAGTACCATTAGTTATGGCAGGTGTGTTTTACCTTATAATGAATAGTGTTGTATCAAAGTTCTGTGATATAGCGGAAAAGAAAATGAGCTATTATCGGTAAGGAATCTAGTGTGAAAGTGCATAATTTTAGGGCTGGGAGTGTGTAAAATATGAGTATATTAAAAGTAAAGAATTTAGAAAAAAGTTATGATAGTACTCCAGTTTTAAAGGATATATCATTAGAAGTAGGAGACGGAGAGATTGTATCTATAATAGGTTCTTCTGGTTCAGGCAAGTCAACCTTACTACGTTGCTTAACTAGATTGGAAACTATCAATGAAGGAGAAATAATTATTGACGGAGATACTATGGTATCTACAAAGAATGGGAAAGTCCAATATGCTAATAAAGAGGTATTGAAAAATATAAAATTAAAAACAGGTTTAGTTTTTCAAAACTTTAACCTATTTCCACATTATACAGTACTTAGAAATATTACAGAAGCACCTATTTGTATTGCTGGTATAGATAAAGAGACAGCTACCAATAATGCTTATGAATTATTAGAACAGCTAGGCCTTAAGGAGAAAGATATGGCCTATCCTTATCAATTATCAGGTGGCCAATCTCAAAGAGTGTCTATTGCAAGAGCACTAGCTCTAAAACCTAAAATATTGTTCTTTGACGAACCAACATCTGCCCTTGATCCAGAACTTACTGGTGAAGTACTTAAAGTAATTAAGTCATTAACCAAATTAAATATGACTATGGTAATAGTTACTCATGAAATGGGATTTGCAAAGGACATTTCAAACCGAATGATATTTATGGATGAAGGAATAATAGTTGAAGATACCACCCCTGATAAATTATTTAATTCAGAAAATGAACGTACAAAAGCTTTCTTAGGCAAATTCCATGAGGCATAATAGATGAACCTTAATCTAAAAGTAGTATCAAAGTGTAAGAAAGTCATATATAAAACAATACCATGAGTAAAACGTTCAAGATTATGTTTTATTCATGGTATTGTCGGTTAAAAAAGGTTCATACATCATAAGTGCATGATTTTCAAACAAATATTCATCACTTACCTCTTTATTATTCATATCATATATTTTTCGATATAGGGTATTATGTCTACTATATCCGCCCCAATATTCACTTTTCATATAATGATCGTTTTCATATACTTCATAAATATAGTTTGACGAGACAGTAGACTTAATAGTTCCTATTAATTCTTCATTGGTTAATGATAGGTTAATTATAAAAGGTATATTAGTTTCATTTTTAATCATTAAGTCTTTATAATTATAACAACAGGTTGCACCACTACCAAAGGGTAGTATACGGTTTGTATCGGGAAAAACATCATAACTATGTCTATGTCTTTCGATTACAGTTAATGGTGTGTGAAGTACCATCCAAAATAATAAATTGGATAGCTGGCAAAGGCCACCACCAGTACCAGGTATAAATCCACCATTAGATAAAACCATTCCCTCCTTGTAACCTTTTCTTTTAGTTGGTTTTCCTATTAGTTTCCAATAGGAAAAAACTTCACCAGGATATATGATAATCCCATTTATTTTTTTTATTGCAATGCTTAAATTGGTAATTTTATTATATTGTAAATACATATCAACATCTTTAAGTTCTCTTAGAAGTGGAGTACTGTGTTTCATATATAAGTGAGAAAAATCAATAGAATTAGCATTCTCCCTTTTATCTGCAAATTTTATCCCTTTCAAATACCATTTCACATATCTTTTGTAAGTATAGAAGGTTTTACCTAGGTAAAGGCGTAGTTTACTTCGTTTTATACTTTTTTTATATGTTTCCACAAGCATTCCTCCATATATAATTACATGAGCTCTCAAATCTAATATTATCTACTTCGTAGGAATGAAACGATCAAAGATAAAGAAATCAAAGTGTTTACGGCTATATTCCAATTCTTCATTGGAATTTAATGTCCATGCAAAAGTAGTAGTTTTATATAGTTTACGGCAAATACGTAACGAAAGCATATTATGATGTGTGTGGCTATATGCAATAAAATGTGGCTTTGTTAGAAAATTAAGTAAAAGATTTTGTAACATAAAATAAAGTACTTTATTTCCATCTTCCTTATCTTTTAAAAAGTTACTAGATAATTGCCCTCTCATAACGTTAGGGTAATATTTTTTATACCATAGAAGTACGAAAGGATTAAAGGATTCAATACAATATGTGCCATTATAATTCTTAAGTAAATCATTTGAGATAGGGCAAACGGATGTGTCCCTAGCCTCAACTTTATATTCAATTATAAGTGGCACTTTGCCATCTACTAATTCTAAAACTGATTTTAGTGTTGGTATCTTTTGCGTTGACTTATATAGGTTGTATTCCTGTAGTTCCTTAAAGGTAAGATCTCGAACCTTTTTGTCAACCCCACAAGTACGTAGCAAATTATAGTCGTGGAAAACTACAGGCACATGGTCTTTTGTTAATTGAACATCAAGTTCTATTCCATAATTATTATCCACAGCTAATTTGAAAGCCGCAATTGAATTTTCTGGTGATGTTTTTTTGCTTTGATGTAAACCTCTATGAGCATAGTAGCGACCCATAAAAGGAGTTAAATCAGGTTTGTTATATATTTTTGGCATAATAGCTAATAAATACAACAATATTACTAATAGTACAATAGAAAGTAAAACATAAAAAATCATAAAGTCCTCCAAGTAGTAAAAAGGGATGCGGTATGCTATTATAGGTTGTACGTTGCATCCCTAAAGAATATTATAAATTGAACAAGTAGTGAAGCAGACCTTGAATATCCGCTTACGTTAGATTAGTCATCAAAATCAAAGTTTTCCATGGCAGTTTTTTTCATTTCAGGCTTAGAGTTCCCGTGCTTAACAAATAACATAGTGCATAAGGAAAGAATGGAAAATACTAATGCATAAGGAAATAAAGTTCGGTAAGAAACTTTTAATAGTACACCGGAAAGAATTGGTGTTATAGTTTGTGCTAGCATAGAAAAGGTATAATAAATCCCAGTATATTTACCTACGTCAGCACCATGACTCATGTCTACAACCATTGGATAAGAGTTAACATTAATTGCGGCCCAACCGATTCCAGTAAAAGCGAATATTACATATATGATTGGCGAATATGTGGTGCATAAGAACCCAGACAGATAGGAAAGAGTCATTAAAACAATACCACCGATAACTGTTTTCTTTCTACCAAACTTACTAGATATGAAACCAATAGGTATATAGCTTATGGTAGCTGCTCCAGTGGCCACTAACAATGGAGTAGCAAAACTTCCACCAGTGAATCCCCAAACCTTTGCTGCATACCTTGAAAATGCAGTTGTTACAGCGTTATATGCCGTAAACCATAGGAATACGGAAAGGAGTAAGAAGATTAGGCTACGTTTCACATCTTTTGGTAAAACATTAGATTTTACTTCGTCTTTTGTAGAGGTTTCTTCTTTATTATTAAGTGCTACTTCTTTTGCGAGTTTATTTTCAGGAACAGAGATAAGTAGGATAATAACTGCTAATACCATTAAAGCAGCAATGGCAATATAAACTGGCATATAATTTGGTTTAATTACATGTTTAGGGATTAATAAATTAATCATAATTAAGGTGAAGATACCACCTAAGGTACCCATTAAATTTATTACTGCATTTGCCTTACTTCTTAAAGGCTTTGGTGTTAAATCAGGCATTAAAGCAACGGCAGGAGAACGGTAACATGCCATAGCAATTAAAACTAGACCTAAGGATATGAAAAACAATAAGAAATTTTTCGTATTATCAGCATAAGGTATTAATATCATTAAAGTTACAGCTAAGAAAGTACCAACTACAATAAAAGGTGTGCGTTTTCCAAGTTTCGTATGTACTTTATCTGAAAGTGTACCTATGAAAGGTAATAAAAATAGAGCTAAAATATTATCAATACCCATAATGGCACCAGTACGTACTTCATCAATTCCAAATGTGTTAACTAAAATTAATGGAATTACATTGTCATAGAGTTGCCAAAAGGCACAGATAGACATGAAAGCTAGCCCAATAAAAAAGGTACGCTTGTAGTTTAATTTCATTAAGAATCCTCCTAATAAGAATTTTTAATGTTATTATATCATAGTTGCTTATGTAGATACAATGCTATACTAAATTTTACATTTATTATACAACTCTTTTTTCCTGAACTACTGTTGTGAATAATCATATTAATTAGTATTTTAGGACAATAAAAAAGCACTATAAAATATAGTGCTCTTTACTGGGCTACTAGGATTCGAACCTAGAGATGCTGGAATCAGAATCCAGTGCCTTACCATTTGGCGATAGCCCACCATAGTTTAGGTTGTCCATAACTACGAGGAATATTATAACTCAATCATTATATAAATTCAAGTAGAAAAAACATTTGTTTTAATATGGTTACTTAATTATATTTAGTTCAAGTTAAGCTATTGACTTTTATTAAAAATGGGTATTTAATTTATTAGGTAGATGGCATAGTATATAGTATACATTCTATCTACTTACGAAAGATTATATTATACATAGTTCCAAAAAGGGACAGAAGGAGCACATATGTCACTAGCATCCATAGCATTCAATCAGATAATAATTATGTTTCTTATTATTTTTATTGGTTTAATTTGTTATAAGGTAGATTTAATTGATAAGGAAGTTAATAAGAAACTGTCGAACATTCTTTTAATGTTAATTAATCCTATATTGATATTTAATTCCTATCAACAAGATTTCAGTAAGGAATTATTAAATGGTTTATTAATATCTTTTGTTTTAGCAGTTATAACTCATGTATTTGGCATTATTATATCTGCATTATTTATCCGGAAAAAGAAAAAGGATTTTGGTATTGAACGTTTTTCATGTATTTATTCAAATTGTGGGTTTATGGGAATACCATTAGTTAACGGAATATTTGGTAGTGAAGGAGTTCTTTATATTACTGCTTACATGACTATATTTAATCTTTTTATTTGGACACATGGAGTAATCTTAATGGTTGGAAAACAAGATAAAAAGGCCTTAATAAAAACGTTAATATCACCTACCCTAATAGCAATCATTATTGGATTTATACTCTTTATATCACAGATCAAGTTACCAAGTATTATCACTGGCGCATTTGAATATGTAGCAGATATGAATACACCTCTTGCGATGTTAATTGCTGGGGTTACGATTGCACAAACAAATTTAAAAGAGGTATTTAGTAAAACAGGTATTTACATTGTTGTATTAATAAAATTAATTATTATTCCTGTTGCCCTTTTATTTGTTTATAGTATATTTCCAATGTCAAAAGCTGTAATTACAACAGCTATATTAGCAGCAGCTTGCCCAACAGCAACAACGGGGACATTGTTTGCATTACGTTATAATAAAAATGCACTTTATGCATCAGAAATATTTGCTATAAGTACCTTAGTTTCTCTTGCCACAATACCTAGTGTAATGGCACTTGCAGATTATATATTAAAGTAATAACCCTCATATAACGAAATAAAGATGAATATAAATACATTTACTTATTAATTTCAGTAAACTCAAAAGGCTCCATGCGAGTTAGGTTAAAACCTTACTAACATGGAGCCTTTCTAATAGCTATTATTTATTCTTAACAGGTAATTACTCTGCTAATTTTACTAATCTTTCATACTTAGCTTTTGCATTCTTCTCAGCTTTTTCAAATAGAACAGCAGCTCTTTCTGGATTAGAACGTGCAAGAGAACTATAACGAACTTCGCTATGTAAGAACTCTTGGTAATCAGCTGTTGGAGCTTTTGAATCTAATTGGAATGGATTCTTTCCTTGTTCTTCTAAACGAGGATCAAATCTGAATAAGTGCCAGTATCCTGCTTGAACAGCACGTTTTTCTTCTGTTTGAGCACCCTTCATACCACCTTTAATACCATGGTTAATACATGGAGCATAAGCGATTATGATAGATGGACCTGGATAGCTTTCAGCTTCAACAAAAGCTTTCATAGTTTGATTGTAATCAGCACCTTGAGCAATTTGTGCTACATATACATAACCATAGCTCATTGCAATAGCTGCTAAATCTTTCTTCTTAACATCTTTACCAGCAGCAGCAAATTGTGCGATAGCACCAGTTGGAGTTGCTTTTGAAGCTTGACCACCAGTGTTTGAGTAAACTTCTGTATCAAAGATTAAGATGTTTACATCTTCACCACTAGCGATAACATGGTCTAAACCACCAAAACCGATATCGTAAGCCCAACCGTCACCACCAAAGATCCATTGAGATTTCTTAGATAAGAAGTCTTTATTAGCGATGATATTAGCTTTGTCTTCACTATCTTCACATTTTTCTAAAGCAGCAAGTAAGTCTTTTGATGGCTGTGCATTAAGAGAACTGGAATCTTTTGTTGCAAGGTATTGTTCACAAGCAGCTTTAACTTCTTCATTACCAGTTACTTTAGCAATCGCTTCAACAGAAGAGATTAAACGGCCTCTTAAAGCTTTTTGAGCAAGAGCCATACCATAACCAAATTCAGCATTATCTTCGAATAATGAGTTAGCCCATGCTGGACCACGACCATCTTTACCAACTGTGTATGGTGTAGATGGAGCAGAACCACCCCAGATTGAAGAACAACCTGTAGCATTTGCTATATACATTCTATCACCGAATAATTGTGTAGCAAGTTTAGCATATGGAGTTTCACCACATCCTGCACAAGCTCCGGAGAACTCAAGTAATGGTTTCTTAAATTGGCTACCCTTAACAGTTGTTTCTTTAAATTTAGCAACAACTTCATCTGGATATCCGATTTCTACGCCATAATCAAATAATTTTTGTGATTCAAGTTGGGTTTCTAAAGGTTTCATAACGATAGCTTTTTCACCCTTCTTACCTGGACATACATTTACACAAGATCCACATCCTTGGCAGTCATAAGCGGATACAGAGATTGCAAATTGGTATCCTGGCATACCTGTAAGTGGTAAAGTAACAGTACCTTCAGGTACGTTAGCAGCTTGTTCTTCTGTCATAGCTACTGGTCTAATGGATGCATGAGGACATACATAAGAACAGAAGTTACATTGAATACAATTATCAGGATTCCAGCTAGGAACATCAACTGCTATACCACGTTTTTCATATGCAGCAGAACCAGTTGGTACTGTACCATCAGCATAATCAACAAATGCAGAAACAGGAAGATTATTACCATCTTGTGCATTTATAGGGTTTTGAATGTTATTAACATAATCAACAAGTTCTTTTCTTTCACCAGTTGCAGTAACAGCTAGACTTTCTTTAGTTGCATTTGCCCAAGATGCAGGTACTTCAACTTTATGAAGTCCAGTTATACCACGATCGATTGCTTCATGATTCATCTTAACAATAGCTTCACCTTTTTTACTGTAAGATTTTGTTGCTGCATCTTTCATAAATTTAACTGCATCTTCAACAGGAATAATGTTAGCTAATTTAAAGAATGCTGCTTGAAGAACTGTGTTAATACGTCCACCAAGACCAATTTCTTTACCAATACTAAATCCGTCGATTGTATAGAATTTAATATCATTTTTTGCGATATATTCTTTTACTTGTCCTGGTAAGTGAGATTCGATTTCTTCCATAGTCCAACCACAGTTAAGAAGGAATGTTCCACCTTTCTTTAAGTCTTGAACCATGTTGTATTTTCTAACGTAAGAAGGATTGTGACAAGCTACAAAATTAGCTTTACTAATTAAGTATGTTGCTTTAATAGGATCCTTACCAAAACGTAAGTTAGAAATTGTTACACCACCAGATTTTTTGGAGTCATAATCAAAGTATGCTTGAGCGTACATATCAGTATGGTCACCAATGATTTTAATGGAGTTTTTATTCGCACCTACAGTACCATCTGCACCAAGACCCCAGAATTTACAACTAATTGTACTTTCAGGTGTAGTGTTTGGATTTTCTGTAATATCAAGAGAAAGATGAGTTACATCATCGTTAATACCGATAGTGAATTTCTTTTTCTCAGTGTTTCTATAAACTGCAATAATTTGTGCAGGTGTTGTATCTTTAGAACCTAATCCGTAACGACCTGAAGATACAGGGATGTTGTGGAATTTAGTATCTTTAAGAGCAGCAACTACATCTAGGTATAAAGGTTCGCCAATTGCACCTGGCTCTTTTGTTCTATCTAATACGCTAATGTTCTTAACTGTATCTGGGATAGCGTCGATTAAGTGTTTAGCGCTAAATGGTCTATATAATCTAACCTTAACAACACCAACTTTTTCGCCAGCAGCTAACATGTAATCAATTGTTTCATCAATTGTATCACATACAGAACCCATAGCTACAATTACATGTTCAGCATCAGCTGCACCGTAGTAATTGAATAATTTATAGTCAGTACCGATTTTTTCATTTATTTTATTCATGTAATCTTCTACAAGAGCAGGAACTGCATCATAATATGTATTACTTGCTTCTTTTGCTTGGAAGAATACGTCAGGGTTTTGAGCAGTACCACGAAGTACTGGATGTTCTGGATTAAGAGCACGACTACGGAATGCAGCAATTGCGTCCATATCAGCTAAATCTTTAAGATCATCATAATCCCAAGCTTCGATTTTTTGAATTTCGTGAGAAGTTCTAAAACCATCGAAGAAGTGTAGGAATGGAACTCTACCTTTGATTGCAGCAAGGTGAGCAACAGCACCAAGATCCATAACTTCTTGTACATTACTTGAACATAGTAAAGCAAAACCAGTTTGGCGACAAGCATAAACGTCAGAGTGATCACCAAAGATTGATAAAGCATGAGTAGCTAGGGCACGAGCTGAAACATTAAGTACGCAAGGTAATAATTCTCCTGCCATTTTATACATATTAGGTATCATTAATAATAAACCTTGAGAAGCTGTAAATGTTGTTGTTAAAGCACCAGCAGCTAAAGAACCGTGTACGGTACCAGCAGCACCTGCTTCAGATTGCATTTCTGTTACTTGTACTTCATGTCCAAAGATATTTTTTCTTCCTTGGGCAGCCCAAGCATCAGTTACTTCAGCCATGTTGGATGAAGGTGTGATTGGATAGATTGCTGCTACATCAGTAAATGCGTATGAAACGTGAGCTGCAGCAGTGTTTCCATCCATGGTTTTCATTATTCTAGCCATGATATATTATCCTCCTTAAGATCGTAGCAGATGAGAAACCAGCACAAAAGGTGGCAAAAGAAAGAGTCACCCATTGAGCCTCAAATGCCATATAGTGTATTTTGTATTTAAATAAATACTTGTTAAAAGAATATCACTATTCTAAAGAAGTGTAAAGAGTTTTTCCGTTTATCTATGTATTTTTAATAAAATTATGACTTTTTTACTAAAAGAGTAGAGAATAATAGACAAAAATAGATAATAATAATACTTTTTATATGGAATACTTTCTTGTGTGCAATGATATGATATAAAGTAAAAAAAGCAGGAAGGTATTTCTCTATAATATTTTTTATAAGTTGCCTCTGATGTGTAAAGATAAGTAAATACCATGCTAACTTGTTGACAAGGAAGAGGTGATAAGTTATAATACTTTGAATGCATCGATATTATTGATTTTGTGGAGAAAGGGTGTTTAAATATGGTAGATAAAAAGAATATATTAACCTATGAGGGATTAAAATTATTAGAAGAAGAATTACACGAACTTAAAGTAAACAAGAGAAAAGATATTGCTCAAAAAATCAAAGAAGCAAGAGAGCAAGGGGACTTATCCGAAAATGCTGAATATGATGCAGCTAAAGATGAACAAAGAGAAGTTGAAGCAAGAATAGAAGAAATAGATAAAATTCTTAAAAATGCTGAAGTTGTTATAGAAGACGAAGTAGACGTTGACGTTATTAATATTGGATGTAAAGTCAGAATTCTAGACTTAGAATATGATGAAGAAATGGAATATAAAATAGTTGGTTCAACAGAAGCAAACAGCTTAAAAGGGAAAATATCCAATGAATCACCTGTAGGAAAAGCTTTAATTGGCGCAAAAATTGGAGAAGTTGTTTCTGTGGAAACACATTCAGGAACACTACAATATAAAATATTAGAGATTCAAAAATCAAATTAAGAATGTTTTAGTGTGTATAGTAAAGATAGAAAGGAAGTATTACTGTGGCTGAAGATAATATCAAGATACAAGCAGAACAAGACTTGAATGAACTTTTAAAAATAAAGAGAGCTAAATTATCTGAATTGAAAGATAATGGAAAAGATCCATTTCAAATTATGAAATTTGATGTGACACATCATTCTGCTGATATAATTACAGATTTTGTAAATCAAGAGGGGAAAGAAGTATCAATTGCTGGGCGTATCATGACCAAAAGAATTATGGGTAAAGCTTCTTTTATTAATATTCAAGACGTAAAAGGTAATATTCAAGCCTACGTTAAAAAGGATATTGTTGGTGAAGAAGTTTACGCTGAGTTTAAAAAGTATGATATAGGCGATATCGTTGGTATAACAGGTGAAGTATTTAAAACTCATACAGAAGAGGTATCGATTAAAGCAACACAGATAACACTTTTAACTAAGAGTCTTCAAATTTTACCTGAGAAGTTCCATGGTCTTAAAGATACAGATATGCGTTACAGACAAAGATATCTAGACTTAATTGTTAATCCAGAAGTTAAAAATACATTTATTAAACGTTCCCTTATAATAAGAGAAATTCGTAACTATCTTGATAACATGAACTTTATCGAAGTTGAAACTCCTGTATTAGTATCTAATGCTGGAGGTGCAGCTGCTAGACCTTTTAATACACACCATAATGCACTAGATCAAGATCTTCACTTAAGAATTTCATTAGAATTATATCTAAAGAGACTTATTGTAGGTGGACTTGAAAGAGTTTATGAAATAGGTAGAGTATTCCGTAATGAGGGATTATCTGTTAGACATAATCCAGAATTTACTTTACTTGAGTTATATCAAGCATATACTGATTATTACGGTATGATGGATTTAGTTGAGGACTTATTTAGAGAAGTATCTAAAAAAGTTCTTGGAACTACAGTTATTAATTATGATGGTTTAGAAATTGATTTCTCTAAGCCATTTGAAAGATTAACTATGTTAGATGCAATCAAAAAATATACTGGTGTAGATTTTACTAAGATATCCTCCGATGAAGAAGCGAAAAAGCTTGCAGATGAGCATCATATAAAATATGAAGCACGTCATATGAAAGGTGATATTATTAACTTATTCTTTGAAGAATTTGTTGAAGAAAAGTTAGATCAACCTACTTTCATCATGGATCATCCTGTAGAAATTTCTCCATTAGCTAAGAGAAAACCAGAAGATCCAAACTACACAGAACGTTTTGAGTTATTTATAACTAAGAGAGAAATGGCAAATGCATTCTCAGAATTAAATGATCCAATTGATCAAAGAGGACGTTTTGAAGCACAAGAAGCTCTTCGTGCAGCAGGTGATGATGAAGCAAATTCAATGGATGAAGATTTCTTAACTGCATTAGAGTACGGTATGCCACCAACTGGTGGAATTGGAATTGGTATCGACCGTTTCGTAATGCTATTGACTAATTCTTCAGCAATACGTGATGTACTACTATTCCCAACGATGAAGAACCTGGATAAATAAATCCAGTAAAATCAAGGGTCCCACGCATGTCGAATCGCTAGAGGACAGTAAATTGACAGTAAATTGACAGTCCACAGTTTGAAATAGTTAGTAATAATTTCAAATTGACTTATAAAATTTAATTTAAGATGTTGCACTTAAAGGACACTTTTCAAAAAAGATTTTTTTGAAAGGTGTCCTTTTTTGCGTTGTAGTCAAACAATATCAAGTTATTCCACAGATAAAGGTTAGAGAGTTTTCTGAAATATATCCTAACAAAGGAACTAAAAAGTATTTTAGAATTTATTCGGAAATAGACAAAGCAGATGAAGTAGAAGCATAGAGCAATGAAACCATGTGTAGATTTTCATTAGTTAACGTAAGAAAGGAGGAGCTCCAAGTGAATTTACAATTTGATTATTATTATGGAGCAGAAGCTGAGCAATTCTCCTTTTATAGAGTCCCACGTATGTTAATAAAAGATGAAAATTTTAAAGGCTTATCAAGTGATGCAAAGCTTCTTTATGGGTTAATGCTAGACAGAATGAGTTTATCTATAAAGAATGGCTGGTTTGATAATGACAACCGAGCTTACATTATCTATACCTTAGACCATATAATGGAAGACCTGGGATGTGGCAAGGATAAGGCAGTAAAGGTTGTTGCAGAGTTGGATCAGAAAAAAGGTATTGGGTTGATAGAGAAGGTTCGTAGAGGACTTGGTAAGCCAGATCTAATATATGTTAAGAACTTCATTAACAGTAAAAAAGAGACTTTAAACACTGATGAATACACAGAAGTCGGAAAAACCGAATTCAAGAAGTGGGATAAGCCGAATTCAGGAAGTCGTGAAATCCGTAATCAAGAAGTCGATAAAGTGGAATTCAACAATACGGATAATCCGACTCTTGGAAGTCTAGAAAAGGGACTTCAAGAGGTCGGAAATGCCGACTCTAATTATACTAATAATAATTATACTGATAATAGTTATAACAATCTAATCTATCTATCATCGGAAGATGGAATAGACGGAAATGACGACATGCAAAAATACATAAATTTATTAAAGCGAAATTTGGAATATGACTTTTTTATGGAGCATGGAGATCAGATTACAAAAGAATACTTACAAGAAATCTATGATGTAATTTGTGATGTTGTTTGTGTAAAAAGAAAATCAGTCCGAATTGGAGGAGAGGACTATCCCTATCAGATGGTGAGAGACAGATTTCTAAGACTTGATCATTCTCATTTGGAGTAT
>JAEWHU010000131.1 GCA_023387635.1 Bacillota bacterium
AAACCATCACCTTGGATAGCTGAAAAATGAACGAATACGTCATTTCCGTTATCTGTTGTAATAAATCCAAAACCTTTTTCTGCGTTAAACCATTTTACTATACCTGTATTCATGTTGTTTCTCCTATTATTCTTAAATGTTGTTAGATAATTGTTTGTTAATTACAATTATATTCTATTTACGTTAGTAGCTTGTTCGCCACGGTTACCTTGTTCGATGTCAAAGCTAACTGCTTGACCTTCGTCTAATGTTTTGAAACCATCACCTTGGATAGCTGAAAAATGAACGAATACGTCATTTCCGTTATCTGTAGTTATAAAACCAAAACCTTTTTCTGCGTTAAACCATTTTACTGTACCTTTATTCATGTGGTACCTCCTATTTTTGTTATTTATACCTAGGTATAAAAAAATCACATATTTTTACAAATTACATATACGAGTGAACAATACATATAATCTCTAAAAATATGTGAATCTATTGATACATCGGTAATACAAAAATCATTCTAACACAAAAAAATGGACATGTCAATGGTTTTTTG
Organism: Bacillota bacterium; assembly: GCA_023387635.1. Taxonomy (GTDB): domain Bacteria; phylum Bacillota; class Clostridia; order Lachnospirales; family Lachnospiraceae; genus Anaerocolumna. Next base: position 545 of record JAEWHU010000131.1, read on the forward strand.
TATCTTTTTAAAAAATTGTGTAAATGGTAGTCGGACGCTGTATTATGTAGGGATAAATCAAACAAATAATTTGAAACTAATAGCTTAATAAGTGTAGTATTTGCTATGAAAATGAGATACAATATATTTCTATTATTTTACATAAGCAAAGAGAGAAACTTATAATACACAGTAAGGAAGGGGTAAAGGTACATGAATGATGATATTAAACAAAGCGACAGACCCAGAACATAATTTTATTAATGAAATGCTAATATTAAGTTATGAAAATTATAATCAAGGTTATGCTTATCCACGTGGAGATATTGAAGATTTAGAAAATGAACTGAAAACATATAACTTAAAAGTAAATGATTGCTTCTATATTATAAAAAATAAGAAAAAACAAATAGGCATTATAGGATTTATAGATGAAGTTGAAAGGGGACTTATTATAGGACCTGTATTTGATATCAATAATCATACGTTAAATAACGTTTCACTTTGTTTAGAATTATTACTAGATATGAATATATGTAAGGGTAAAGTCATAACAAGTAATATTTTGAAAGAAAATATACTCCTGTCTAATGCACTTTTAAAAAACAATTTCAAACTAACGTCTTCCCATATAACTATGAGAATTCAATTAAATGATTATATTTATAAAAATAGCACTTCCTTTCATAATATAGTAGAAGTTAAATTAGAGGATAGTAATTGTTTGTCTGATATTGATATTTTGTTCCATGAAACACTGAATGATTGGGCAGAGGAAGATATAGATAGTTTATACGATTATATAAACGAAGGATATGAGATTGTAGCTATTATAGATGAACAAAAGGTTAAGGGCGCAATTATATGGATATGGTTTGATGATTTAGGTTATGGAAGAATTGAATATATCGCAGTTGAAAAAGGGGAACAAAGAAAAGGATTCGGTAGTAAATTAATAGACTATATGATATCAAATATAATAAATAAACTAAATATTGATTTACCTAATAATCTTTACTTAGATTTAAACCAAGAAAATAAAGAAGCATATGAATTATATATACATAAGGGGTTTGAAGTAAACTATCTTGATAGTGTATATAAGTTGCATGAAGAAATGAAACAGTAAAAATACGAATTTATCTATAGGAGGAACAAATATGAATTTTTGTTGGGTCACATTAAAGGTTAGCTATCTAGAGGATTCTTTAAAATTTTATCACGGATTATTAGGTCTACCTATAAACAGTAGACATGGCGGTAATGGAATAGAACTTGCTATGTTGGGGGAAGAAGGTCAACCAAAAATTGAATTATTAAGCTCTAACACTGGAAATGTAAATGCAGGTACAAGTATATCAGTAGGAATTCAAGTGGATTCTTTAGAGGAAACATTAGAATTCTTAAAAAGCAAACAGATAGAAGTTATACGAGGTCCAATTATAATTAATCCCCACACACAATTTGCATTTATTCATGATCCGGATGGCTATGAAGTTCAATTGGTTGAAAATAAATAAAATGAATTACGTTTTTTTGAATTTAATATGATACCTGAGAATATTGTAAATAGTCATAGGAGAATGATAGATAGGTTCTTGGAATTATATAATTAAACTTTAGAGTACGGGAAGAGGCGACTCATAGTTTTACGGAGGATAAGATGAATAAAATATTAGTAGTATCACATTGTATATTAAATACCGCATCCAAGGTGGTAAGTTATAATAAAGAAGAAATAAGGGAAGAGACTTTAAATAGAAAAAAATTAATGAACTATGTACTAGATAATAATATTCAATTATTACAGCTACCATGTCCTGAGTTTGTTATGTATGGTGCTAGCAGGTGGGGTCACGTGAAAGATCAGTTCAATCATCCTTTTTTTCGTAAACAATGTAGGGATATGTTAGAACCTATTATAATGCAGTTAAGAGAATATGCATCCTTCCCAGAACGTTTTCAAGTATTAGCTATTCTTGCTATTGATGGTAGCCCAAGTTGTGGGAACAATTTAACTTGTAAAGGTGAGTGGGGTGGGGAATTCTCTGGATGTCCTGATTTTGAAAGTAAAGTAAAGGGACTTTACATGGCAAAAGAATCTGGTGTGTTTATGGAGGAACTAAAATTATTACTAGAAGCAGAACAAATGGATATACCTATCAAAGATTTAAGTGAAATTGTTGGAGAATTATGTATATAGATAATATTTATCAATAACTATTTTGTATTATTATAATCAATTTGTTTCAGATAGATATCTGTAATATACTACCTGTAGCAAATTAGTAATAGTAAAAATAGGAGAAAAAGAAAATGAAAAACACTAAAGTGTATGTAATGACTTTCTGTGGTATTGCAATTGCAATGAACATTGTACTTGGGATAGTTACATCAGCATTAAAATTACCATTTTACTTAGATACATTGGGAACGGTATTGACAGCAGTACTGATTGGTCCACTTCCTGGTACTATGGTAGGTGCATTAACGAATATTATTACAGGTTTTATTTATAGTATACAGGGTATACCATTCTTGTTAGTTAATGTTGCAGTGGCACTAATTGTTGGCTTTGCCGCTAAGAAATTCAAGTTTACTTTGGTTACTGCTATAATATGTGGTCTGATATTAAGCGTTGTATGTCCATTAATAGGAACACCAATTGGTATATTAGTTTATGGTGGTTTAACTGGAACTGTATCCGATGTTATTGTAATGGCATTAAAGAGTTCAGGCAGCAGTATATTCGCAGCTTCCTTCATTGCAAAAATCAGTAATAACTTAATTGATAAAATAGGTACATGTATTATTGCGTATATGGCTATAAAATATATCCCAGTTGGTATGAAGAGTTCTTTAAGAAGTTATTCTGTTATGAAATAGAGATAGTTATATAAAAATGCTTTTAATATGCTACTATGCCAATATTAACATTGACACTATTTACCACAAATGGTAAACTAGCAAAAGATAATAAAGGAGGTGAACAATATCATGGAATGTTTAATTAATATAGAAAAAACAGAAGCAATATTGTTCACAAAGTGGGATGTTTAAGCACCGACTTCTCTTTTGATACGATAAATCTTAGCACTTCTGTTTAATCAGAGGTGCTATTTTTTTAGTATCGTCCAACGGAATATATCCCTTCTATAGTAATTATGAAGAAAGGAAGGTATGCTTTCTTCGTATTGCTCCAGAAGAAGAGAAAATAGAAAGTAACCTTTATGGAGAAATGGAATTTATAGAATATCTATTAGAGAATGATTACCCAGCTCATAAACAAATACCTTCTAAAATTGGGGATAAAATATTAAAGTTAGAGACAAATTGGGGACTACTACCCCTTATGATAAAGAATTATAATTTATTTCCCAACCTTTTTAAGATATCCCACACTATATACATAGAAAGCTTTCTAAAATAGGAGAATGAGTTACTATGGATAAACAATTTGCAGATGAAATGATAACTAAATTTAATACTATATTTTTCGGTTTTGCCTTAACTAAGACAGCAAATATCAGTGAGGCCGAAGAGCTTGCTTCTAGGATTGTATTAGAGGCCTATGATACTTTGTTAAAAAGAGATAATGTATCTAATTGGGAGGGTTATTTATATAGGATTGCTAGTAATGTTTATGCCAAATACATAGCAGAGCGTAGTAAATATAATAACCTTAGTATAGATGAATTAGATCTTTCAATGGATAATGATTTCACCTGTAATCTTATAAAAGAAGAGGATGTAAAAACATTAACTAGAGAAATAACTTATCTTGGTATGATACAAAGAAAAATCATAGTTATGTATTATTATGACAATCTAAAAATTGATGACATTGCCTATAAACTTCATTTACCTATTGGAACAATTAAATGGCACCTACATGATGCTAGGAATCAATTAAAGGAAGGAATTTATGTAATGAGAAGTGTAGGAAATCTGGGTATAAAGCCTATTACATTTGAAGAAATGGGGCATAGTGGTAGCGCAGGTATGTTAGGAGATACTAGCTATTTTCTAAGAAGTAAATTAGCTCAAAATATAGTTTATTCAGCTTATTACGAAGCAAAAACCATTGAACAAATTGGAGAAGAACTATTGGTATCACCAGTATATTTGGAAGATGAAGTTTTATATCTTGAGGAATATGGATTCTTAAACCGTCTAAAGAACAATCGCTATCAAGCTAATGTATTCATAATGCATAGTAATAATGATATTGATAAGCAAATAATGCTAAAGCTAAGAAAGGCAGCAGCAGAAGTATGTGATATATATATCCCTTTGCTCACCAAGTATGTGAGTAAATATAAAGAAATGGGGATTTATGTACCGGAAGAGGACATTAATCTACTTCTTTGGTCAGTGGTTCCGTATGCTTGTGGTTATATGTTGCAAGTAATTGATGGAGAAAAAGAATTGTATGGAACTAATTATAAGGTGAAACGCAAGGATGGAGGAGATTATATTGCATATGCTATGATTTCCTCTGATGATAAAGCTGACTTTGATGCCGACCATTACCGCGTATGTGGTGATATGATACGTGGTAATAATGGTATTGCTTCTTGGCAAAGTAATACTACCTATGATACTAGAAAAGGTGGTTGGCGAGACAATCATACCTCTGACTATGAGGCGTTGTATGAATACATGACTGGAACTCTTAAGAAGGAAGAAAAACAAGTTGAGCGATATCAGAGATTATATGAAAAAGGAATGCTTTATCAAAAAGATGGGCGAGATACCATTGGTATGATTGTAATACCAAGTAAAAAAAATGAAAAGGGATATATCTCTCATAGAGAAAGTGACTTTCATAAAAATCTTCCCACGATGCCAGACTCCCTTAAAAAACTGTGCCTTCAAATTGATGATGAAATATATCAATTACAAAAAGGGAATTATCCAGTTCATATGCATAAATTATTAAAGGTATGGAATAGTAATCAATTAAGTAATAATACTAGTAGAATATTAATCATTGATGAGTTAATAAAAAGAGGCGTGTTATCCATACCTTGTGAATATCAACGTAAGAGTATAACAACTTTAGTTTTTAGTGATGTTGTACCGAATATATAAAATTAGATTACTTCACCTATACATTAAAAGGCTAATATCTTATTAACACTAAGGTATTAGCCTTTTGTTAGAAATAATACATAGTTATACGCAATAAGGATAGGATATATAGGTAATATAATTGGAAGTCCCATAAATATGTAATAAAAAGATTGAATATACAAACCATAGCGAGTACAATTAACATAATTAAAAACTGATTGAAAGACACCAGAAGAAGGAAAGGAACTAACTTATGTCTAAAATATTCATGGTACTTGGTAAAAGTGCTTCGGGTAAAGATACCATATTTAAAAGACTTAAAAATAATCATTCATTAGGACTAGCAAGTGTGGTTGGTTACACTACAAGACCTATAAGACGAGGAGAAAAAGATGGAGAAGAATACCACTTTGTAAGCTGTAAACGTTTGGAAGAATTAATAAAAGAAAATAAAGTAATAGAACATCGTTCTTACAATACCATGCATGGTGTGTGGAACTACTTTACAGTGGATGACGGACAAATTGATCTTAGAAAGTCTAATTATATTTTAATTGGTACTTTAAAAGCATATGAACAAATTAGAAATTATTATGGTGCTGATGTAGTAGTACCTTTATATATAGAAGTAGAAGATGGACTTAGATTATACAGAGCCCTTAGTCGCGAGAGAAAACAAGAGAATCCTAAGTATTCTGAACTTTGTAGAAGATTTCTAGCTGACAATGAAGATTTTAAAGAAGAGAACTTAAATAAATTAATGATAACAAAAAGATATCAAAATCACGATATGAAAGCTTGTTTATTAGAGATTATAGAAGATGTTAAGTCTATGATTAGGGACGGGGACTAAGGGAAAAATTTATCTATATATTATAATTATCTTATGATATAATAAATCTATGTAATTGTAGTAATCATTATTAATTGCATTAAGACATTTTACTTAGATGCCCAAGAGACGAGAGTTAAGGTGGTGATTTGTGATGGATATAAAGGTTAACCAAATGCAACAAATTAATCAAGTAGAACAAAAAGCACCTGTTACTCCAAATGATGGGTCTTTTAAGTTTACTTTAATTAGTAATATAGAGGAACAAGAACTTCAGCAAAGATTAGGTGTCTTAATGGAGGAAATTACAGGCCAAGGAAAACGTCTTAAAAAGCATATGGATGTAAGAGATATGCGAAAATATCGTTCCTTAATTAAGAATTTTATGAATGAAATTGTAAATCGATCACACAAATTTAGCAGAGAGAACTATTTAGATCGTAGAGGAAGACATAGAGTATACGGTATTGTTAAATTAGTGGATGAGAACCTAGATGAATTAGCCAAGGAACTTATGAAAGATGAGCAAGATACAATTGCTATACTTAATAAAATAGATGAGATAAGGGGATTGTTACTCGATATATTCACATAGAAAAGTGAGGTGCTGCTATGTTAGACTTTAATGAAATTATTGGTCATGATCAGATAAAACAGCATTTGAAAAAAGCGGTAGTAATGAATAAGATATCTCATGCTTATATTTTTTCAGGAGAAGATGGAACAGGAAAAAATATGTTAGCAGAGGCATTCTCGGTGTTGCTTCAATGTGAGGGAAGACTTGAAAAGGAAAGTAAAGAGGAGGCTTGTCATACATGCCGTTCTTGTTTACAATCAAGCTCAAATAATCATCCAGATATTATTAGAATCACCCATGAAAAGGCAAGTATAGGTATTGATGATATAAGGATTCAAGTGAATAATGACATTCAGATTAAGCCTTATAGTAGCCCATACAAAATCTATATCATAGATGAAGCGGAAAAACTTACGGAGCAAGCACAAAACGCACTACTTAAAACAATTGAAGAACCACCAAGCTATGCCATAATACTATTACTTACAAATAATATAAATACATTATTGCCAACAATACTCTCTAGGTGTGTAACCTTAAAATTACAACCTGTGGACAAAGATTTAATAAAAGAATACTTAATGATTAATCATCAAGTACCAGATTATCTAGCAGAATTAAGTCAACTCTTTTCTGGTGGAAATGTAGGAAAAGCTATAAAATATGCTTCCTCAGAGGAGTTCTCCATAATGAAAGATGAAGCCTTACACATACTTAAATATATTGAAGAAATGAAAATATATGAAATTATGGATGCGATCAAGAAGTTATCGGAACATAAAGAGCAGATAACAGAATATCTTGATTTTTTTATCCTGTGGTACAGAGATGTATTACTGTTTAAAGCTACTAAAGATGTAAATCTTTTAACATATAAAAGTGAGGTACAAGAAATTATAAAACAGTCAAATAAGAAGAGTTATGAGGCTGTTCAAAATATATTAAATGCAATAGATAAAGCAAAATTAAGACTAAAAGCAAATGTTAATTCAGACATTGCACTTGAATTAATGTTACTTACCATACAGGAGGATTGAGTAAATGATTAATGTTATTGGTGTTAGATTCAGAAGAGCGGGCAAGATATACTTTTTTGACCCTGCAGGTTTAGTAATTAATCAGGGAGATAATGTTATTGTTGAAACAGCTAGAGGAGTAGAATACGGGAAGGTTGTAATTGGACCAAGGGACGTGAGTGATAATAAAATTGTGCAACCACTAAAGCCAGTAATTCGTATAGCAACTCCAGAAGACGATGACATGGAAGCAAAGAATAAAGTAAAAGAAAAAGAAGCGTTCAATATATGTCTTGAAAAAATCCGTAAGCATGGACTGGAAATGAAATTAATAGATTCAGAATATACATTTGACAATAATAAGGTATTATTCTATTTTACGGCAGATGGAAGAATTGACTTTAGAGAATTAGTAAAGGATTTAGCATCTGTATTTAAGACACGTATTGAACTTAGACAAATTGGTGTAAGAGATGAAACTAAGGTGGTTGGCGGTATTGGTATCTGTGGAAGACCATTATGTTGCCATACACATCTTTCAGACTTCGCTCCTGTATCTATAAAAATGGCAAAAGAACAAAATCTGTCCCTAAATCCAACTAAGATATCTGGGGTATGTGGTAGATTAATGTGCTGTTTAAAGAACGAAGAAGAAGCATATGAAGAATTAAATAGTAAATTACCAGGTATCGGTGATATTGTTACTACAAACGATGGACTAAAAGGTGAAGTACAAAGTGTAAGTGTACTTAAACAATTAGTTAAAGTTATTGTAACTCTTGAGGGGGATGAAAAAGAAGTTCGTGAGTACAAAACGGATGACCTTAAATTCAAACCAAAAAAGAAAAAAGAGAAAATTGCTATTGATGAAGAACTAAGAGCACTTGAAATGTTAGAAATAAAAGAGGGAAGATCCCACATTGATAGTGAATAAACCAAGTTATAAAGGGTAAAGAGAGGTTTTAAGAGTAGATGGAGGTTTTTTTATTAGAGGATGAAAGAATTGATGATTTACAAAGAAATCAATATAAAATCATTCAAAATGAAAAGAAATTTTGCTTTGGTATGGACGCAGTTCTATTATCTGGATTTGCCAAGGTGAAAAAAGATGAGGTAGCGCTTGATCTTGGTACAGGAACAGGGATAATACCACTTTTATTAGAAGCAAAGTATAATGGAAAGCATTATACTGGTCTTGAAATTCAAGAAGAAAGTGCAGATATGGCTAGAAGAAGTGTTGCCCTTAATCATCTAGAAGAAAAGATTAAAATAGTTACTGGTGATATTAAAGAAGCCTCGTTGATATTTGGTAATGGAACCTTTGATGTTGTTACTTGTAACCCACCTTATATGACTGGAAATCATGGACTAGTGAATAAAGATATGCCAAAAACCATAGCAAGGCATGAAGTATTATGTACTTTAGAAGACGTTGTTAGAGAGGCTTCTAAAGTACTAAAGCCTAGTGGCAGGTTTTATCTTGTACATAGGCCTTTTCGTCTAGCGGAGATTATGACAACATTAACAAAATATAAATTAGAACCAAAAAGGCTTACGATGGTACATCCATATATTGATAAAGAGCCTAATATGGTATTAATCGAATGTAGTAAGGGTGGTAAATCAAGAATTAAGATAGAGCCACCATTAATTGTATATAAAGAACAAGGAGTCTATACGGATACCATCTATGATATCTATGGATATTAAAAATAGTATAATAGATGGATTGTAGAGAAAATAGACTAATTAACCTTTGGAAAAAGGAGATGTAACATGGCAGGAACATTGTATTTGTGTGCTACTCCAATTGGTAATCTTGAAGATATCACATTTCGTGTGATTAGAACCTTAAAGGAAGTTGATCTAATTGCAGCAGAAGACACAAGACATAGTATAAAATTACTAAATCACTTTGATATAAAAACGCCTATGACTAGCTATCATGAATTTAATAAAAGGGATAAAGGCCCTTATCTAATAGAGAAATTATTAGAAGGAACAAATATCGCACTGGTTACAGATGCAGGCACACCTGGTATCTCAGATCCAGGAGAAGACCTTGTAAAGCTTGCATACGAGGCAGGAGTACCTGTTACATCCCTACCAGGAGCAGCAGCTTGTATCACGGCATTAACTTTATCGGGTCTTTCAACAAGAAGATTCTCGTTCGAAGCCTTTTTGCCTACTGATAAAAAGGAAAAACAACAAATACTTCATGAGCTTTCACAGGAAACTAGAACCATTATATTGTATGAGGCCCCTCATCGTTTAGTAAAAACATTAAAAGAGCTTAGAGATGCTTTAGGAAATCGAAAAATGACATTGGTAAGGGAGATTACCAAAAAGCATGAAACGGCGCTTAAATCCACAATATCGGACGTTATAAGTTATTATGAAGATGTAGAAGTAAAAGGTGAGTGTGTTCTGGTAATTGAGGGTAGAAACAGGGAAGATATGGTGAAAGAAGAGCAAGATAAATGGACCAATATGTCTATACCTGAGCATATGGAGATATATTTAAGGCAGGGCATGGATAAAAAGGAAGCGATGAAAGCGGTTGCTGTAGATAGAGGAGTATCAAAAAGGGAAGTTTATAACGAATTACTAAAACAATAAACATAGTTACCGATATATATAAAAGGGGCTGTAGTAAAAGTACTAAATTAATACTTTTTGCTACAGCCTCTTTGCACTAGCATTAATTATTCAATAATTCCTGCTAATTTAGCAAGTTCTACAATAGATTCTTTAGAAACTTTCTTTCCACAGTAATCAAATAGATCATCTTTAGCACCGTTGAATACATCGGTTGGCTCATATTTCTTTAAAATGATTTTATCTTCATCAACAAAAATTTCTAAAGGATCTCTCTCACTAACGCCTAATGTTCTTCTTAGTTCAATTGGAAGTGTGATTCTTCCTAACTCGTCTAATTTTCTTACAATTCCTGTACTTTTCATATTTATGTACCTCCTATAATACTAGAATAAAATATCATACACGACGAATAAAGTCAATAAAGGAATTATTAAATTCTAGAAAATTTTTAGTATTTTATACAATTATTGTAAAAAGAGTATTAAATAGTAACCGATTTTACCCATATAAAGTGTTAAAGTACGAAAAACGAAAGAGAATTACGGAATTATTTGTAATATATTAGAGCATATTGGTATAAAAAGTATATCGAGGAAAAATGCATATTACATTAAAAGGGATAAAACTAATTTTTATACATTTTTCCAATATAGGTAATAAGTACCAAAAATTTGATGCTTAATAGTCATTAAGTACTATAAAATTTACGAAAATTGGTAAATGTGTTCCAGCTTATTGACTTATACTGTAAACAGTTTATAATTATTATCTAGAGATTACCAATATTATAATATATATTCCATATTGTTGTAAAATATTACAGTGATATATTGGTATATTAATGAATATATTGGTAAATTGGTATGTAAAGATCAGAATAAACATTAGGGGGGAATGTGTATGACCGATTTTTTGAATTTTTTTACCTTGTTACTTCGCAGTGAGAAAGACAAACTTGTTAGTTTTGATATTACAAAACTACTAGTTATAGTAGCTATATTAATTGTAGCATTTATAATTTGTGTAAAAATAACTCAGAAATACAAATTATACGAAGAAAATAACAAAAAGAAAGAAATCTTACATACACAAGGGTAAAATATGGAGCGAGGAAGAGGAAATACGGGAAGCAGTTTGGTTTTGTTAGTGGATTTAATAAGTATAGGCGTCGCTTATATATTAGCTGCTTGGATTAGAGGGGGAATCATAAAACCTGAACTTCTATCAACAACATATGGTATAACATTCATTATTATTATATTAACCTATATGGTTTTATATGAGACAAGCAGTAGTAATAATAATATATTCAAAAGAGGTTTTTATGCAGAGTTTGTGTCTGTATTTAAAGACCAAACTAAATTATGCCTAATTGTTATGACCTATCTATTTGTGACAAAGCAGGGAGTTCAGCATTCTAGAGTATTCTTAATGCTATTTTTTTTGCTAAATTTCACAATTACATATATAGCACGTAGCTATACTAAGATATACATGTTAGTTGGATATAAAAGAAGTACATTCAGCAATAAGATTATGCTAATCACATTATCATCAAATGCTGAGATGATAGTAAAAAGAATACGAAAAGAATATAACTGGAAAACACTAGTGAGCTCTATAGCTATTGTTGATACTGACATGATAGGCTCTAAAATCATGGGAATAAACGTAATAGCAAACCATGAGAACATTCTAGAGATGGCTCGTTTAAATGTTGTGGATGAAGTATTTATTCATCTACCAAATGAAAATGAACTAAATCTGGAAGAAATAATATTGGAACTTGAGAAGATGGGAATCATTGTACACCTCAATCTTGATATAAGTAACAATATAAATATAAATGAAAAGAGAGTTGAATCTTTCGCTGGCCATCAAGTTATCACGTTCTCCACAAAGATGTTTAATGAAAGTCAAGTATTCTTAAAGAGGATGATTGATATTCTTGGTGGAATTGTAGGAATTATCCTAACGGGAATTATCACTATAATCTTGACACCCATTCTGTTATTAGAGTCTAGAGGACCTATATTTTTCTCACAGATAAGGATTGGAAAAAACGGAAGACAATTTAAAATATACAAATTTCGTTCTATGTATAAGGATGCCGAACAAAAGAAGAAGGACCTTATGGATAAAAACGAGATGAAAGGGTTCATGTTCAAAATGACAGACGACCCAAGAATTACCAAAGTCGGAAAATTCATACGTAAAACAAGTTTAGATGAATTCCCACAATTTATTAATGTACTAAAAGGGGAGATGAGCTTAGTTGGGACAAGACCACCTACCCTAGATGAATTCAATCAATACGAACCAAGACATAAGAGAAGGCTCAGTTTAAAACCTGGGCTTACTGGTCTGTGGCAAGTAAGCGGAAGAAGTGATATTGAGGACTTTGAAGAGGTTGTTAGGTTGGATCTTGAGTATATTGATAATTGGTCTTTAGGGATGGATGTGAAGCTGATTGTTAAGACGGTGAAGGTTGTGTTGTTTGGGAGTGGATCGAGGTAGGGATTATTAGTAAATCAATAATATAAAATATCAGTTATATATTGATATAGAAAACAGTAGACCAAAAGAGTATATGAACGCGCTAGACACAGTAATTATAACAAAAGAAGCCGCTTATATAGATTTAGAATAATTTAAAGCTAAAAAGTGGGGAAACAAAAAGGGGTATTATC
>JAEWHU010000146.1 GCA_023387635.1 Bacillota bacterium
TTTGGGTTAACTAGTACAAGTGGTACAGGTACTATTATAAATAAATCTAAAGATAGCTTTGATTGGGTGAAAAAGGTAAGTTCAAGTAATGAAAGTATAGTTAAAGCTACGGCTACAGCAAATGCTATGCCTGGAAGCCATACTATACAAGTTAAACAACTGGCATCTGGTGCTAGATTTACAACTGGAGATTTAAGTGATATTTTAAATAATTCAAGATTTAATGCAGGGGAAAATGGAAGTTCCTTTACTATTTCTAATGGAGACTCAAATACAGAAATAAAACTAGAGAACGCGAAGGTAGTGGCTTCGAAAGCGGCTGAATTAGATTTCTCTGGAGATAACTCTTTAACATTTAAAGTTAATGGAAAAGAAGTTAAACTAGACAAAGACTTTACTAATAACGAAAATGCTTTAGTTCAAGATATACAAGCTCAATTAGATAAAGATGGACCATCAGGTATAACTGTGAAAATAGATGCTGGTGGAAAACTAGAGTTTAATTCAGTTGATCCTATTGTAATTGACTCTTCAGATATGACAGATGGAGAAAAACCAACACTTAAAATAACAGATAGATTAGGATTAACAAATGGTCTTACAAGAGGATCTAACTCTATTGATGGTGTTGTTAAAGAAATAAATAATGCTAATATTGGTCTTACTGCTACTTATGATGCTAGTCTTGGAAAGTTAATGATTACCTCTAAAGAGCAGGGAGCTGAGCAGGAAATTAAGATTACTGGTGGGACAGGTGGCTTAGCTGAAATTTTAAATAAAGGAAGTAATTATAATGCAGGACAAAATGCACAGTTTTGGTTTAACGAAATTAATCCAACTGATGATACTACTGATACTGATGGCACTTTAATTAAAGGTAATTATATAGAAAAATCTTCTAATAACTTTTCTATGTACGGTATTAACTTTCAGCTTCAAAATGCTAAAGTTGATGAGGTTGTTAATGTCAATATCGAATCCAATGTAGAGGGCATAATGGACAAGGTCAAAGACTTTGTAACAGAATATAACACATTAATAGATTCTCTAAATAGTTTAATAAAAGAGAAAAATTATAGAGATTATACTCCGTTAACATCGGAAGAAAAAGAAGCTATGAAGGAAAAGGAAATAGAGCTTTGGGAAGCCAAGGCAAAAAGTGGACTTCTTCGTGGTGATGAGTCTATAAATAGAATGCTTCAATCCATGAGAAGTGGATTGTATGAAAATGTCTTAGATGAGAATGGGAATAAGTTACCTGGTTTTAGTCATATAACTCAAATAGGTATTACTACAGGCAACTATCAAAGTGGTGGTAAGCTAGAAATAAATGAAGACAAGCTTAGGGCTGCTATTAATGATAACCCAGATGGCGTTATAGATCTTTTGTTTAACAAGGCAGATAAAAAAGTGCAAGATGGCGAAGATGAAAAAAGTACTGCAACTAGAGTTCGTGCAGAATCCGGTCTTGTAGAAAGAATTTTTGATGATATGATTAGTGGTATGAAGGATATTGTAAGAAAATCTGGAACAGGTAAGGAAGCAGATCTTTTTAGAAGTGTTCAGTCTAATATGCTCATAGATTTTGTTACTAAGCAGAGTTCTATAAGTGTTTTAGATAAGGATCTTACTAGTATTGGTAGTCGTATAACAAGGGAAGAACAGCTACTAACTTCTAGAGAAACTCGTTACTGGAATCAATTTACAGCAATGGAGAAAGCTTTGCAAAAAATGAATAGCCAAAGTTCTTGGTTATCTTCCCAGTTAGGATAATCTTAACAGATAACCCTGTGGCTAGTGAACAATTTAGTTATTAGGAGGAAATATGAAATGGCAATGAAAAATCCTTATGGTCAGTATAAGCAGAATAGTATTATGACTGCAAGTCCACAGGAGCTTACGTTAATGCTATATAATGGTGCTTTAAAATTTATAGGTATGGCTAAAATAGATATAGAGCACAAGAATATTCCAAAGGCAAATGAGTCAATTATGAGGGCTCAAGATATTATTCAAGAGCTTAATATTACTCTAAATATGGATTACGAAATTTCTACGGGTTTGAGAAGTCTTTACACATATATATTAGAAAAATTAGTGGATGCTAATATATCTAAGGACGCTAAGTATTTAGATGAAGCTGCAGAAATGGTAACAGAGCTTAGGGATACATGGAAGGAAGCTATGACAATCTCTAAAAGCGGAAGATAGGTGATTTGGTGGGAAGAGTAGAATTAATCGAGTATTTAGTTAAGCTAAGCGAAGGTAAGTTGTTTTTAATTAATCAGCTATTAACCTTAACACAACAGCAAAGTGAAGGTCTAGATAGTGAAGAAGTGGATATACTTAATGAAATAATAGAGCAAAAACAAAGTATAATGGGTAGAATTGACGTGTTAGACAAGGAATTTATAGGTAAATACGATTTACTGAAGAACGAGTTTTTAATAAGCAATGTAGGAAGTATGGAAGATGACGATAAAAATAAGATGAGACACCTACAGGATAAGATTAGTGAAATTCAAGTATTAACTGAAAAAATACAGCAAATAGATAATTCAAATGTTGAGAGGTTAAAAAAGAACATGGAGTTAGTAAGAAATGAGCTAAAAAAGGTTAAGTTTGGACAAAAAATATCCAAGGGCTATAGCAATAACAAGTCAACAGAAGGAATTTCGATTTTTATTGATAAAATGAAATAGATTAGTTATAATAGATAGAGTACATTTAGAGGTCTGTGGTTGAAAGTCCATGCCAGTCGCAGGCAAAAGGACCCACGTAAGATAGTTAAAATTACTATTGAGCATGGTGCGGCTTAGAGGTAAGACCTGCCGGTATATAAATCGAGAGAGGTAGTAGTGAGGCGAACCCGTAGCGAACCCTCCAGCAGGCGAGTGTGGGGGCAAAGACCAGGTCAGCTTTAGTGTACTTAAATGAAAAATCGTAAAATGTTGATTTATATCAAAAAAAGTAGAGGATGTATTTACATCTTCTACTTTTTTTAGTTTTTCATTCTTTCTACATTATAATTATGGATATTGTAGTAGATTGTCTAAATATTTAAAAATACACAAATAATTAAGAAAAAGTCGCTATAGAACGTGAAATATGAAGGTTAAAAATATTCATATAATATACATACACCATTCGACAAAAACAGTTTGCCACAATATATACACAAAACTATTCACAGTGCTATATCCCTTGAAAATAAGTTATCAACAGAGTTATTCACATTGTCCACAGAGATTATATAAACATATCCACATAAGTAATTTTATTCACAAAGAGAAAAAAACAATTTAATAATGAAGAATTCATTGAAATAAATAGTCATATATTATAATAATTATTCGATTGTAGTAAATAATGTATATATATGCTGGAATTAAAAAAATATTACTAATTTTAGTTTGACCTATATATATTTGGGTAAAATAATACAAACTAGAAATCAATAATTATAACTATCGAAACATCTAGTATAAATGAATGATTAATATTTTAGGCTGACTAATATCAGCTTAAACTCTATAGATTGAAAGGAGCTGGATTTATGAGAGTAATTGTTAGTGGAAGAAATATGGATATTACAGACGCTTTAAGGAACACAGTACAATCTAAATTAGATAAGCTAGATAAGTTTTTTAACAAAGACTTAGAGGCGCAGGCTACATTATCAGTACAAAAAAACAGACATATTATAGAGGTAACAATTCCTATCAATGGCTCTATATTAAGAGTGGAGGAAGCTACAGAGGATATGTACAGTTCTATCGATAATGCGATAGATAAATTAACAAGACAGCTTAGAAAGCAAAAAAGCAAGCTTGAAAATCGAAATAATAAATATGAAACAATCCGATTTGAAAATATTCCATCCTATGAAAATGGTGATATACATGAGCCCCAAATTGTTAGAACAAAACGTTTCTCTATGAAGCCTATGAATGCAGAAGAAGCAGTTTTACAAATGGAGCTTTTGGGTCATAGCTTCTACGTATTCTTAGACGGAGAAACTGACGATGTAGGAGTTGTATATAAGCGTAAAGATGGTAATTATGGTTTAATAGAACCATATTTCGAATAAAATTAAAAACTTACATAGAACAGGATGGTTTAAGACCATCCTGTTTTACTATTTTATAGAAAATAAAATAACAAAATTTTTAAAAGTCTCTATAAAATATAAATATTACAATAAAAATAGAAGGAAAAAGTGGAATATTGTAGAATA
>JAEWHU010000178.1 GCA_023387635.1 Bacillota bacterium
CATTAAGGGAAACACATGGTAAATCAATTGTTGAAATATATAAAGAAATATATGGGTAATAGGGGATTAATTTGAGAAAAACGTTTCAAATGAAAGAAAACGTTTCAAATGAGTGAAAAATAAAAAATTAGAAAGGTTGCCACGATGTGATTATTTCACTCTTTCTATAAGTGGCAATATCGCAGGCAAACCGCGATATGGGTTAAGTATAAAGTATGTTAAAATTAATGAAATATGAATTTAAAAAGCAAGGATTTTCTAAGTTAGTTATTATAAGCTTAGTGGCTATTATTCAAGTAGTATTTTTGCTTGGAGTAATCTTAGATAAACAAAATTGGATAGGTAAATCAGCAGCAGTACTAGGAATGTTTACGGCAGGAGCCATTATTTTTCTTGGATTTGAAGCAATACTGACCTTTTCCAATGATTTAAAAACGAAATGTAGTTATATGTTATTTTTAACACCTACTACCACGTATAGTATTGTAGGTGCAAAAGTGCTAGCGGCAGCCATTCAAGGAGTTGTGGCAGCTTGTATTTTTACAGTAATTTTTATGATTGATGGTGGAATAGTAGTTGCTAAGTATGAGTCTATAGCAGAATTAAAACAAATGATTGTGAGTTTTTTTACTGAATTTTTAAAATTAGATATAGATATGGTTACAGTATTTTCTGTGATTGCGTCAATACTTACTAGTTGGTTATCAACAATCACGATTGCATTCTTTTCAATTACATTAAGTACTACATTTTTAGCTAATCATAAACTAAAAGGTCTTATTAGTTTTGCGATTTTTGTTGGAATTAACTTTATAATCTATAATCTTATGGATTTAGTGTTAGGAAGTCAAATTGACAATTTAGCAGATATGACAAGATATAATCTATTAGCAAGTTTATTTGGTCTTGTATTTATAGTAATAACTTATATGGGAACAGCTTGGATGCTGGATAAAAAAGTAAGTGTTTAAAGTGTATATAAAAAGCAGCTTAATAGTGATGTTAAGCTGCTTTTTTTTCTTTATTAGTGTGGAATGTCTTTCATTAATAATCTTTTATATGTTTTATCTATTGATATAGCACCAAAAGGAGCTGTGATAAGAATTGCTAGAATGGCAATAGTTAATACATCCCTACCAGAAGATAATCCCATAGACAAGGGAATTCCTCCAATTGCCGCTTGAACAGTAGCCTTTGGAGTGTAAGCCAACATACAAAAGAATCGTTCTTTTTTTGTGAGTTTGGTTTTAAGTAAACTAATAAAGACTCCCACCATTCGGACACATAGAGCAAAAATCACTACAATGATGGCTCCTAAACCAGCCGTTTTTACATAATTTAAGTCTAGTGAAATACCAACTAATACAAAAAGTAGGATTTCTGCAAATATCCATAATTTATTATAACTAACAGATAATTGATTGGCTACTTCTTTATTTAATTGGTATAACATAATTCCAAGGCTCATAATAGCCAATAAACCTGATATTGGAATTATATTCTTAAGTGTGTTCTCTAGTTCTATTAATAAAAAAGATAAACTAAGTAAGATTAATACTTTTACAGTTTCATTCATTTGATATTTTTTATAAAATCTATTTAATATGAATCCACAGAATAATCCAATTAGGATACCTAGAATAATTGATATTGGTATTTCTATAAGGTTTATCGCATGAAAGGATGTGCCTGTTGCTAGTGAAGTGAATGCTGTAAATAGAACGATAACAAAAATATCATCTACGGATGCTCCTGCTAAAATGAGTTCTGGAATACTTGCGTTAGTACCATACCCTTCGTCTTTTAGTTTTAACATTCTTGGAACAACAATGGCAGGTGATACAGCGGCAAGAACAGAACCCATAATAGCAGCGTCTAAGACAGAAATTCCAAGTATTCTTGGTGCAATTATTATTACGCCTATTATTTCAAAGGTAGCAGGTACAAAACACATTAATATAGAAGGCCTTCCTACTTTTTTTAATGAATTAATATCTAGTGAAAGGCCAGCTCTTGTTAATATAACAATAAGTGCAAATTGTCTAAGACTAGGGGATAGGGTTAACATGGAATCATCAACTAGATTAAGAACATGTGGTCCTAGTAAAATTCCTGCAAGTATCATACCTAATAAGGCTGGTAGTTTTAATTTGTTAAACATAGACCCAAATAATAGACCCAGTAATAAGATTAGTGCAAAACTAGTTAACATAATATTCCTCCTAAATTGGCATAAAAAAACTGATAACTTCTGCGTTAAATCACAGAAGTCATCAGCATAATAGCGGTTTAGTATAATCACTTGGGAGAACTTCATTCCCTTTTCTTATATTATAACTTTTTATCAATAAAATTACAACATAAAATGATAATTCATTTATTCTCGTGATTTTAATACTATTAAGTAATCATGTTCTTCTAGTTCTACTTGGGGGTTTAGAATTGCCATGACTTCGTTCCCACGAATAATTGCAATAACATTTATAGATTCAGTTTCACGTAATTTTAGTTTTTGTAAGCTTTTTCCCACCCAGTTAGGTTGTGGCTTCATTTCAATAATATCATATTTATCAGAATGATGTATAAATCCTAACAAATCATTGGTGATAAATTCATAGGAGATTTTTTCACCCATTTCTTTTTCAGGTAATACAACACGATTGACACCAATGGTCTCTAATATCTGTTTTTGCCTTATTCCATTGGCTTTTGCCATTATATATGGAACATTCATTTCTTTTGCTATCATTGCAGCGACTAATGCTGCTTCAAAATCGTTACTAAATGCTATAATAACTACATCAAAATTCCCTAATCCGATTTTCTCTAGTACAGTTTTATCAGCAGCATCTGCTTGTATAATATGCGTAGAATATTCGGCCATTTCTCTCACAACATTTTCGTTAATATCACAACAACATACATCGTAGCCATTCTCATATAATGTTGCCGCCATACTTCTACCAAACTTACCCAAACCTAAAATTGCAAATTGAGTATGTTTATCTACTTTAAAACTTTTCATTTTTCAAATCCGTACCACATGTTATAAAATGTGATATTGCCACAAAAAAATGGTTGAAAGAGTAAGCTGTGGCATCCTTTCTTTCCTATTTTCTTCAACCTATCCTATAGGACATTCCTCTTTATTGTTTAATATACTTATAGTAGTTTCTATAATATTTGTGAATTCATTTCTGGGTTTTACTATCCGATCATAATATCTTCTTGAGGATAGCGTATGGAGGTATCTATCTGATTCTTACGATTAGCAAGTGATATCATAATAGTGATTGGACCGATTCTTCCTATAAACATACAAAACATTAGTATTATTTTTCCTGGGTTTGATAAAAAGGGCGTAATACCTGTAGTTAATCCAACAGTTCCAAGTGCTGAAGAGGTTTCATACAATAAATCTATAAATGTATGAGAATAAGAAGAATTTTGTTCAGTAATAGATAAAAGTGCCGTTGAACCACACCATAGTAATAACATCAATAATATGATTGTAAGAGCTTTTAACAATGTATTAGTGGATATGGTGCGCCAAAACACATTAATGTCATGGCTGTTTCTTATGACAGACCAAACACTACAAAATATAATTGCAATGGTTACCGTTTTAATTCCACCAGCAGTTCCGCCAGGAGAGCCACCAATCATCATAAAAATACAAGAAATAAGCTTTGATGATTCTCTTAAACCATTTTGATCTATTGTTGTAAATCCAGCGGTTCTAAGTGTAGTTGATTGAAAGAAAGAAGTTAATATTTTGTTAGACCATGATAGTTCCCCTAAGGTAGCAGGATTATTATGCTCCACAATAATAAAATAAGCAGTACCTAAAATTAAAAGTAGAAAGGTTGTAAGTAATGCCAGTTTTGTATGGAGACTAAAGAATCTTCTTCTCTTTATTTTATATGAAAATCGTGATTTGAATCCATGTATTAGATCTATCCATACGGTAAAACCAATACCCCCAATTATAATTAATGCCATGATAACTAGATTCAAAAGAAGTGAGGTGGAGTAAGGAATCAGGCTCTTATCACCAATAATATCAAATCCAGCATTACAAAATGCTGATATAGCGTGAAAAATCCCATAAAACAATGCTTGGTACCATGTATAATCTTTGCCAAGAAAAAAGAAAAATAAAATAATTGCGCCAATGCCTTCGATAATTAATGTTCCTCGTAAAACAATAAGTACCATTCGCACCATACCATTTAGACTGGAATTGTTAAAAGCAGCTTGTATGGTAAGGCGATTTTTTAATGTAACTTTCTTACGCAAATAGACTGCAAAATATGTGAAGAAGGTAATTAAACTTAATCCACCAATTTGAATAAGACATAAGATAATTATTTTACCTATAAAACTCCATGTATATGCGGTAGTAAGTGTGGTCAAACCAGTTACACATACTGCAGAGGTGGAGATGAAGAAAGCGTCAAGAAAGGATACATTTGCACTTGGCTGTTGTGAAATGGGCAGATATAATAAAAATGAACCTAATAAAATTACTAGTAGAAAACTAATTAGTATGGTTTGTGCAGGAGAAATTTTTCTTACAGTTTTCTTATACATAATAGGTACATTCGATACGGCGTTCAATTTCTTCATATTCTACACCCATTGAATACGAATTATATCGTGGCAACCTTTCTATAATAATATTTTGTTCACTCTTTACATCCATTGAATATGCATAAAGTATCATTGGGCATTATTTTTGCTATTATGATTAAACCATTATTCCCTATATAAAAACATCATATACATTATTATGTAATTTTAAAAATGAATTATCCATCATTGACAAATAGGTCGATGGAACGTATTATTTACATAGTGAGAAATTATGTGGATATGTGCTATCCACAGTAAATAGATTATTATTAATGGATTTAATATATAGGCATTTGCGAAACAACTAAAATGTTAATATTTCATATGCGATTCATACAATTCTGGAGCGTAAGTTAAGCGGAATGAGCGTTGAAGCGGAGGAATTAGTATGAAGTGCATATGAAAATAGTATAAATAGAGAGTTTCGCAATACCTAAGATTTAATTCAGATAGAAAGGAATACAGATGATTTATTTAGATTATGCAGCAAACACACCTGTAGATAAGGAAGTGTTAGATATATTTTGTGAAACCTCTTTAAATAATATAGGTAATCCCAATTCTCCTTATGAACTTGGATTTAAAGCAAATGAACGTTTAAGAGAATCTGTAATAAAAGTAGGCAATCTTTTTGGTGCTAAGGAAAATGAAGTAATATTTACTTCAGGTGCAAGTGAATCAAACAATATGGCTATCAAAGGTGTTGCTAATAGCTATAAAAGATATGGAAAACATATTATTACTACTTATTTAGAGCATGCATCTGTGACGGGACCAATTACTGCCTTACAAAATGACGGTTTTGAAGTAGATTTTGTGAATATAACAGAAAATGGACAAGTAGATTTAGAACATTTAAAGGATTTAATCCGAGAGGATACAATATTAGTATCCATTT
>JAEWHU010000271.1 GCA_023387635.1 Bacillota bacterium
CACATACCCTTTACTATAAATGCGCTAATTACTGCTACAATCATAACCAGGTTCATATTTTCCCCCCATTATATACCCATACTTTGTAGGCGATATTGCCACTATTAAAAAGTGTGAAAGAATCCCATTGTGGCACCTTTCTAATAATATTTCACTCTTATTTGTCCAATGTATAACTTGTCATAGTATATCATAATACGTATGGGAACGCTACAATAATATGTAAAAAATTCCTTGCGTTTGAAATTATTATTGTTAGAAAATTTATGGAATATCGTGAATAAAATACAAATAACATTATTGTAAAATTGATATAATATTAACAATATGGTATAATATGGGTATATTATAATAAGGAGGACTGTATGTGAATAAAGTAAAAAAAGTACTACCATTTGTATTTATTACTATACTTGTATTAAGTAATGCCTATTATATTAGTAAGGTATATCAACTTAATAAAAAACTGAAAGATAAAGAAACTTATATAGAGAACAATATAGAGAGAAGAGATATAGAAAATCAAACAGATGATATTCAAATAGATATAGCTGGAAAAGTTGAATATAAACTATATGACTATGAATCAATTGCAAATCTTCATGATGATTATAAATATGGTTATATTAAGATTAGTAACAACAGTATATCTTTTCAAGAAGTAAAATTTGATTATGATGAAAAAGCTATATTATATGTAAAAGAAAATATTGACAAAGATTTTGTTCCTTATACCATATCCGATGACGCTCAAATCTATTTAATAGAGTTTGATGATTTTACGACCAAATACAAAAAAGTGGATTTCACTTATTTAAAGGGTTATGTAGACAAATATGAATCAATACCATACTATGTTAAAATTAATAATGGTATTCTTGAAGTAATATGTGAAATGTATCTATCTTAATACAGTAGGTATACAATTTCAATGATAATTTTATAGGATTGTTATTACTAAATAAATAATCCTTCAACCTAAATCTATGACATACTTGAATTGCTCTTTTTCTTGTGTTAGAATTACCAAATGTTCTAAATTATAACTTAAGGAGAAAATTCATGAGTATTGTTATTGCAGTGGCTAATATGTCCAGAGTAGTGGTTAAAAGTGATGGGTTGGTCAATGATATAGACACAGGGGAGATAATATCCCATGATTATGAAAAAATGGTGAGTTTAAATTCTAACTGTATTGTAGGATATACAGGAGATATTGAACTGTGTAGAACCATTATTGGTCAATATATAAATTTAGCTTCTAATTCCAATGTAGATATACATGAACTAAGACCAACTACAATCATTTATGATCTATGTGAACTTTCAAAGGCAATGAATACAAATAATAATGAGATATCATTTTTAGTGACTGGTAATGAAAATGACAAAATTGTTTTATTTGGATTTACAAGTAAAGAGGGGTATGAAATTAATAACTTTACACCAGAAGATAATAATTTTATAAAATATATTACACTTGGTATTGATATACAAAGTAATACAATGCCATTTTCAAAATTCTATCATGTTGATAAGCCTATAGAATTGGCTATGAACCAATATATTAGGCATATATCTACCATAGATGCTAATGTAAATGATCATATATTTACAAAAAAAATAAGTATTGAGTAAGATAATTCATACTTGTATTATTGTTATGAAGGGTTATATAGTAAAAATAAAGATTATTTATTTTATGTCTAAAAAAGGAACTAGTTTAATAGTTCCTTTTCATGCATAGTACATTGCATCCTATTGGATAATAATGTTCCCTAACTCTATTTGGATTGACAATCTAGGGGAGAGACATCATCCCTAAATCCCTTAAAAACGGGTTGTCTTAAAGCATTTTTAGTATTTGGCATATATTCAACTACGCAAACAAGTTTTGGAGATAACCATATTGCATCAGTAATGTCCATTGGGGTTAAATCAAAAGGAGAATGCTTAATAATTAGGTCTTTATGATTATCTAGAATATTGTGCTTAACACCAAAAGTAACACTTCCCTTATATACTAATTTATCACCTTTGTATTGGCCAAGTATTAATTTGCTCATGGGATGATTTTTTACTACTCCGCATGCCACAAAATCTTCATCTGCCATTCTTTTAAATTTAACCCAATCGTTGGTACGCTTATCAAAATAATATTTACTTTCTAATTTTTTTGCAACCACTCCTTCTAATTCTTGTTTGTTTGTTAAATCAAACAATTCAATGCCATATTCAATTACATATCTAGATACCGATATTTTTTTATTTTCTTTAACAATTGAATCAAGAATTTTTTTTCTCTCAAAAAGAGGTAGATAATTCAGTTCCTTACCTTCTTTGTATAAAATATCGTATGCTACATAATTAGCTGGTAGTTTATTTGCTGATAATTCAATTTTGAATTTGTCAGACATAAGAGTACGACGTTGTAACTCATAAAAATCTGGTACATTATTACTTAAAATAACAAGTTCACCATCAAGTATACATTTTGATTTTACTTGTAAATGAATATCTTTTAACTCAGGAAATTTAATTAGCAGTTTCATGTCTCTTTTATTTCGTAATTCAGTGCCAGTTTCGTCAAGGTATGCAATACACCGAATGCCATCTAGTTTAAGTTCATATAACCAGTCAGAGGAATTGAAAGGTTGTACCATATCCTTAATTAACATTGGTTTAATTGCTTTTCTATCAAACAGATCCATTATGCTGTACCAGTCTTTTTCGTACGTTTTGGCTTATCTTTATTCTTCGTTTGATCAATGCTTTTCTTTAGAGCTTCCATTAAGTCAATAACATTGTTCTGCTCACCAGAATCTGCTGTAACAATTTCCTTTCCTTGAATCTTGGTCATAATAGCTTCTCTTAATCTGGCTTGATATTCGTCTATAAAAACTGTAGGATCAAATGGCTTCGTCATATTATTAATAAGCATTTTAGCCATGTCTAGTTCATTTTCGTCTATTTTTATTTTAGGAACTTCTTTTGGTGGAACTGCTATTTCATCATTATAAAATAGAGTTTTTACGATTATATTATCTTTGGTAGGATATAGAACGATTAGTTTTTCATTAGTGCCCATAACAGTTTTAGCAATAGCAACTTTCTTTTCATGATACATAGCTTGTCTTAATAATTCATAAGCTTTTTCTGCTCCAACATCAGGAATTCCATAATAATCTTTTTCATAATAAATATGATCTATTTCGCTCATTTTAGCAAAATGAATAATGTGTATTGTTTTATCTTTCTTTGTTTTGATTTTTTCTAGGTCTTCATCTGTCATAATAACATATTTATCTTTTTCATACTCATAACCTTTTATAATATCGGCTGCGGTTACTTCTTTATTACAATGAGAGCAATATTTCTTATATTTAATTCTTGCCTTACTTTCCTTTTCAAGTTGATTAAAATGAATGTCGTTATCTACCGTTGTTTTATATAATCCTACAGGAATTAAAACTAATCCCATACTAATAGAGCCTTTGTGTGCAACAGCCATAAAATTAACTCCTTTGTTTTTTCTTTAGTATTTGTATAAAGCCATAATTTTATCATTGAATAATCTTTATATTGAAGTACTTATATTTTCACATAAGTTACAAGAAAACTTTATTTATAAATGATTATGGAGGATTGGATTTAATTGGGTTGATTTATGTAGTAATAAAGTGTAAAATTATGATATAAATTATATAATAATGGAAATGAAAGAAGAATATACAATATTTTATATTAATATATGGGGGTATGATAAATGATAAAAAGATGGATTAATAAAAATCAAAAACTAATTCTTTTCTTTGCTTTTATAATTTACATAGGCATTATATACTTGGTGTTATTTAATGAAAAGTTAGATAATATGGAAGATTTTCAATATGTACATATTATACCACTATTACTTATTAGTTTATCCTATATAATTTGGTATATCATACTATTAGTAGGAATCAATAATATGTTTGTTAAATTTAAATGGAACCAGCTTATTTGTTTTATTGTGAATTTATTTGTATGGGTAGGTGTATTAATATTATTTACCTATATAATGTCATTATTCTTTAACACAGATATATCAATCATATTTCAGAAGGTATTATCCCATCAGTATATTGAAGGAAGAATGTATGTAGTTAATCTGTGTTTATTTTTCTCTGGGAAATTTATAGAAGCATTATTGTTCGCTCAAGTGCTTAACAGTTTAAAAAACTTGCTTACAGATCTACAGAATGAGATTAAAGGTGACGTAGTAAATATTAAAAAGGATAGATTTAAAGGTAGTAATGTAAAAGAAGTTATAGAATTAATCGCTAGTGAACTACCTAATGATATGGCTGAACAAAATATTGAAGACTTTATAAACAACCATACTTTAACAACTCGTGACTTGTCCTATGAAAAAGAATTACATGAAAGTTTATTAAAACAGTTTCCCAACACTTCTAAAATTGAGATAGTTATTGACAATAAACATATAAGTATTACTCCTACATATACAACAGAGTTATAAAATGAGCAACTAGCATGTTAATGAAAAATATCTATAAAAGAAGTTGAAAGGAAAAATAAAGAAATCTTAAAAAGATTAAAAAATGCGTATAATGAAAAAATAAGCGAAAATGGTGATTATTGTATTTAAGGCTAATATGTCTGGAAATGTGCGAAATATTGACTATAGCTTAAAGGGAGATTCAAAAACAATTGATAAAGAGGGTGAGTTACA
>JAEWHU010000251.1 GCA_023387635.1 Bacillota bacterium
GTTAAAAAAGAACGTGTATTAATATCTAATTTATATAATAAAAAAATTAAGCTTAAAATTTATAATGATATTGTAGAACTTGGTAATTCACAGATAGAGCTTGACATTCCATCCAAATTACAAGGATAAAATTATAAGTTAGGAAGAGCAGATAGCGCATATCCCTATTTTATGAAATCAGCTTTAGCGGATTTAGCTGGAGGTGGAAAGGAATGGGCAGGACTACTGTATATTGGAGGTACTCATCCGGCATCTGCAGGTGGAGCTTATATGACAGTTATTAATGGTTTTGGAGGAGTTACAATAAAAAATAATAAACTAATCGTAACTCCAAATCTTCCAAGTCATTGGACCATGTTAAAATTCCATATACATTACTTGGAAGACATATATTCCATTACTATTGCAAGAGAATCTGCAAACATAAATTATCTAGTAGCTATTAATATTGTAAAAGACCTATAAATTTAAATAATGGATCTTAAATGATAGTTTTCACACTTTCACGTTCGACCAGATGAATAGGTAATGATATTTCGCGATTTTTCACAGATTTATGCTCTAGCATATCAAGCATATAATCTACTGCAAGTTTACCTTTTAATTTTGCATCTTGATGTATTGTAGTAAGTGGTGGATAGGTAATTCTACTAATGTCGATATCATCAAAACCTACGATGGATATATCATCTGGAATACTTTTTCCAGCTTGTCTAATTCCAGCCATGATACCAGCAGCCATAATATCTGCAGTTGAGAATACGGCAGTAATTCTAGGAATTGAAGATAATTTTCTTCCTAAGGAAAGACAGGATTCCACATCCATGCTTTGTTCAAAGACAAGAGATGGATCAAAAGGTATATCAGCTTCACTTAAAGCTTTTTTATAACCTAGCAAACGTTGGTGTAAAACACCATCTGCTCTAATTTTAGGTGCTGTAAAAGCAATGTTTTTATGCCCACGTTCGATAAGATATTTTGTAGCAATATAGCTTCCATTAAAATCTTCCAATCCAACATTACACATATTATGATGATGGACATAACTATCAACTAAAACAATGGGAATAGATAGAGTAGATAAGGTATCAAAGAAGTCATCTTTAAAGATACCAGTAAAGAATAAACCATCTACATTCCAATTGCGTAAGAAATTTAATAGTTCATCTGGAGTTTCTGCTGTTCTTAACATTAAATAATAACCATTGTCGCGAAGTGTAGCTTCGATGGAACCGATAAAAGTTGAATGGAAGGGATCTTCCATAAAATTATGTTCTTTTACTAAGATGGAATGATTAATTAATCCAATCACTTTAGAAGAACGTGAAACTAAAGATCTGGCAGACATATTTGGTACATATCCCAGTTCCTTGATTGTGTCATTAATTAATGTAATGGTATCAGCAGAAACTCGCTCCGACCTTCCATGTATTACATTGGATACAGTGGTACAGCTAACCCCTGTTATTCTTGCTATATCTTTAATTGTTGCCATTATTTGTACACATCCTTATCATTTATTCTATGTATCTTCTTTCGAAGGTTTAATGTTAAACTATAAAAAATAGTTTAACATTAAACGGTTGAAATGTACAGTGAAAATAAAGATATAATTGGCATTTTAATGATTTGTATGTGGAATTGATGTTGTATTTAGTTGGGAATTTATATGTTTTCCAATATAATTTTGTTACTAAGTGAAACTAAATGGAATATTAATTAGCATAAAAATATATTTCATAAATAGGAGGAAGTCAATGAAAAAGAAAAGGATACAAGTATTACAATATATTTTAATCATAGGATTACTATTGTCCATGGTTGGATTATTGTATCTTTCATACCAACGAATTCAAATGAAGAAAGAAGTTGTATCAATAAAAGATTCAAAACTTGTATTATATGAAGGGCCAAAGTCTTTAAGAGATGCAACTAAAGATGATCTAAAAGCTACTAGCGAATCATTAAGAGATTTTTCATTATTACATTGTACTGATACAAAAATAACTGTAAATGGATATGATTCCTATGTATATGATACGAATGTAAATCATACTAGAAAATGGGTTAGTGATTATATGCCTCCCATCTCAAGAACTCCAATTACTTATTTTGATTTTGAAGGAGCTGCAGTAATTGAAGTTGAAGTTCCCGAATTAGAAATTGAAAGTGTGAAAATAAGCCCGGTAAGTTATAAAATTAATCCAACGATAGATAAACTAAATCATAGGATTACATTTACAATTACAACACCTGATTCTTATACCATTACCTGGAATGATTCACCAGACAGAGCAGTACATATATTTGCAAATGAATTAGAAACTGATATTCCAGATCCAAATGATGAGAAAGTAGTATACATAGGTCCTGGTGAGTGGGATATTGAAACAATTATCCTAGAAGATGGTCAAACTCTTTATTTAGCTGGTGGTGCCGTAGTTCATGGTATCGTTAATGCTAATTTTGCTAAGAACATTACAGTACGCGGCCGTGGTATCATTGATGGTTCAAAGTTTGAGGGCTGGAAGGGAAAAGGAGCATACATTCCTTTAAAATTTGACAATTGCGATAATGTAGCATTAAAGGATATTATTGTACTTAATTCTAATGCATGGGTATGTCAAGCTTACAATTCAACGAATGGTATTATTGATGGAATTAAAATCATATCTCCAAGACCAAACGGTGATGGAATAACATTACAATCATGTACTAATTATGAAGTGAAAAACAGCTTTGTAAGAAGTTGGGATGACTCCTTAGTAATCAAAAACTATGCTGGAAGTTCGGAAAAAATCTCATTTTCCAATATGCAATTATGGACAGATTTAGCTCAATCTATGGAGATTGGTTATGAAACCAACAAAGGAAATATTAATGGAGTCTATATAAAGGATATTTCATTTGAGGATATTACAGTGCTAAATAACTATCATAAGCCAGTTATATCAATTCATAATGGGGATGATGCTGTAGTATCTGACATTTCATTCAATAACATTGTAGTGGAAAATGCTAAGATGGGAAGTGGCGATGGTGATGTAATGCCATATTTAATTGATCTACATATAGGAAATAGTTCTAATTGGTCAACTACAAAGGAACGTGGAGTAATAAAAGACATTATCATAGATGGGGTTACTGTGTTGTCAGGTAAATTCAATGAATCAAGAATACAAGGTTTTGATGAAAATCATAGAGTAGAAAATGTAACAATAAAAAACATAACTATATTAAATGAAAAAATTAAGAACTTTAAACAAGGTAAATTTATAATTGATGAAACTAGTACGAATAATATTAAAATGAAATAGGAGGATTTAATTCATGAAGATAAGAACAAGTATTATTGTTATACTAGTCATGGTTAATGTTCTTTTGGGTGGTACTCTACTTTTATTTTTAAAAAAGCCAGAACCTAAAATCGTAGATACTAACGTTACTATACATGAAGCAATAGAACAAACAGCCTCCATGGAACATCCAGATTTTATTAAAGAAGAATATATACTTATTCTACCAGAAGGAGAGAATATAGCACTTAAGAAAAAAGTTAAGGCCAGTGATTTTAATGATGTTTATACACCAAGAAAAGTAGTAGATGGTATTGCTACAGGTCCCTCCTACTGGGAAGGTAAGGCAAATGCATATCCTAATATAATTACAGTTGATCTAGAAGAAGAATCCTCAATACACGCTATTCGTGTTTGCTTATCGCCAATGGCAATTTGGGGGAAAAGGGTTCAAACCTTTTCTGTTCTTACGAGTAATGACGGAGATAAATTTACTGAACTTTATCCATCCAAAGATTATAAATTTGATCCTGATACAGGTAATGAAGTTCAATTTTTGTTTGATAATATCAGTACAAGATATGTTCAACTAGCATTCACAGGTAATACTGGAGCAGGTGGGGCTCAAGTTGCAGAATTTGAAATCTATAGCAATGGGAAATAAATATAATAAAGATGTAATGATGTGTTAGAGTAAGCATATATTAAAGTAGTGTCATTTATTGATATAGATTGAAAGGTGTGTGGTTATCATAGAAAACAATTTATTTAATAATACGAAAGAAAAAGTAGTGGACATGGTCAATAAAATAGATACTAAAAAAATTGCATCAGACATTAGTATAAAGATTACTCATACTATAGATACTCTAAATGATTTATATGCAGAAAAAACTACTCCAAAAAGTTACCGCCTATGCAATGATAAATCCATATATGAATTAACAAATCAAATATATAATTTTCTATCAGATACTAAGAAAATGGATACCCAAGTATTAAAATTAGTAGATGGTAATGTTATTATTCAAGCAAGAACTGAGAATGGCAATCTCAAGCAATTTGTTGGACTTGATAAAGCAGTTACTGTGAAAATAATTGATAATAAAAATGAAACATTAGAAGTACACATTGGTGAAGGGAAATGGCTTGATAAAGGTCTTACTTTAACTGCATCTTTTTTCACTGTATGGCCACTTGCTGTATGTTCAGGAATTGGTATGTATCAACAAGCGACATTATATAATGAATTAAATCATGTAATAGTTGAATATTTTAATATCTAAATTTTACAAGATAAAGCTATATTTGATTAGGAAAACCATAGAAAGAAAACTAAATTAGTATATCTATATTTAGTTTTCTTTTTCAATGTTATATTGTAAACCAAATGATATTGTATTATAATAAAACAAATTACTTTATGAAAGAGAATAATATGAACGGTAGAGAACTTAAGCAAAAGATAAGAAATTTAAAGAAGTTAGAACTACGACTTCGCTATGGTTATTCCTTTGATACAGTATCAAATCAAACCTTAACAAAGCACATTGAGAATCTCCCATTAGTATGGAAAGATTTTTTTGGTAAAAATGATAATTCTAAAAAAGTGAAATATCCTTTTTCTGTTTTAGAAAACATGTCTAAAGCGGAAGTGAAAAAAGTATTTGATGAGTTTTGGCTTTTTGTTTATCTAAAAATATATCAAGAACAAGGGATAGCTATGATTGAAGTACATCAAGCAGAGCTATTGCATTATCTCGATTTACCTTATGACGCAGATAAAGCTACCATTAAGAAGAAATTTAGGGAGCTATGTAAAAAGTATCTCCC
>JAEWHU010000257.1 GCA_023387635.1 Bacillota bacterium
ACAACATGAAACTATTCGTGTAAACAGTTTCCATCATCAAAGCGTAAAGGATTTAGCTCCATCATTAATTTATTCTGCTATAGCACCTGATTCTATTGTTGAAGGAATAGAAATTCCAAATCATAAATTCTTTATTGGAGTACAATGGCACCCTGAGCATCTTTCCTCTTTTGATGAAAATGCAGCCAATTTATTTAAGGGATTTATTAACGCATGTATTAATTAAAATCTCCCTTGTGGTAGGAAGTTTTATTAACTAAACTTCCTACCACAAGGGAGCATATCTACTATTCAAATTAGCAGCCTAGTAAAGCATGACATCTTATTTAGATGGTTCCTCTAACCATTTTTCAATTTTTGCTTTTTTCTCATCGGAAAAATCTTTGTAGACTTCTTTTTGAAGCCAACGCAAATCTTTGTTCCGCAAATAATTTCTCATTTGCTCTTCTGCTTCCCACATCACACTTTTAATTAAACAAGGACACTCTGTCCCATCCTTTTCTTTATTTTCATTTTCAAACAATCGATTTTTTTGTCTAATCTCTCCACACTGAAATAGATAGGATGGTCCTTCTACTGCCTCTACCACATCCCAAAAAGTTATATTTTCAGGTTTTTTTGCTAGTTCGTAACCCCCATTTACACCTGTAACAGAACGGACTATTCCTTGCTTACGAAGCTTAGTGAACACTTTTGATAAATACGTTTCTGAAACCTGATGTAATAATGATAGTTCTTTTATTCCAATCACTTTTCCATTAGGTAAATCTAATATATAAAAGAGTGAATGCAATGCATACTCTACGCCAACACTAAATTGCATCTATCTAATTTCCTTTCTTAATTTAGATAATTAGGCAATTGCGAAACTCTTTATTTGTACGATTTTAACGTTTCGCAATTACCTATTATAGATAATTCTTATATTTAATATCTTAATTGAATAGTTCAGCAGAGTCAAGCTATGGTTAATAATAATTTTAATATTGACTAATTGATAAAAAATTGATATTATGTATTACAGATATCACTTATCTATAATATACTTAATTAGGAGGATACATTATGTTAAACGAAAAATTAAAGGAAGTTCTTAATCACGAAGGGGCTCTATCAATCACTTCTTGGTCAAACAATAATGCTAATGTTACAAATACGTGGAATAGTTATGTGAGAATTTCAGATAGAGGGACTCTTCTTATACCTGCTGCTGGTATGACTAGTACACAAGCCGACGTTGCAGTAAATAATAGATTAAAGCTTACAATGGGCTCAAAAGAAGTTATGGGAACCATAGGCATGGGTGCTGGATTCTTTATTGAAGGTACTGCAACTTTCCTAGACGATGGAGAAGACTTTAATATGATGAAAGAAAACTTTCCATTTTTAAAAAGAGTTCTTGAAGTTACACCTATTATTGTGAAACAAACGATTTAATAACACTATAGGGCGTAAAGTATAAAGTATAAAATAAGGGTGATGCAAATTTATGAACATGATTTATCATTGTTCATAAATTTTACATCGCCCTTTATTTAAATTCCTATATTATCTTTTAACACGTTTGGTATTACTTTTGTTCTTAATACCTTTATCTAATCTTTCACTACTATTATTTTTTCTGCCAATTCCTTGCTTGTCACTACTAACATATTTTCTGTTTTTATCTTGCTTGTCAATAGTACTACGTTTATCTACACTATGTTGCTTGGATTTTTTATCACTTTGATTTGGTTTTCTATCATTTGTCTTGTGATGGTTTCCCTTTTTATTATTTACACCATCCTCATTTCTGCGTGATTTCCCATCCTTGCTACCATCTTTTTGTTGATACTGATTTCCTCTATATCTTGGTCTAATTAAACACTTCTTATCAAAACCAATTAAATCGGTACGACCTGCTAATGTCAATGCTTCAACTACCAAATCATAATTCTTAGGATTACGATATTGTATTAAAGCTCTTTGCATTGCTTTCTCGTGAGGTGTTTTTGGCACATAAACAGGCTTTAAATTTCTAGGATCAAGTCCTGTATAATACATACATGTAGATATTGTGGAAGGTGTAGGATAAAAGTCTTGTACCTGTTCTGGCATATAACCAAGGTCTCTTAAATACTCAGCAAGTTCTACCGCTTCTTTTAATGTAGAACCTGGATGGGAGGACATAAGATATGGTACAACAAACTGATTTTTCCCTACCTTTTCATTGGTCTTTTTATACTTTTTAAGGAATCTCTCGTACACACTATTTTTAGGTTTACCCATTAAATCAAGAACTTTATCACTTATATGTTCAGGTGCTACCTTAAGTTGTCCACTTACATGGTGTTCACATAATTCCTCCATAAAAGTATCATTATTATTGTCATGGATTAAATAATCAAAACGAATACCTGAACGAATAAATACCTTCTTAACATTTGGCAATTCTCTTAATTTACGTAGTAAAGAAAGATAATCCTCATGATCGAATTTTAAATTCTTACATGGTTCTGGGAACAAGCATTGTTTATTTACACATGCACCCTTTGTATCTTGTTTACTACATGCTGTATGTCTAAAATTAGCTGTTGGTCCGCCAACATCATTAATATATCCTTTAAAGTCTTTATCCCATATTAAGTGATTCGCTTCTGCTAGAATGGATTCATGGCTTCTAGTTTGAATAATTCTACCTTGATGAAAAGTTAGAGCGCAAAAGCTACATCCTCCAAAACATCCTCTATTGTTTACCAAACTAAATTTTAATTCCTCAATAGCAGGGATTCCACCAAGTTCAATATAAGACGGGTGAAAGTCTCTCATATATGGCAAGGAATACACCCTATCCATCTCTCCCTGAGTTAATGGTTTCGATGGTGGGTTTTGAACTACATATTCATTCTCCTTATATTTTTCAACCAAGCGCTTACCTGAATAAGGATCCGTATTACAATACTGAATATTAAAGCTTTTAGCAAATTCTAATTTACTATTAACTATGGTATTAAAATCAGGCAATGTCACAGCATCATATACAGAGGATAAATCCTTTGCTTTATATACTGTACCATCAATAAATGTAATATCAGAAACTTCTATACCACTATTTAAAGCATCTGCAATCTCCACAATAGATTTTTCTCCCATACCATAGGATAGAAGATCAGCGCCGGAATCTAATAATATGGAATGTTTCACTTTATCACTCCAATAATCATAATGACCTAGACGTCTAAGACTTGCTTCTATACCACCAATGATTATTGGAGCGTTTTTATATTCTTTACGAATCATGTTGCTATATACTATGGTAGCTCTGTCCGGTCTTTTACCCATTACGCCACCTGGAGTGTAGTAATCCATTTTTCTTCTTTTTTTAGCTACACTGTAGTGGTTAACCATCGTATCCATATTTCCGCCACATACTAAAAATCCAAGTCTAGGGGTACCAAGGACTGTAATACTCTTGCTATCCTTCCAATCTGGTTGTGATATAATTCCAACCTTATACCCGTGGCTCTCTAATACTCTACTTATAATTGCAGGTCCAAAAGAATGATGGTCTACATAAGCATCTCCAATGATATATACAAAATCACATTGTTCCCATCCTCTTTTATCCATATCTTCTCTACTAATTGGTAAAAAATCTTTTATCATTCTAATTTCAGAATATTATAGTAAACATAGGCTATCTTACTATAATAAGCTGTTCTCCTTTCAAAAAA
>JAEWHU010000259.1 GCA_023387635.1 Bacillota bacterium
CTACATAAAAATTGGCAATTTAATAGTTCTCTAATTTAGCAATAGCAGTGAAAGTCTTATAATCATTTGATGTTATAAGCCCATAAGCTAGGGTATTGTAGATCAAATAAAACACTTACCTACATACGATTCGTTGTGGTGCTTTATATGAACCAATGGCATCCACTCTATTTGAAAAATTATAGACCATAATGACCTATAATTTTTCTAAGTTTAAAGGAGACATAGCAATGAGAAAACTACTAATCTTACTCTTAATGGTAATAATGTTTGTTTTCGGGGCTTGTTCCAGAAAAGTACCTGATAACTTTGTATTAGTAAAAGATGGAGCTTTTAAGAACACAACCTCCAATTATTATGGTGAAAACATAAAATCCGATTTTTATATTGGCAAATATGAGGTAACTCAAAAAGAATGGATTGAAATAATGGGCAGTAATCCATCAGCTTTTAAAGGCGATGATTTACCAGTAGAAATGGTAAGTTGGTACGACTGCATTGAGTATTGCAATAAGCGCAGTGTAAAAGAGGGGTTAGAGCCATATTACAATATAGACAAGAATAATAAAGATCCAAATAATATAAGCGAACACGATAATATAAGATGGACAGTAACGATTATAGAAGGTGCTAATGGTTACCGATTGCCAACAGAAGCGGAATGGGAATATGCTGCAAGTGGAGCTAGAAACAGTGAGAATTACATCTACAGTGGAGACAATAATTCGGATGAAGTTGCATGGTATTGGAGAAACGCAGGTGACAAATACTTATCAGAAGATTGGAATTGGCCTGCTATCGAAAATAACAATACTTCCACCAAAGTTGTTGGTACTAAGAAAGCCAATGAGTTAGGTATTTACGATATGTCAGGTAATGTAAGGGAATGGTGCTGGGACTGGTATCAAGATATGAATATGAATAGCGGTGTTCTTCGGATTTGGAAAGGCGGAGGGTGGATTGGCGATTCCACCTCAAGCGAAGTATCTTACCGGGGGAAGTTTGAAGCAAATGGCATGGGACCTGATCAAGGATTTCGTGTGTGTCGCGATTAATATATATATTTCATTTGCATAGTCATGTTTTATAAAATATAAGTTGTTGTATAAAGGTAACTTATTTATATCATATTGCAAAATGGAATAAAATGTTATATTATTATTATTATATATAGTGATTATTACCAAATAGATAACATATCTGTTTCCATACAATATTCAGTAAGGAGTATTATTATAAAGTGCATATGATATTCATACATATAAAGAGGTTCACAATTACCAAAACCTTAGTAAGAATGAAAGGAGACGTCTAAATGATTGTAGCCAATGGCTCAGATTATACTTTGATTGCTATAGGACTTATAGGTACAATTATTTTCTTTATACTCCAACTTATATTTTGCTTCAAGGCTAAAAAGGTAGCCATAAAACTCATTCCAACATATCTGATTTTATTAGTAGCATTACATTGCATTGCTACTTACCTTGGTTTCTTTGGCTCTTATGCGGCTGGCTCAATTTCAGGAAATCAGCTTGTAGCCTTAATTGAGGGGATTGTTATTGGAATAGCTACTGTTGGTGAAGTATTAGCATGGGTAGTATATTGGTTGATTACACAAATCAAGAAAAAACAAATCAACACCTAATTTAAAATGTTTTTCTAAATATAGTAATTTATTCGAACAACATTAAGTAAAATACAAATGAGGTAAATAGTATGGAGTTTTTTGCAATACCAGGAGTAGGCGGAATAATTGAGAAAAATTTTGATGGTATGGATTATATTTTAGTTCAAGATAGGTGCAAGGATGATGCAATATTAGAAATTGGACTAATAGAAATTCCAGCTGGGAAAATTAGAGAATTTGAAAATATTTTTGATTGTTTAAGAAGAGAGATTTGGGAAGAAACAGGATTAAAGGTTACATATATTAAAGGTGAAGATGAAGGAGTTGTTATAGAATCTAATGGATATAAAGTATTGAATTATACTCCATTTTCCTGTAGTCAAAATATTCAAGGAAACTATCCAATCATGGTACAAATATTTATATGTAAAGCTGAGGGTGATTTGATAAGCAAAAGTAATGAAACGAAAAATATTAGGTGGATACCATTAATTGAGTTAAAAGAATTGTTAGATAGAAATAGAAGTTTGTTTTATCCAATGCATGTTACAACTTTAGAAAAATATCTTAATATGAAGTTGAATTAAATGATTAGAAATTATAAAATAGCCTTAAACCCATTCAACCTATAGACATATAAAGGCTGAGTGGGTTTTTATTTATTTGCCAATTACTATAATAAGCTATTCATTTAGAGGTACATTGACTTTAAAAAAACCTGATTAAAGTGCTTCCTGTGCTAGAATATTATATGTTACTTATATGTTTAATTTCCTAATTATGGTATAATGTAATATGTGTAATCACACTATCATTTATCAATATTATTGGAGGAATATGAAATGTGAAAGAAAATCACTTTCACACTGAGGTTTACGTTTTTATAATGAATGTAAGCACTCATTATTAGAACATGGAGGACAAATTATGAAAATAGCTACATATAATGTTTGGAACGAAGACAAGGGTATTGGAAAACGATTTAATCAACTTATTCATGAAATTAATACTGTTGATGTAGATATAATTGGATTGCAAGAGGTAACACCATTTTTTTTCAATAATTATTTGGTTAAGGAAACAAATTATAAGTATTGCATTTATGAAAAGTATAAAGAAGAAGAGGAAGGCTTGGCTATATTAAGCAAATATCCTATTAACACTCATTTCTTTCTACATGACAGTGAAGAATATTCTAATAGTAATGCATTAATTGCTTTTTTTGAATTAAATGGAATTCAATTCTCATTTGCAAATGTTCATTTACCATCGGATTCTGTTAAGGAACAAGAAACCCAAGTTATTGCAATAGACAGATACTTACATGAACAGAATGCAAAAGTAGACTTTTCTATTTTACTTGGTGATTTTAACAATAATATTAATTCAAGTGTAGACAGATACTTAATTGGTGATCAAACCCTGAATGGTTATGAATCTAATCCATATTGGAACGAACTTTCTAGTACATATGCACTTCTAAATAACTTACCATTAATGGCAACACTTGATGTGATAAATAATCCTCGTTGGAAAGGTAAAAATACGAAATACAAACCCAGCGTAATGGATAGAATTTATATCATGGAAAATTGGTATGATACATCATTGTTATCAGTAAAGATATTTGGGACAGACATTTCTACTGAAAATAATCTTTCGGCAAGTGACCATTACGGAGTAGTGGCAGAAGTAAACTTTCATAAATAAGAACCGCTATCAAAGGACCTTTATTATTTATAAGGAGGTATGAGTATGGAAATCGATTTGCGTTTAACATTCAATGAGGACGCGTTAAATTACGATAAGTTTCGTCCAACGTATACGGACAAGTTGTTTGACGATGTAATTCGTTATTCAAGCCTAAACAATAGTAAAAAAGCACTGGAAATAGGAATTGGGACAGGTCAGGCAACACTACCTTTTCTGAAAACAGGCTGTAATATTACAGCTATAGAAATAGGTGATAAACTGGCACAATTTTCAAGGGAGAAGTTTGCACAATTTAATAGTTTTAAGGTGATTAATAAAGATTTTGAAAGCGTTCAGCTTGATGAGAATGCCTATGACTTAATATATTCAGCATCCGCTTTTCATTGGATACCTATAGAAATAGGGCTCCCAAAAGTATACAGCCTTTTAAAAAGTAAAGGTGTGTTTGCATGGTTTTCAGTCCAACCTGCCCCTGCTAAAGAACATACAAATATTCATAATGAAATTCAAAAAGTCTATAGTAAGCATAGCAAATATTTTGGAGCCGAAAGACCTCTGCCTAATCTGCAGCTGTGGCAGAAACAAGCCAAGGAAAAATGCCTAAATAGGTCTGGTGCATTAAAACAGTATGGTTTTATTAATGTGAATGATAAATTATACTACGGTTCGAGAACATTTAACGCAGAAGACTATACTACTCTAATCAGTACATATTCAGACCATATAGCAATGCCTGAGGACATCAGGATACCGTTCCTGAATGAAATAGCAGGTATAATTAATGCCTATGGGGGAAAGTTCACCTTATCAGATACTATGATTTTATGTATGGGACGAAAACCGTAACTATTGATTATATA
>JAEWHU010000301.1 GCA_023387635.1 Bacillota bacterium
ATATAAACCTTAAGGTTAATTGGATAGAATGAATATAAATAGGAGTTTTTGAAAATAGATGAGTAATCTATTTTGCAAGAGCTCCTTTTATATTCTATTAGAATTAGATGGACTTGATTGGCTTCAATAGTCCTTGTTGAAATTTGTCTAAACAGATTGACATAGTTCGCCTTAAAGAATACAATATTTGTATTGGCAAAGTAGACGAAAGTCTATGGTAGGGCCTTTAAAATGGTAGCCAGTTACACATATATAGCATTGCCAGTGGCAGTGCATTTTTTTGTTTAAGGGGACAGAATAATTGAAGGTTACACCTCAATTTATACCAAAGGACCCAAAAAAGCTGGAAGATGGAATATCACAGGCGAATATAAAAACTATAGAAAAAAGATGCAATTTAGTGAGATAGACACATCCTGTCATCCCCACAATGTATAATGATAGTATAACTAGGAGGTGTTTATGGAAAGCATAAAAATTGATAAAATCGAAAGAGTGCTTGGAATATACACGAAGCTTATGAATGGATATTTGGTTAACAAGGCAGAAGAAAGTGTTAATTATAGTGTGAATGAACGCAGCATACAAAGGGATATTGATGATATTCGTAAATATCTTGAAGCCGATGGCGTTAGGAACGGCTGTATTAATTCCGTTATTTATGACCGTATTGGTAAAGGCTATCGCCTGGAACAGATATATAAGATGAAATTTTCTAATAGTGAGGTATTAGCACTATGTAAAATATTATTGGATAGTAGGGCATTTACCAAATCAGAAATGGCAGGAATGTTGGATAAACTCATATCATGCTGTGTTCCAAAATCAAATCAAAAATTAATAACAGACCTCATTAGTAATGAGGAATTTCATTATGTAGAGCCGCGGCATAAAACACATTTTATAGATACGATGTGGGATATAGGACAAGCCATTCGTGGTTGCAATTACATAGAAATTAAATATGAAAGGATAAAAGATAAAGCTGTAGTAAAGAGAAAACTAGAGCCTGTGGCTATTATGTTTTCAGAGTATTATTTCTATCTGACAGCGTTTATTGATGATGAGGATGTGAGGAAGGATTTTGATGTAATAAATGACTCTTTCCCTACCATATACCGTATTGATCGTATAAAGAATCTGACTGTGTTGGATGAAAAGTTTCACATACCATATAGCAGCCGATTCCAGGAGGGAGAGTTTAGAAAACGAATCCAATTTATGTATGGTGGAAAATTGCAAAAAGTGAAATTCAAATATTCGGGAGTGGATATTGATGCTGTTCTTGATAGATTACCAACGGCACAAGTTTTGAGTGAAGAAAATGGCACTTATACAGTTTGTGCTGAAGTGTTTGGAAAGGGTATTGATATGTGGCTTAAGAGTCAAGGAACATTGGTCGAAATAATATCGTAACAAGGAGGAAGTGGTGCATGAATCGTAATAAAGTGAAAATTGTATGTAATGAAAATATTAATAGCATATCTTATTATTTTCAGAATGAACGTTCTAAATGGATACGAGTATCTAATTCCTCGGAACTTTCAAGAAAGGAGTACATATTTACAACTATAAGGGAAAAAGCAACTGATATTTTGGGAATCATAAATGAAATATATAATCCTGGAAATAGAGGTGTTGATATATTTTTTGAAGGCTCTGATGATGATTTTTCTATTCTTTGCAACGCTATAAAAAGAGATTTCTCAGAAGATAACATAACTTGCAAACAGAAAAAAATGAAAATTGCAGTCGCTGGAAAAATTGGATCAGGGAAGACAACCTTAATAACAGAATTAGAAAAATTTCTTAACGTGCATTATGAAAAATGCATGAATAAAGAATATGTAATTTATAGTGATAAAAAGGGAAACTCGGAATGGTATGATTTGAACGGAATCGATTTAGGAATAGAGAATATAGAACAAACCAAGGACGTAATCGATAAACTTGCTAAAAATGGACTGACAACCGTTGTATATTGTTTTAGCACAAGTAAAATTGAAGAATTGGAAGAAAAGTTGATTCTATATATAAGAGAAACCTATCCCGAGATTGAAATCCTTATAGCATTAACATCTTGTATATACGATGAGGGACTGTTGTTTGCTGAACAATTAAGTACAAATCTAATGCAGACAAAAGTAATTCCTATACTTGCAAAGGAATTAAAAACAAGAGAAGGTATCATTCCAGCATTTGGACTTGACCAAATAGTAAGATATATATTTGAGGGGCGATAATTTGGATAATTTAAATTTAGTTATTATGGGAAAAACAGGTGCCGGTAAAAGTACCCTTATAAATGCTATCCTTAAAGAAGATTTAGCACCTACGGGTAGTGGTCAAGCAGTTACGAAGGAAAACAAAGTGTATTCTAAGAGCATGCTTCTACCGCTTGGAAGTGCCGATAAACAATCTGGACACTACGGTATGATAGGAAAAAAACTGAACTTATATGACACGGTAGGATTGGAAATTGATACTACTATAACCAGAAATACATTAGAGAGTATACAAAAATACATAATAAAAGCACAAGCTGGGGAGAAAGAAAACGATATTACACTTGTTTGGTTTTGTGTAAATTGTCAAAGTAGTCGCTTTGAAAAGTATGAATTAGAATTGATTAAGGAACTCATGGTGGAATATG
The DNA here is from genome assembly GCA_023387635.1 of Bacillota bacterium. Taxonomy (GTDB): domain Bacteria; phylum Bacillota; class Clostridia; order Lachnospirales; family Lachnospiraceae; genus Anaerocolumna. Next base: position 2,654 of record JAEWHU010000301.1, read on the forward strand.
AAATTCCTTTTGTTATTGTAATAACAAGGTGTTATACAGGAGAAAAAGGAGAACTTGAAAAGCAGATAGAAAGTGATTTACCCGAAATATCTGTTATGAGAGTATTGGCAAAAGATTATAAGACAAGAGGAGGTTCTGTAACCGCTTTTGGAATACAAGAACTGATTCGTAAATCTGTCATTGATTATGATAAAAATAAAGTGAGCATTTTAGAAAATAAATTGGACAGACTGATTAGAGATAGGCAAAGTAAAATTCAAGAATTAAGAGGAAAAGGTAAGAAGTGCATTGAAAACTATGGAGATAAGGCCTTGAAAATTGGGTTTGTTCCAGTTGGGTGTATTCCAATTGTACATGGAATGTGTGTCAAGATGCTTATGGATCTGAATAAGATGGTTGGAATAAATTCCGCAAAAGGGTTTGCGACTGATGTTTTTGTTAACGCTGTCGCTGGTGCTATTGCAACACCTCTGATGGGCATTCCACTACTTAGTGCTCCAATTGCCAAAGCTTATGTTGAGGTAGTAGGAGAAGCATATTTGGATTCTCTTATGTGTGTAATTGAGAGGTCAAGTGATACCGAACTTAAAAACAATGACTTGATGTCGAAACGAATTAGAGAAGAACTGCAAAAACGTAAAGGATAAATGGAGGAGAATTGGAATGAATGATTACACAAATGAACAGAAAATGAAAATGGAAGAAGACTCATTTAATAAAACGGTAGATAGCCTTGATAGAGATGATCTACCCACAGCAAATATTATGGTGGCTGGAATAACTGGAACAGGAAAGAGTACCTTGTTAAATGCAGTCTTTGGCTCAGATCTGGCAGAAACGGGTAAAGGTAGACCTGTTACTGAACACATTAATGAATATAATAGTCCTAATGTACCAATACATATCTGGGATACGGTGGGCCTTGAACTTGATTCTGAGAAAACAAAAGAATCCATCAGAGCCATTAGGCAAACAATAGCAGACAAAGCATCATCAGATGATCAATTTGACCGTGTTCATGCTATCTGGTACTGCGTGAATTCTGGAAGTAGCAGGTACCAAGGGGCAGAGCTGGACTTTATAAAAAATCTTCATTCAATTGGAGTTCCATTCATCATTGTATTAACACAGTGTATTGGGGAAGAAGAAGAAATTAATGGGTTTGAAAATAAAATTAAAGAGATTAATGCATCTATGGGAATGGATGATATTGAAATAGTGCAAGTTTGTGCAAAGGAGTTTAAAACCAGAGTATTTACAATTCCATCATTTGGATTGGATGAGCTAGTTGATACTACAATTAAGAAAATGCCTGATTTTATTAAAGGTGGATTTGTTGCGGCACAGAAAGTAAGTAAGGTTCAAAAAAGAGTTCAATGTGAAGATATTATTATTGATTATGTGAAAGCCGCAAAAGAAGGATTCTGGGATAAGGTACCACTTGTGAATATTATGTCTGCAAACAAAAGAATAAAGAGTATGTTTAAGAAAATGGGAGAAATGTATAATACACAAGTTTCGTTAGAAGGAATTGAGAAAATTACAAAGGAGTCAGGGATTGACTTTGAAAATACATTCTTTGGCTTATTAAGTCCTATTGATATGGGATACAACAAAAAAGTAATGGCATTGTTAGATGCAAAAAAGAATGAGGGATTTGAGGTTAATGTTGGTGAGTTATCTAAGTCTGACCGAGTAGCAGTTATGATTGCATTTTATGGATATACATTTATTTCTGCTATTGAAGAGTTATGGGAGAAATTCACAGAAGATCAGTTAAAGGATATGGATATTGTTTGTAATAACTTAATAGACATTATTAACCGCATCCTTAAGGAAAAGGCAAAAAAATAAAACTAATAATATACTGAATTAATTGGAGGTTTTATGCATGGGCATATTGACAAATACAAAACAATTCTTGGCAAAAAAGACTACCGAAGTTGCTATAAAAGCAGCTGATGGTATAGCAGCAACTTCTGCATTAAGTCCTAAGCAATTAGAGCTTGTAGAGGATAAACGCAGGGCATATCTTGTGGAAAAGCCAGATATGGATAGTGATGACATTCAAGAACTGATTAAAAAAAATCTTGGCGCAGTTGGTATTGAAGTATATCAAGCTTATCTCGAACAGTTAAAAACTATCTACAAACCGATGGATACTGCTATTGAGAACTTTGATGCTTTAAACCGTATCAGATATTTTGACATAACAAAATGGGTTACTGATGTAGAAGAAAAGAATCTGGATAAATTGGTTAATGTATACCAAGTGTTAAGTGAAGATAATTGCAATATTGCATTGATTTATCATAGAACAAAAGATAAGTGTGAAGTTACGCTTGGTGTTGTTAATACTGATATGGAACAACCAGATCCAGCAAAAGTTATTACTTACAACGATCGTTTGGCAAGTGCAATTCAAGGGAATTTTCCAGGAGTTGAAATTAAGGAAAATCGAGGGAAAAAGGATAAGTTTGGTTTAGGTATTCCACATAATTTGCAATCTGCATTTAAAGGCAAAGATGGTGATGATGTGAAATCGGTAGCGATTGTCTCTAATCTGGCTTCTGAAAAATCAGAAGATTTTATAAGCCAAAGTATGGAAAAGCTATTAGATGGAATAGTTCCAAAGAATGAATCCGAAGATTATACCGTTGTTTTATTAGCTAAACCAATTAATAATCAGTTGGAGAAGAAAAACCGATTGTTCGAATTGTATTCTGCATTGATACCATATGCATCATGGCAGACCAACTATACATATACAACATCTGACGCCATAAATTCATCTGCGAATTTAGGCGTGAATTTAGGAGTGAGCGCTGGAGTACAATCATCCATTGCTACGGCAAAAGGAACGAATCACGCAAGATTACATGAAGAAGATGAGAAGGATGGTAATTGGGAAAAATTAAAAAAAGGTATAAAAGGTCAAATAAAACAGGGACTTGGTATATATTCACCAATACAAGATACCAATACGACTACTAATACGAATGGCTATCAGGCCTCTGCTAATTTTGGAGTTTCTTTCTCACGTTCATCTAGTGTGACGGCACAAATTGGTATTAATGAAGGAATTACACAGACATATGCCAATTATGGTGTTCAGCACACTCTTGAGATTATTGAAAGTCAGTTAAAAAGGCTTGAAGAGAGTTCGGCACTTGGAATGTGGGAATTTGCATCCTATGTGATTGCAAAAAGTCCGGTCATTGCTAATAATGTGGCACATATGTATTTGGCATTAACACAGGGTGAAGAGTCTTTCATGACTAAGGCAGCAGTTAATTTATGGGATGGCGAGGAAGAGAAAGATGATGCCCAGATAATACTGGCAAACGTGCAAAAACTTCAGCATCCTGTATTTGGCTTAAAAGATACACTAGGAGATGAGTGGTTGCTCTATCCAACTTTGGTAACACCATCCGCAAATCTTTCTGGTAAAGAATTGGCTAAATCCTTAAACTTTCCAAGAAAATCTGTGAGTGGCTTACCAGTGCTTGAGAGTGTCACGTTTGGTCGTGAGGTTCAAAAATTTACTTTAGATGATTCAAATGAAAGTACACGGGAAATAAGCGTAGGCAATGTTTATCATATGAGACATCAAGAAGAAAATAAAGTCAATCTTGATATAGATAGCATAGCATCCCATGTGTTTGTGACTGGTTCAACAGGAACTGGAAAGTCAAATGCTATTTATCAGTTATTGGCAAAGTTGCAAGAACAAGAAGTTAAATTTCTTGTAGTTGAGCCAGCAAAAGGTGAGTATAAAAAAGTGTTTGGAGGAAAGTGTAATGTCTATGGTACGAATTTATCAAAATCTGAGTTGTTACGTACTAATCCATTTTCATTCCCAAGTGAAATTCATGTTCTTGAGCATATAGATAGGCTTATTGAAATTTTTAATGCTTGTTGGCCTATGTATGCAGCGATGCCAGCAATCTTAAAAGATGCTGTTGAGAAGAGCTACGAAAAGGTCGGATGGAATTTGAGAAGTTCAATATGTGAACCTTTAAGATTTCCCACATTTGCAGACCTAATAGAAATGTTACCAGAAGTGTTGAACTCATCGCTTTATTCAGCAGATACAAAAAGTGATTATTCTGGTGCGTTGATTACAAGAGTGCAATCACTTACGAATGGTATTAATGGGCAGATATTTTGTTCAAGTAAGGAATTAACCAATGAGGAATTATTTAAGAACAATGTTATTGTGGATTTAAGTAGAGTTGGTTCAAGCGAAACAAAGTCCTTGTTAATGGGAATTATAGTGATGAAACTCCAGGAATATCGCCTGCATCTTGATAAGATGAATGAGAAACTTCTTCATGTTACAGTGCTAGAAGAAGCACATAATTTGTTAAGAAAAACATCAATTGGTCAGTCACAAGAGGGTGCTAATCTTCAAGGAAAATCAGTTGAAATGATAACAAATTCAATTGCGGAAATGCGTACCTATGGAGAAGGATTCATTATAGCGGATCAGGCACCAGCTTTATTGGACGAAGCTGTAATAAGGAATACAAATACCAAGATCGTACTTAGACTGCCAAATGAATCGGATAGACAATTGGTAGGAACTTCTATGGCATTAAATGAGAATCAGATTATTGAACTTGCAAAATTGCCAAAAGGTGTTGCCGCAGTTTACCAGAATGATTGGGTTGAAGCTGTCTTGTGTCAGTTTGAAAAATATGAGGATATAGCTCCATTCGATTATACAAAAAAAGAGGATGACAATGTTATTGAACATTATCTAAAAAAAGTATTTGGTACTGATGATAATTATGAGATTAAAGCTGAAGATGCAGAAACAATAAGAGAATGGATTCGAAGTCTTAGAAATACGGATAAGACCAAAGACTTATTATATACAGTACTTGAAGGTAAAACGCTTTCTATAAGTGACAGAGAAATTGTAGCTTACAATGTATTTAGCGGTAAAAAAATAGCCGAACTGCTGGCAAGTGAAAGAAGAGAGAGCGAAGGTATTGAAAAGGCTAATAATAAAATTAAGAGTTACATTGGAATTAGTGATAGTGTGTTGATTGATAATATTCGACAGCTAATAATGCAGGTTATTTTTAGATTAAACAGCAACGGTGAATTAAGTCAAAGATATAGGGCTTTCGAGGAAACAAGGAGGTTAAGATAATGGTCATAGAAGGATTCGCTGCTGCGGCAAAAGAGGTGGCAAAAGAAATAGCAAAAGAAGTAGCTGAAAAATCTTTAGAAACAGCAAAAGATGCTTTGGAAAAAAAAGTGCAAGACCTACCGGATGAGATTGGTGAATTGCCAGAATTAGAATCCTTGCCAGATGGTGAATTGTTAGAAGTAGAATTGTTACCAGAAATAATTGGCGAATTATCAGAAGGTGAATTGTTTCCAGATGAAATTGGGGAAGAATTAGAACACGAGAATATTCAAGAGGATAATGATTCAAATAAAGAGAGTACACAGGAAAATGAAGCAGAAAATAATAACAATGACTTGAAAAATGAAGCAGACAAGCCTAATGTTGAAGGTGAAAATGAGGTTCATGAATCAGAGAAAAAAGGTGGCAGTTATGGTGAAGTCTTTAAAGAAGGTGAAGGCAATAAATATGAAGTACATCATATGCCAGCGGATAGTGCGTCAAACCTTGAACGTAATGATGGTCCTGCTATAAAAATGGAGAAAGAAGACCACAGACAGACCGCAAGTTGCGGTAGCTCGAAAGAGGCCAGAGAATATAGAGCAGCTCAGAAGGAATTAATCGACCAAGGAAAATTTAGAGAAGCGTTGCAAATGGATATCGATGATATTCATGAAAAGTTTGGTGACAAATATGATGATGCAATAGCGGATATGCTTGATTATGTTGATAAATTAGAATCGGAGGGAAAGATTAATGGATAAATGGAACGTTTGGCCATTAAAGGATGTTAATGGTATTAAATTTGGAATGAAAAGAGAAGAAGTTAGAAAGGTTCTAGGAGGTGAAGTAAGTGAATTCAAAAAATCAAAATTTAGCAAAACAACTACAGATAATTTTGGTATTTGCCATGTTTTCTATAATATGAATGATGAATGTGAAGCTGTAGAAATATTTGAAGGCGTGACCGTTGATGTTAACGGAAAAACTATATTCCCTACAGACATTGAATCCATTAAAAAGGTGTTTGGCGATATTGAAGAAGAATATGGCAGCTTTATTAGCAAGAGCAATTCCATCGGTATCTATGCACCAAGTGGAAAAATGGAGAGTATACTTTTTGGTAACAAAGGTTATTACGAAGACTAATTTATACTAGAAGCTACTTTAACAATGGGGCGGTTAATTCTGCCCTATGTGTTTATGTAGAAGGATTAGACAATGGAAAAATTCTATTATTTCCTAAGCATCTATCACCAGGTAGGTGCTTTTATTATGCCTAATGGATACTTTTGAACCATTTATAACAGAAATTAATAAAGTACTTTATAAAAAAACATTGCCAAAATTAAACTCAATGAGTAAAATAATCAAGGAGATATATTAAACTTTTTACAAATGAAAAAAGTATAAGTAAGCTTTGACCACAGGAAAAGGAGAAATCATGATTGATGAAATATTAAAGTTCAATAAATCATTTGTTGAAAATAATGGATATAATGAGTATTTAACTAATAAATATCCAGATAAGAAAATCGCAATTGTTTCTTGCATGGATACTAGATTAATCGAAATGTTACCAGCGGCACTTGGAATTAAAAATGGTGATGCAAAAATAATAAAAAACGCAGGTGGTATCATTTCTCATCCATTTGGAAGTGCAATGAGAAGTTTGCTAATTGGAATTTATGAATTGGACGTTCAAGAAATCCTTGTTATTGGACATACCGATTGCGGTGCTAGTTGTACAGATAGTAGGAAAATCATAGAAAAAATGAAAGAACGTGGTATAACCGAGCAAAATATTGATATGGTAAAATATTGTGGCATTGACTTTGACTCTTGGTTGGGTGGTTTTGTGGATTTGGATATGTCCATTAAAAAATCAGTAGAGCTAATTCGGAAACATCCGTTAGTGCCAGAGGGTATTATGGTTCATGGGTTAATCATAGACTCAGTAACGGGAGAACTTAAAATGGTTAAATAAATGATAAAATTTATAAATCCTCCATAAAGAGCAAAAAAGCACATGAAATTATCGCCTTACATTACCTGTTTAGGCGATAATTTTATGTGCTTTTTTGAAAGTTGAAAAGAATAGATTAAGACCTAATTGCATGAATGAGACGGAAAACTTGTGCTGCACAAGAGAATAAATTCATTCTGGCAGTATCATATTCCATTGCATCCTCCACGGACATAGGAAGTTGAAGAATGCTAAAATACGCGTCGATTCCTTCTTCATTACATTTGACTGCGTCTTTTGTGGTTCCTCCTGCAAAAGCGATTACCTTCTTACCATGCTTTTTTGCTAATTTTGCAACACCCACTGGGGCTTTTCCCATTGAGGTTTGAAAATCAAGTTTGCCTTCTCCGGTGATGACATAGTCAGCATCACGGATATCCTCTTCAAGTTTAATCTCATCTAATATAATACGGATACCGGATTCCAAAGTAGCATTTAAAAATGTCAGAAATGCATAACCCAAACCACCGGCTGCTCCGGTTCCCGCTACAGCTGCATTATCCTTGCCTAACTTAAGTTTCACAACCTCAGAAAAGCGCAAAAGCCCAGCATCTAAGATTTCCACGATAGAAGGGGTAGCACCCTTTTGAGGGCCAAAGACATGAGAGGCTCCATTAACACCGCAAAGAGGATTTGTTACATCGCAGGCAATTTTAAAATTACAATCCTTAAGTTCCTTTAGAGCACCCTGTGTATTTAATCCGGAAATCTTAGTTAATTCCCTTCCTTCACGTCCAACTGGTATACCGTTAGAATCATTGAATTCATAGCCAAGAGCTTGTAGCATTCCGATTCCTCCATCGTTGGTAGAACTTCCTCCAATCCCAATGATAAAATTTCTGCATCCTCGCTGTATAGCATCTTTAATCATTTCCCCCACACCATAGGTTGTTGTATTAAGTGGATTCAATTGATCTTTTGGTACGAGTTTAATACCAGCTGCTGCTGCCATCTCAAGTATTGCAGTATTATTATCTTCAAGGATACCATAGGTGCAAGGAATTCTCTGACCGAGTGGACCGGTTACCTCAAGTTTTATTTCTTTACCACACATTCCTGCTAGAAGTGCGTCTACTGTTCCTTCCCCTCCATCTGCCAAAGGTTTTACAACTACTTGTGCATCATCGTAGACACTAAGAATTCCTTCTTTGATGGAATTTCCGGCCTCGATGGAGGATAAGCTTCCTTTAAAGGAATCGATTGCTATTACAACTTTCATATTATTTTTCTCCCATTGTATAGTGATAACTAAATCATACCATAGAAAGTACAATGGGAAAAGGTTGATAGATTATTACTTTTTATCATAACTTATCAATATGCTAAATTAACGCCCTTTGGAGAATGATATCTTTACATTTTCCAAGGGGCGTTTTAGAAGCTAATAAAGTGTAGGTACTGGTACACATGCAACTTCATCAATCATATTAGGATCAAAACCAAAATAAGTCCAACTTCTTCCTGTCCAGCGGTATCCCGACACAGCGCCATACTCTACACTGGTTGGATAAAACCAGAACTCACTACCAAACCTTTGCCATACATACGTGTATTGGTATAAGCAATCAACTATATATGAATTTCTTGGTTTTCTAGGAGGAACTCTTGGAGGAGGAGAAGTGGGAGG
>JAEWHU010000302.1 GCA_023387635.1 Bacillota bacterium
AAACAGCGATTCCACTGTTACATGACATTTTGTAATCTTTATTCTCACCAGTATATGTATTATTAAATATAGAGTATATTTCTTTTGCTTTATTTTCTAGTAATTCTCTACTAGAAAAATCTTTTAATAAAATAACAAATTCATCTCCACCAATACGTCCAACAATATCTGTATTATAAAATATATTTTTTAAACTATCCGCTAAATTGATTAATACATTGTCACCAAAGATATAACCCAAGTTCTTATTAATTGTACTAAAATTAACTATATCTATAAGCATTAAGGCATTGGTCTTATTCGTTTGTTGACCTTCTAAAAACTCATCGATAAGTTTTTTACTATATTCCTTATTATAAAGTTTTGTTAATGGATCTAATTGTTCATTTATCTTATTAAGGTTATCTTCTTTTTCTTGTAATTCCTTTTGCTCTAAGATTAGTTTCTTTGTTTCCTCCCAATTATCACCATCGACTAAAACAGCATACACAACTCCATTATAAGAGAATTCTAAAAAACTATCCTTTTCTTCGTAAGATATTTTCATATCATCTAGTAGATTCATGGTTGAAAAAAACTCCAACAGCTGTGTTTGGATATATCTTTTATTACTCATTTTAGCTTTACTTTTACCATCCATTTGTCGTGTGTCCCATCTTCCTTGATGTACTGTTAAAATAATATGTCTAATTATATCATGTTATGGCAAAATCTACAACCTAATTCTATGTACTAACTAACTATGATTTTACACTCTACTTATAATTATACACTTAAAGTATTTTCTATTTAAACATTTAGTATATTTTAAAGATATTTGTTTATAATTATTCATGCATTTACCTAATACACCACGCTTCCTCGAGGTCAAAATATACTATAAATAAAACTATAAATACATGCTATAAATATATACTATATAGAATAAAGATAACATCATTTCATATATTTAAATAAAGAATTGTATACGAGAGGTGATATTTTGGATCCAACATGTCTAGAAGGTATTTTAAGTGAAAATTATGGTGACTTTATATTTACTTATGATAATGACTTTATTGAGTTGGCATCAATAAATCGATTATGCTATGTGGTAATTAATAACGCACATGCAATATTATATGCACCTTTATCATTGGTACCTCCAAATATATTTCAAGTATATGGATACCGAGTATATCCTAGTTGCTTTGGCTTATTAGATAGCGCAAGTTTAGATGCTTCAGGAATAACTAGAGTCCGTTCAATACCTAACTTTAATTTATATGGCGCCGGAGTATTAGTAGCAATTATAGACACTGGTATTGACTATACACATGAGGCGTTTCGCAATATAGATGGAACTAGTAAGGTATATCGAATCTGGGATCAGACCATTCAAACAGGAACTGAACCAGAAGGTTTTTATTATGGTTCCGAGTATACTAATGAGCAAATAAATGAAGCACTTAATTCAGAAGATCCACTATCAGTGGTTCCAAGTACAGATGAGAATGGTCATGGTACTTTTCTTGCTGGAATCGCATGTGGTGCAAAAAATGATTCCGAGAATTTTTCTGGTGTAGTTCCATCATCAGAATTAGTAATAGTAAAACTAAAACCTGCAAAAAGATTTGTAAAGGATTTTTTTATAATCCCAGAAGACGCCATATGTTATCAAGAAAACGATATTATGCTAGCTGTCAGTTATGCTCTTAGGGTCGCTGACGTATCGAAACGCCCAATCTCAATTTGCATAAGTCTTGGTACTTCTCAAGGAGGCCATGATGCAAGAGGAGCATTAAGTAACTACTTAGCTTCTATTGCCACATTACGCGGTGTTAGTGTTAGTATCGCTGCCGGTAATGAAGGAGAAAATGGTCATCACTATCGTTCCATACTACCAAAAAATGTAGAATATGATACGGTTGAAATGAGAGTAGGCGCAGATGAGCCAGGATTTTCAATGGAATTTTGGGGTGATACACCTAGTACATTTTCAATTGATATACTATCTCCTACTGGTGAGTATGTACCAAGAATACCAGCCAGAATTGGTGAATCTAGAGTTATTAACCTTATCTTTGAAAGTACAGTAATATATATTGATTATCAATTAGTTGAAGGTCAAACTGGCGATCAATTAATTCTTGTACGTTTTAGGAATCCAACGGAAGGAACTTGGCGATTTCGTGTCTATCCAAGCGGAGACTTAAGCTTACGGTATAATGTTTGGCTTCCAATCAGCGATTTTTTAAGTAGTGTTACATCTTTTGTGAGACCTGATCCTGACATAACACTTACTTCTCCTGGCAATACCTTTATACCTATGGTTGTAACTGCTTATAATGACACAAATAATACTATCTATAGGTCTGCAAGTAGAGGTTTTACTAGAATTAATGAAATAAGTCCTGATTTTGCAGCCCCAGGGGTAGATATGATTGGTCCATCACTAGATAATTCTTATTCAATTTCATCTGGTACATCAATTTCCGCTGCTCACGTAGCTGGTATTGGAGCCATGTTCTTAGAATGGGGTATCGTAAATAATAACTACCCTACTATAGATAGCATTGAAATAAGAAATCTTTTAGTACGTGGAGCAAAAAGATTTCCTAATAATGTATATCCGAATACAATATGGGGTTATGGCATAGTTGATGTATATCAAACTTTTAATAGTTTAAGAGGAGACCAATTCATATAAAATGACTACTATAAAAATATTTAGATATTTATAAAAAATATTTTTATAGTAGTAATAAAAACTTAATAACTTGACATTTACTTATTAATTGATATAATGAATTTACAAATATTGAAGATATTTTAATATTGAAGATATTTTACCAAAAATATTTTATATTATTCGCTAGGGGAGCCTCGTGCTGAGAAGTAACTTTCAATTTATAGAAAGAGTACTGACCCTCACTACTTGATCCGGTTAATACCGGCGTAAGGAAGCATTATCAAGTGGCCCCTCCGAGTATTCAAAGGAGGTTTTTTTTATGTTTAATTTTATTTCCAATTTATTTGTTAATACAACACCTGAAGGTGATAATGTGTTAACACTACTAGGTTACTTTAGTTTAATTGTTATTGTTTTACTTATTATGGTAGGTATTTCCCTCATTAATAAGAAAACTACTAGAATTAAGACGAATCAACTAGTATTTGCAGCTGCGTCTATAGCCCTTGCAACTGTATTATCTTTCATTAAACCAATTGATTTGCCATATGGTGGTTCAATGACATTGTTTAGTATGTTTTTTATCACTTTTATAGGTTCTCTCTACGGTACAAAAATTGGTATTATGACAGGTATTTCATATGGTATACTACAGTTTTTAATTGGTCCATCTATTTATCATCCTATGCAAATCCTATTTGATTACCCAATAGCTTTTGGATGCCTTGGCCTTTCTGGCTTATTTTATAAGAAAGATTTACAATCAGGATTGTCTAAGTCTAAATTTAAAAAAAGTTTAATCCTTGGCTATATTGTAGGTGTATTTGGTAGATACATATTCCATGCAATTTCAGGTTATATCTTCTTTAGGGAATACGCTCCTGTAGGACAAAATGCTGTTATTTACACTTTAGGTTATAATGCTACCTATATCGTTCCTGAATTAGTACTGACAATAGTTATTCTTCTTTTACCACCAATTTCACATGTACTTTTTGAATTAAAAAAAATGTCCGTAGATAACCTATGATAATGAATATATAATTTATAATTTCATATATTTAATTAAATATTTTTCTTTTGAGGAGATACTTAATTGGACCAAGATTGTAGGGAGCAAATTCTAAGCGAAGAATATGCTGATTATATAATAGAATATGAAAACGTAGAAGCGACAGAAGAACTCAATACTTCAAACGTATGCTATAACTATATTCGTCCCAATTTTATTATTGCCCATAATCCCATTAATCCCTTAACTACTAAGTTAATATCCCAATGGGGCTATAGCATATATCCAAGGCTATTTGGGCTATTAGATACTAGTAGTTTAGAAGCATCTGGAATAACTAGATTACGTAATATTCCTACTCTTAGTCTAGCTGGGCAGGGTATATTAGTTGGAATAGTTGATACTGGTATCGACTATACACATTCTGTTTTTCGTCATGCTGATGGTACTTCCAAAATAGATTCAATATGGGATCAGACAATTCAAGATGGCACTCCTCCTGAAGGCTTTAGTTACGGTACAGAATACACAAATGCACAAATCAATGCAGCTCTTCTAACTAATGCTCCACACAATATAGTCCCAAGTGTTGATGAAATTGGCCATGGAACATTTTTAGCTGGTGTTGCCGCAGGTTCAGTAAATGAAAGTAATGATTTTTCTGGAGTTGTCCCATTAGCAGAAATAGTTGTAGTAAAATTAAAACAATCCAAAAAATATTTACGTGAATTTTATGTTGTACCCGATAATGTTGTAAGTTATCAAGAAACTGATATTATGTTTGGTGTTAAATATCTATTATCTATTTCAGAAAGATACAGAAAGCCTATTGCTATATGTATTGGACTTGGTACATCACTAGGAGGTCATGAGGAAAGAGATTCTCTTAGTCGATATCTTTCAACCGTTGCAGATAGAAGGGGCGTAGCTGTTGTTATTGCTGCGGGTAACGAAGGGGATAGAGGGCATCACTACAGTGGAGCTATTCCTAAAAACGAAACTTTTGATACAGTAGAATTGCGTGTAGGTCCAAATGAATACGGTTTTACTATGGAGCTATGGGGCGCAGCTCCTAACACATTCTCTATCGACATTTTAACACCTACTGGTGAATATATACCTAGGATCCCAGCTAGGTTACATGAATCTAGAGAAATTCAATTTGTTTTTGAACAAACTATCATTCAAGTTGATTATGTATTAGTTGAAGGAAAAACCGGTGACCAATTAATCTTAATGCGTTTTCGAAAGCCAACAGAAGGTATTTGGCGTTTTCAGGTATACGCTTCCACTGACTTGAATTCCAATTTCAATATTTGGTTACCTATCACTGATTTCATATCTTCTAGTACCTATTTTACTGAGTCTGACCCAGATTATACTATTACATCACCAGGAAATACAGTGATACCTATTGTAGTTACTACCTATGATCATACCAATGGAAGCCTTTACCTACATGCTAGTAGAGGTTTTACTAGAACTAATAAAATAGCTCCTTCCTTTGCGGCACCAGGTGTAAATATTACTGGACCTTCTACTAATAATTCATTTAAAAGTATGTCCGGTTCTAGTGTGGCTGCTGCCCACACAACTGGAGTTGCTGCAATGTTTTTAGAGTGGGGGGTTGTAAGAGGTAACTATACTCAATTAGATAGCGTTGAAATAAATAAACTTTTAATTCGTGGTGCAAAAAGAGATCCTAACCTCACTTATCCAAACAAAGCATGGGGTTATGGGATTTTAGATGTATATAATACCTTTAATACATTAAGAGGGGAAGTCTTATGAACTTCCCCTCTTTTTTTAAATGGATATCTAGGTCCACATGGTCAGTGAGCCGCCTTTGCTTGCTCATAACCTTGTTCCTGCTACCCAGGTATAAGATTATATTGTTGCTATATTGATTAATTCTATATCAGTGGATATTCCATTTTCTAGACTTGTTACTAATGCATTTGCTGTATCAAGTGAAGTTAAACATGGTATACCAGTCTCTATGGCATTACGACGAATTAAGAAACCATCTCTTGATTTATCTCTACCTTGAGTAGGTGTATCTATTACTAAATCTATTTCATGAGAAAGTATCAAATCAATAATTGTTGGAGCTTCCATATCTACTTTATTAACTAAAATCGCTGGAATTCCATTTTCATTTAATACTTTTGCAGTTCCTTTGGTTGCATATATTTCATATCCTAATGCACTAAAGCGTTTTGCTACCTCAGCAGCTTCTAATTTATCAGAATCTTTCACAGTGATAATCATCTTCTTATGTTTTGGAAGATTAAATCCTGCTCCTAAAAATGCTTTATATAATGCTTCATTGAAAGTTCTTGCAAGACCTAAGCACTCTCCGGTTGATTTCATTTCTGGTCCTAAAGTAATATCAGCTCCATATAATTTTTCAAATGAGAATACAGGCATTTTTATTGCAATATATGCTGCATTTGGTGCTAATCCAGTTCCATGACCTAAGTCTTTTAATCTTTTACCTAAGATTACAGATGAAGCAAGAGCAACAATAGGGATTCCAGTTACTTTACTGATATAAGGTACAGTTCTACTAGAACGAGGATTAACTTCTATTACATACACTTGATTTTCAAAAACTATAAATTGTATGTTAATAAGTCCAATGACATGTAAGGATTGTGCTAATTTTCTTGTATAATCAACAATAATCTCTTCCACTTCTTTGGTAATATTTTGTGCTGGATACACTGAAATACTGTCTCCTGAATGAACTCCGGCTCTTTCCACATGTTCCATGATACCTGGAATTAAGATATCTTCTCCATCACAAACAGCATCAACTTCAACTTCTTTACCCATTAGGTATTTATCTACCAGGATAGGATGTTCTTGAACATTAATATTTATAATATCCATAAATTCTTTTACATCGTCATCACAATTTGCAATTTGCATTCCTTGACCACCAAGAACATAGGATGGTCTTACTAGAACAGGGTATCCTAATTCGCCTGCAGCTTTAATTGCTTCTTCTGTAGTATAAACTGTCTTACCTTGAGGTCTTTTAATACCACATTCTTCAAGGACAGCATCAAATAACTCTCTATCTTCTGCTGCATTTACGTTTTCTGCAGATGTTCCAAGTATCTTAACACCCATTTTTATTAAGCTTTCAGTTAATTTGATAGCTGTTTGCCCACCAAATTGTACTACAGCTCCATCTGGTTTTTCTAAATCAACTATATTCTCAACATCTTCTGGAGTTAATGGTTCAAAATATAATTTGTCAGCAATATCGAAATCTGTACTAACTGTTTCTGGATTATTGTTAACTATAATAGTTTCATATCCTTCATTTTTCAGTGCCCATACACTATGAACAGAACAATAATCAAATTCTATACCCTGCCCAATTCGTATTGGTCCTGAACCTAGTACCATAATCTTTTTCTTCTTATTAATAGGAACAACTTCATTTTCACTATCAAAACATGAGTAATAGTATGGTGTTGATGATTCGAATTCAGCTGCACAAGTATCTACCATTTTAAATGCAGCTTTTATGTTATATTCTTCTTTACGAAGACGTTTCATTTCCTCAACAGTTTTGCCAGTAAGTTCTGCTATAACTCTATCTGGAAATTCCATGCGTTTTGCATTCATGATTAATTCTTTGGATAGCTCTTCTTTTTGTAGCTTTTGTTCCATCTCTACAAGATTAGCAATCTTATCAATAAACCATTTATCAATCTTAGTTATGTCATAAATTACATCATATGAAACATTTCTACGAATAGCTTCTGCAATTACAAATATTCTTCTGTCATCAACTAAATGTAACTGCTCTATGATTTCATCATCGCTAAATTTATCATATCCACCGAATTTTAGGCTATATATATTCTGTTCTAAGGAACGAAGAGCTTTCATAAGTGCTCCTTCAAAGTTATTACAGATACTCATAACCTCTCCAGTTGCTTTCATTTGAGTGGATAAAGTTCTTTTAGCCATAATGAATTTGTCAAAAGGCAATCTTGGTATTTTAACAACTACATAGTCAAGGGCTGGTTCAAAGCATGCATATGTTTTACCAGTAACTGTATTCAAAATCTCATCAAGAGCATAACCAAGTGCTATTTTAGCTGCTACCTTAGCAATTGGATAACCTGTTGCTTTTGATGCTAGCGCAGAAGAACGGCTTACCCTTGGATTTACTTCAATAACACAATATTCAAATGTATTTGGATTAAGTGCATATTGTACATTACAACCACCTGTAATATTAAGCTCAGTGATAATATTAAGTGCTGAAGTACGAAGCATTTGATGTTCCTTATCAGATAGGGTTTGAGAAGGTGCTACAACAATACTATCTCCTGTATGAACTCCAACTGGATCAAGATTCTCCATATTACATACTGTAATACAATTACCTGCACAGTCTCTGATTACTTCATACTCGATTTCCTTCCAACCAGCTATAGAACGTTCAATTAAACATTGACCTACACGACTAAGACGAAGACCGTTACCACATATTTCTTCTAATTCTTCTTTTGTTTTAGCAATACCACCGCCGCTACCACCTAAGGTATAAGCTGGTCTAACTACAACAGGATAACCTATCTCATTAGCGAAATCTAATGCTTCACCTACTGTAGTAACTACTGTACTTGGCGCACAAGGTTCACCAATCTTTTCCATTGTCAACTTAAATTCTAATCTATCTTCTGCTTTCTTAATAGTTTCAGAAGTGGTACCAATTAATTTAACATCATTTTCACTTAAAAATCCTGATTCATATAATTCCATAGCGATATTTAATGCCGCTTGACCACCAAGTGTTGGTAGTACACTATCAGGTTTTTCTTTTAATATGATTTGTTTCACTATTTCAGGAGTTAATGGTTCAATATAAACTACATCTGCCATATCTTTATCTGTCATAATAGTAGCTGGATTAGAGTTTACTAATATAACGAACACACCCTCTTCTTTCAGAGAACGACAAGCTTGAGTTCCCGCATAATCAAATTCCGCTGCCTGACCTATTACAATAGGACCAGATCCAATTACTAATACCTTTTTTATACTATTATTCTTAGGCATTTCTGACCACCTCCATCATATTAATAAATTCATCAAATAAAAATTCTGTATCCCCAGGTCCTCCACAAGCTTCTGGGTGAAATTGAACTGTAAATATATTTTTTCCTAAATAATGATATCCTTCTACTGTTTTATCATTTGCATTAATAAAACTTACCTCTGCAATCTCTTCAGAAAGAGTATCATTTGCAACTACATATCCATGATTTTGTGAAGACATATAAACACGGCCTGTTTTTAAATCTTTTACTGGGTGATTAGAACCTCTGTGACCATATTTTAGCTTCATTGTATCAGCACCATTTGCAAGTGCCATAAGTTGATGGCCTAAACAGATTGCAAACATAGGTACATCACTATTATATAATTTTTTTATTTCCTCAATGATTGCCACACATTCTTTTGGATCTCCTGGTCCATTTGATAACATAATCCCATCTGGATTACTAGAGAGAATCTCTTCTGCTGAAGTAAGTGCTGGATAAACAGTCACGTCACATCCTCTTTTTAATAAGCATTTAACTATACTATCTTTTGAACCCAAGTCTAATAATGCAACCTTACCGTTAAACATGCGATATGGATTAACCTTAAGGCCTGGTCTTGCTTTTATAGCATCACTTGGCTCAAAGTCTTTCGCATAATAAACTTGTTTTTCTTTGCATGATACTTTTTCAACAACTTTTGAAGTAGAATGACTTTTTAATGCTTTAATAACATCTTCAAGTACAAAATTCACGTTCGTTGTAATCATACCGTTCATAGTACCTTTTTCTCTTAATATCTTAGTTAACGCTCTTGTATCAATTCCCTCAATGCCTGGGATATCCTTTTTAATTAAAAAGGCTTCAATACTATCCTCACTGCGAAAGTTACTTGGTTTCTTTGCGATTTCTCTAACTATAAACCCGTCTACCCATGAATCCATGGATTCCATGTCTTCATAGCAAATCCCATAATTACCGATCAATGGATATGTCATAACAACAGCCTGCCCTACATAAGAAGGATCTGTTAATACCTCTAAATACCCTGTCATTGAGGTGTTAAACACTATCTCACTAATCATATCCCTAGTTGAACCAAAACTTTTTCCTTCGAAAATACTACCGTCTTCTAGTATTAGAAAAGCTTTCATAACTTCCACCTGTTCCTTTCAAAAAATGTATAGCTACTTAAGAATTTAGTCGAGCAATGAAAAGTAGTATCTTACATTAAAATGAATGCAGCCTCGTTTTTACCCATAAAAAAAGAGTATACGCAAAAACTTGGATATACTACTTTGCATTCCAGGCTAAAAGTTCCCAAATTGCTAAGATTCTATCACATCTAATTTCAAATTACAACAATTTTTTTTAAATTTTTAAATTTTTTTTTGATACGTCATCATTAGTTAATTGCTCTTATGTTACCCATAAGTAAACATAATAAATAGTAAAACTCCAATAAAATAATGTATTTTTATAAATACAACTTTTTTCTATTTTCCATCATTTATTTAATTTATTTACCATTTTTTATATTCTTATGTATATTATACATCATTTATGTTTATTTATAAATGATTATTTTTTATTTTTTTTAAATTTATTTATTTTATAAGTACTATATTTGTATCATTCTTTACATGAGATGTTTTTTGTATTATCTACTTATTATTCCTTTTTTATTTCCATAGTTTATATGATATTTATGTTCAGGTGATTGTTTACAAATAATTCGGGTACCTCATTCATCTTTTATAATGCAAAAAAATATCAGTTAAGCTTGTGGCTTAACTGATACTAATAAAATACTATCAACTTATAATTCAGCTATTCTACTAACACCAACGTAAATTTCTGATATTTTGTACCAAGTAGGGAAATCTACAATTCCAGTAGCTGGTAAGTTAAATATTTCTTGAAATTGTCTAACTGCCTCTGCAGTTTTTTCTCCAAAAACGCCATCCTCTGCAATTTTAGGAATAAGTGAATAAACATCTGCGATTACATTTAATTGCTTTTGCATTTGCATTACACTGTTCCCCCTAGAACCTATTGTTAAGTTACTACCAGGCCAAGAGGAAGGAACGCCTGCAACTTCGTCAGTTGAATTAATATATATATTGGAACCATAATAGTATCTTAAAATTCCAATAGCATCATAACCTTGATCTGCTAAGTTTTTTGACCCCCATTGTGACATCCAATTAGGACAAGTTACTCGTTTTCCATCACAGTACTGGGTAAGAATAGGTTGCAATACCCCTGGTCTTGATAGATAGTTATTAAATATATTATTCACTGCCACATCTATGGTATCATATATATTTCTTCCTGGCATCCATTTATGATCAAATGCTGTAGAAGAAGTAATTGTAAAATTATAACCTTTGTTTCTATACCATTCTGTAAAAACTCGATTTAAAGTAAATGACATAATGGCTAATATATTGGCATAGATAGCTGCTTCTGGCCATGTTGCATATATTTCACTAGAAGCTACATTTTTTATATAATCACGGTATCTTACGTAATAATTTTGAGCAGATGAATCTGATGGAGGGCCATCATGAACTACAACGTATTCAGGAATAACTACTCTATCTAAAACTATTTCTCCTGATTCACCTACTGGTTTTATCTCATCTTCTGCAATTTTAGGTGGATATTCATAATATAGTGTATGAGGTGAAATCACAAATAATTCTGCACTATCTGGTTCTGCAGTAATAGGTAACATACGAATTGGCTGTATTGCTAATACATCTGGAAGTATAGCTGTACCATTTACCTCTACTGTTTCAAAACCTTCCGCAGTGACAATGACAGTATAATCCGAATAAGGTTGTTCTGCATGAGGCTCCATACTATACTCTAACGGGGGCGCTGGTAATTCTATTTCTGGACTTCGTCCTATATCATTGGTTTTAATATCTCTTACATTACTTTCAGGATCTCCTGAATAAATTATCTGTATATCCGCATTAGCAATAGGCCTTGAGTTAGCCTCAGAAAGAACTATTACTTGTAATTTACCAAATGATTTATTATCCATAGGATATTCCTTTATATATATTCATTTACAATATATGCTATAATTATCGTAATGTTAATTCATTATCATTAATAGTTGGAATGATAAGGTTCTCTATTATCTAATGTATCAAATCCATAGCCCTTATCCTTTATTATCTTTAGTATTTCAGGTAGTACCTTTGCAGTATTACTATTTCTAATAGAGTCATGCATAAGAATGATTGGATAGTTAAATTTTTCTAAATCTTTTATTATATTCTTTTTTATCTTTGTCTGACTTGGATTACCAATAGAATCCTCTGCGCTTACATTCCAATCATAGAAAGAAAATCCTCTCCGCTCCATCTCAGCTTTTAATTCCTTATTAATTTTTTTATTATATGGATTAGAACTTCCCCAAGGGAAACGAAATATATTTACTTTTAAACCAGTGACTTCATAAATTTTTTGATAAACCTTATAAAAATCTTCTAAATATGCTTCTACCGATGCGTAAATATCTTTGTATTCATGGGAATACGTATGTATTCCAATTACATGCCCCTCATCCACTATTCTTTTTAAACAAGCAATTCCATCCTCATTCATGTCCCCAGCTATTATAAAAAACGTTGCTTTTACATCATACTTTTTTAAGGAATCTAGTATTTTGGGTGTTATACTACTAGGTCCATCGTCAAAACTAATATAGGCTATTTTTCTCTTTTCAATTTGAATAACTGGATTTATGGTTTCTACATACATATCAGGGAATAATTTCATATACTTATTTTGTCTTTCTTTCCATGCAGTTTCTTCTGTAATCTCATTTTCTGCTATTACTGATTTTAATAAACTATCGTCTGGACTCCAAAACACTTTGCATAGATCTACGTTCGTTTCCTTAATCTGATTATTAGAGTTAAAATATAATCTAAGAACTAATAACAATAAAATACTTGATAAAATACATATCACTATTTTATACTTCATAGTCACCTTCCCTAGTAGTAATTAAATTTACTTGAATGCTTTCATTTTCTTATATTAAACATATGCACAGAATGAAAAACAATTCATATAACCTTGCCATTGACTTTCTTTATAACCTATATTAGAATTCATATAGCAAAACTCTTAGCTTCAACTACTTGGAGGAATAAAATGAATTCTAAATTTTTTATGCTCGAACAAAATATAACAACTACGATTTATGAAGGATTATTAAAGATTGGTTATGAAAACAATGAGAATTTCTCCATCTTTTATGATTTGGATTTATTAAATTATCTACTTACAACAGATTTTAAAACAAATGAAGAATGTTACATTTATTTAGAGGACTTCTGTAGAGAGGTAGAGCCACGTCTTGGTAACTTAACAATATGTTTAGAAAAGAGACGCTTTAAATTTACAGTTCCTAAAGAAGGTATTAAAAATATATATAAATTATATGAAAAAGATGATTACTTAAAGCATCTAATTGATTTAGTAAAAACACATAATTTTAACCTAGACGATGTGCTTCATATATTTGATGAATCTGGACATTCGTATATCTGTGAAGAAAGTTCAAATGAGGAATTTCAATATGTAATTTACTTAAAAGATAGTTCTATCGATCCATATCGTTATTGTTTTGCTTTTGATCAAATGGGTGGCTATTATCATCGACTATTAGATTATGATTATCAAAAAGTAATTTAATATAATCTTAATAATAAAAAGTTAGTGAATTTTCACTAACTTTTTTTATTTTATTATTCTATTTCTCTATCCATATTATCTATTCAGGTTTCTTATATTATCTATAGGATAATTATTTGTAACTTTATGAGCAGAATAATAATTCATTATAATAATAAAGAGCAAAAATAATACACATATTACCATATGAAGATGCCATGGATAAAGGTACAATTGATTTTTATAAATATCCTTTATAATTTCAATGAATGTTACCTCTACCCTGCTTAAACCCTTTACCGTAGTTAACATTACTATTATAAATACTAGCAAATTAGATATTAAAATAGCTATAACTCCTTGTAAAACACCTATTTTAATGTAATGCTTTGTAAAATTAGATTTTGTTACACCAATGGATTGTAATATACCTATCCTATTTTGTTCTTGCTCAGCTTTTGACACTAAAGTATTATAGAGTATGATTAGGGCAATTAATGACGAAGTTAATCCAAGTAAACCAATTATTATACTACTACTTAATCCTTGATTCCATAAAGCTTCATTACTTTCACGGTAATTATATAAATAATGCCCGTTGTTGTTAGCATATGCTAATATTTTTGAATCTAACACTGTATTTTCATCAGAATTTGTTTTTAAGTACCATAAAGTTCTTCCAAACTTTGTCTTAAACAAGCTCGATGTCATACTTTTCATTTCCTCTACAGTAGACCGATATAATCCTAATTTAGAGTTCTGATATACTTTCTCCATTCCATTATAAGAAGTTATTACCGTATAGGGAGAAACGGTATCAGTAAATGGCCAAATACCTTTCTCTGGGAAATAATATATGATACCACAAACAGTTACCTCTTGTGTAGTATAACTTATTACCCATTCTGCTCCAACTATTTTTTCATCATCCGATGATATTTTAATCTTATCTCCCACTTTGATATCAGTTTGCTTCTTTGCTATATCTTTATAAGCGTTATTATAGGTTAATTTATATATATTACTATTCTCTAATATCCAATCCATTCGATTATCTTCATTTGTAGCGGTAATTAAGTCATTGGTTTCATATGGTTCTTTATTAGAAGTAGTATCCCCCTCTAAATACAATGGAATAAGTAATATAACTTCCTCTCCACGATAAAATTTATCTTTATCTATTTTACCTACTGTAATAGCTTGTTCATATTGAGTAAATAATTCCGACTCTATATCTATACCGTATAATTTGGTAAAGAACGCATTGTTAATCCATTCTGGTTCTTCTAAAATATCCAAATCGACTTTTGTAAAATGATCAGATAATAACTCTGCTGGTAGTAGATTACTAAAGGCATTCATAAAGGGATTACTATCTATCCCTTCATACCAAAACAATAACTGTTTGCCAAATTTATAAGAATCAACCTGATACACTCCATCAATGGCCAATAAATCTTCTTCTGCTACTTCTATTTTTTTCCTAGTTTCCCCATAGATAGCTTCGATGCCGTAGTCAGGTCGATTATTAATAATAACCGTTTCAATATAATTTCTAAAGGACAAATATCCAAGTAATACTGTGGTTAGTAATATACATATGATCAAAACTGATAACCCAAATGGTAACAAAGATTTCCCTTTATTTTGCTTAAAGTAGTTCCATGATATGGTGGTAAAATTTTGCTTCAATTTACTAATATCAACGTATTTTTTATGTTCTTGTTTCTTCTTATGTTTTGGTGGTTTTGACATTGTACCAAGTAAAGGTATTCTTATAGCAAAAATCATAGGCACTAACATACCTACAAAAAGTGCAATGCATCCAGTCAATATACCAAATAAAACTAGGGGATAAGATACAAAAAACATCATATCACTTTCTCTTGAATTGTTAAGTATTAATATTGAAAAATAAGATATAACAAATCCAAGAGTCACACCATAAATCAAACCACTTCTTAATAAATATAATCCTTCCCATAATAGGATCTTAATAATTTGGCTATTGGTTGCACCGATGGATTTTAGTAATACTATTTTTCTACTCCTTTTCTTCATTTGAGTAATAAATATCTGGAATACCGCAGAAGCTGTTGCTAAAAATATTACAGCAATTATGACAATGGTTAGTGCATATTCTGTTGTTCCTTCCGTTTCTGGATATGAGAAAGTGTTACGCCTAAAATTGGAGTTGTCCATAAAAGATACTCCATCAAGAGTACTTTGAGGTACAGTTTCGTTCTCTATATCTTTATATCTAAGTTTTAATTCATCAAAGGCCTCAATCTTATCTAAGTCAGGAATACATTATATTTGAATTCATAATCTGAAGTTGGCAAGATACTATTCTTATAAAAAGCATCTAAAATTTCTACACTTGCTGTTTCTGTAATAAAGGTGTTTGGAGCATAATAGCCACCTAAATCCCATTTATCAGTATAAGTATTAAGAATCCCTGATATTACAAAATCCTTCTTCAATATAACCTTTTGACTAACTAGCAATCCTTTCGTAAGAATGGTTTCTAGATTTGTATTAACGTCTTTGGATTCAGAAACTTCTCTCTTATTATATACATACATATATTCACTAGAGACCACAACTAAAATATCATTAATAGTTTCAAACGGTGCTGAATTATACCCATTTTTATTAATTTCTATTTGATTATCTTTTCCATTTTCATTAATCTTCTGAACTGTTTCATCTATGTACTTATTTACATCTTCTGATACTAAGGTAATGTCAATTTCTATGGATATTTTCTGCCCTATCTCTGGTTCTAATCCTAAAGCACTCATTTGATTTAGTTCCACCATAATTTCATTATCTGCCTCTGGATAATTACCTTTAAATAGAGTTAGGTTCCCCATATCAATTAATTCTTCATTATATGTTCCAACTACTCCTGACCTTCCAGAATTACCAATTATCATACTATTACTAAGTTCTTTTACACTGGGCTCTTGTGCTAGTCCCTCTAATATATCGTTATCACTATATAGATATACAGCTTCCCATTCTCCATACAAATCTAAACGATGTGCTAATTTAGTTTGTTTTGAACTAGATTGAAAAATCATAGCAGTTATTATAAATATAAAGGCTAAAGTAACAACTAATTTTAATAAAAAAGTATCTCTTCTGCGTCCTTTTAATCCATTCTTTGCAATGTCTTTCGTTTTCATTTATACCATCCTCCAACATATTATAAGTTACTTAAGTAGCAACCTAATTGTTAACTATAGAAGTGATTATTCCTCCAGCAATGGTAATTACTTTATCCGCTTCTCTTGCAACTTCCATATCATGAGTAACTAAAATGATTGTCTGACCAAACTTTCTTGCAGACTCCTTAAGAAGTTTAATTACCTCTTGTCCTGTTTTCTCGTCTAAATTACCTGTTGGCTCATCTGCTAAGAGTAGTGCAGGCTTTGAAGCAAGTGCCCTAGCTATAGCTACCCTCTGCCTTTCCCCACCAGATAGTTCATCTGGGTAAAAAGCTAATTTATCTTCAATGCCAAGGGATTTTATAACTTCATTAAAATGATTCATATCAACAGTTTTTCCATCTAAGTGAATTGGCATTAAGATATTTTCTACCACAGTATGTTCTGGTAGTAAATTAAAGGATTGAAATACAAATCCTATTCTTCTACGTCTAAGTATTGCTATCTCCCTATTTTTTAGGTCAAACATGCTTTTTCCCTCAAGATAAACTTTTCCATCAGTAGGTTTATCAAGTCCCCCAAGTATATGTAACAATGTGGATTTTCCAGAACCACTTTTACCTATGATAGCATAAAAATTCCCTTTTTCAATTTGCAAACTGGTTGGTTTAAGTGCGTTAACCTGTAACTCAGATTTGCCATAAATCTTTTCTACATCCACTGCTTTTAGAACAATATCCATGTTATCCTCCTTAAATGAATCTTGTACTTATATGTATGCAATATATAATGAATATAGATTACGTAATAGCTATTTTAAGTGATTTATCCATTATAATTCTATAATAAACTACTTCTTAAGTATAAAACGTTAATGTGATAAATTCAAGTCATTTACTAACAATATTACATTTATATACCAATTTCTGTGTTTATTTTACTTATTTCAAACATTTAATATATAATAAAATAAATTGTTTAAAAAAATAAAGCATGTGTACTTATATATCAAGTAAACATGCTTCATATTTATATATTTTATTTATTCAATTGTTACTGTCCAACCAAAGGTATCTTCAATATCGCCTATTTGAATGCCTGTAATGGTATCATATATCTTTCTACTATATTCACCGATTCCACCATCTTGTACCTGCATAATTTTATCTTCCCATCTAAGAGTGCCTACTGGTGAAATAACAGCTGCCGTTCCACTACCAAATACTTCTTCTAAAGTACCATTTTCATAAGCTTCAAATATCTCATCAATGGAGATTCTTCTCTCTTCTACTGGAAGTCCCCAGGATTTACATAGGCGAATTACGGAATCTCTTGTTACACCTGGTAATATGCTTCCATTTAGCATAGGCGTTACAATAACACCATTTATTTTAAAGAAAATATTCATTGCTCCAACTTCTTCAATATACTTACGTTCAAGTCCATCTAACCATAGTACTTGTGAGTACCCTTCTTCATGGGCTTTTACTTGGGAACGAAGGGATGCTACGTAATTGGCACCTGTCTTCGCTTCACCAATTCCACCTTTTACTGCTCTTACATATTCATCTTCAATCCATATTTTTACGGGATTAAGGCCTTCTGGATAATAAGCACCTACAGGACTTAATATAATCATAAACAGATATGTATCCGATGGTCTAACCCCAAGGAATGGATCTGTTGCGATTACAAATGGTCTTATATATAGTGAAGTTCCAGGTTTTGTTGGTATCCAAGCATCATCTATTTTAATCAAAGTCTTTAAAGCTTGTAGGAAATCTTCTTCTGGAATTTCTGGAATACAAATACGACGGTTCGTTCTATTTGCTCTTTCTATATTTTTATCTGGGCGGAATAATAATGCTTTACCATCCTTTGTTTTATATGCTTTTAACCCTTCAAACATTTCTTGACCATAATGGAAAACCATAGCGGAAGGTTCTAATGTTATTGGTGCATATGGTACAATCCTAGCATCATGCCAACCTTTATCTGGTGCATAATTCATCATAAACATATGGTCTGTAAAAATCGTTCCAAATTGTAAAGGATTATCTGCTTTGGGAAGTTCTTTTGGTGTTGTGGTTTTATCAATTCTAATATTTAACATGATACTCTTCCTTCCTAAATTAAGTTATAATAGTTCATAAATTTTTATATAGTTAATATATTATTACTGAAACCTATAAATAGCAAGTAATATTTCAATAATATTTTAACAATTTAAACAACTATAACTTTACTTATGTGAAGTCAGCCAGAATATAACGTTAAAATTTATTATTTAATATGATTAGGATATTAAAAGCACCGAAGGTGATATTATTAATCAAGATATTGGTAAGCAAGCTAGCTTGCTATAACAATATCTTGATTAATAATTAGTGCTGCGCACCTTTTTACACTCAAATTATATATTTATCTTCTAAAGAAGTTAATAAATTAATATATTGCTTTTGAATTCCCTTTTCACTACATTCTTCTTCATATATTCTTGATTTTTCATCTATTTCATCAAGAACTTCTTTTGATAATTTTGTGCTTCCAAATTGATATACTACTTCATCTTCTTTTTGAATATGTCTAGCCAATAAATTGGTATAGCCTACAGCATTAGCAATCACATCTAATTTACTTTCTTCCTCACCATTCTTTACTTTATCAAGAGCTACTAGCAACTCGCTAATGTAAAGTCTACCAAGGTCATGTTCAACTAACATACCATGTGTAATCAAATTATCCCCAATGGAACCTAGATGATTTTGCATTTCCTTAAACAAAAACTTTTCTTCCTTACCATGATGATGCTTGTCAGCATAATTTTTAATAAAATCAACTATTTGGTAAAAATCATCATAACATATTTCTTCACCTTGATATATTTTAAAACAAGCACTACGAACTACTTTTAACATTCGTAGAATATATTGATGTTCCTCCATCATAATTGCTACACTATTTCTATTTTCAGCCATAATAACACTTCCTTTCCTATTAATTCTTATCTAATTAACTAATTTCATTGAATATTTAGAGTAATTTTAAAAGTTACTTCATCAAGTTTATCATAACTAATATTTGTATTATACAACAAACCTTTTATAAATTCATCTCTAAGCATATAATAATTCTTTATATCTCCACCAACAGAATCAAAATATTCTTTGTGAACACATAATTCTCTTTGCCATACTACCTGATTCTCATCTTGTTCAATTAATCTGTTGGCATGATCACAAGGCATTCCATCGAGTAACATGTCATTAAATACTTTATAGCATTCTTTTAGAGTACTATTCTTATCTAAAACATTTTGATTTTTACCAAATTCAAAGAATAACTGGGATAAAGATTCCATTTCCTTAGGCTCTGCTTGTAAAATCTTAGTCACTCCATAAGCTAGACGATATTCTACTATTGATACACATTCTTGTAGCCATCCATGAATATTTTGAACATCGATTGCTTGTTCTAAATCATTAGTTGGTAATGTGCCAAACTCAGACATTCCTTCTTCTAGATTTAACTCTTTATATTTATTATTTGCAAATAAAATAATCTCATCTACTATTTCATTTTGTAATTTAATCTTGTTAAACAACCAGTAATGTATTGGTCCTAATACTAAGCTCATATTTTCCTCTTTTCTTCGCTGCTTTTTGTTATCTATCTTAATATAACCCGCAAACTTAGTTTACGGGTTATACCAAATTCAATTAATTTACATCTATCATCTTGTGAGTAATTTCATTATTGTATTCTTCACTTATTTTATACTACATTGACATAAATAATTCTATATCATCTTCTACAGTACCAATTCCTGCAATACCAAAGTTCTCTACTAATACTTTAGCTACATTAGGTGAAAGGAATGCTGGAAGTGTTGGTCCTAAATGTATATTCTTAACTCCAAGGTATAATAGGGATAATAATACTATAACCGCTTTTTGTTCATACCATGCAATATTGAATGCAATTGGTAATTTATTTATATCATCGAGTTCAAATACTTCTTTTAATTTTAGTGCAATTAACGCTAAAGAATAAGAGTCATTACATTGACCAGCATCAAGCACTCTTGGAATTCCACCAATATCTCCTAAAGGTAATTTGTTGTATTTATATTTCGCACATCCTGCAGTAAGAATTACAGTATCTTCTGGTAGAGCTTTTGCGAAATCAGTATAGTAATTTCTTGATTTAGCTCTTCCATCACAACCTGCCATTACGAAGAATTTCTTAATTGCTCCACTCTTAACAGCTTCTACAACTTTATCTGCTAATGCAAATACTTGTGCATGTGCAAAACCACCTACGATTTCTCCTGTTTCAAGTTCTGTTGGAGCTGCACAGCGTTTTGCATGCTCAATAATTTCTGTAAAATCTTTTTTACTTCCAATTGAACCTTCAATATGTTTGCAACCTTCAAAACCTGCGCTACCTGTTGTATAAAGTCTATCTTTATAGCTTGCTTTTGGTGGTACAATACAGTTTGTTGTCATTAAGATAGGTCCATTGAATTTTTCAAATTCTTCAGTTTGTTTCCACCAAGCATTACCATAGTTTCCTACTAGATTGTCATATTTCTTAAAGAATGGGTAATAATTTGCAGGTAGCATTTCAGAGTGAGTATATACATCAACTCCAGTACCTTTAGTTTGTTCTAATAATTGTTCTAAATCTTTTAAATCATGACCTGAAATTAAGATTGCTGGATTATTTCTTACACCGATATTAACTTTAGATAATTCTGGGTTACCATATGCAGTAGTATTAGCAGTATCAAGCAATGCCATACCATCTACCCCTACCTTACCAGTTTCTAATGTAAGTGCAACTAATTCATCAACTGTTAAAGAATCATCCAATGTTTTTGCTAATGTACTTTGCATAAATACATGAATGGATTCGTTATCATGACCTAGTGCTTGTGCGTGTTTCACGTATGCAGATAAACCTTTTAATCCGTAAGTAATAAGTTCTCTTAAACTTCTTACATCTTCATTTTCTGTAGATAATACACCAACAGTTTTCGCTTTTTCTTCATAAGCATCTCTATCATTTGAAAACCAAACAGCGGCATCTGTTAATGAAGAATTATCTCCTAATTCTTTGATTAATGCTTCTTTATATTCTAACGTAGCATCGATTCTATTATAAAATACTTCTTTGTCAAAATTAGCATTTGTAATTGTAGTAAATAAGTTTAAAGTAATATATTGATTAATTTCATCACTAATTGTTTTACCTTCAGCTCTTAATTTTGTTGTTACTTCTGAAAGTCCTTTTGTTACATAAATTAATAAATCTTGAATATTAGCAAGCTCTGGTGACTTCCCACATACACCAAATTTTGTACATCCAGTACATCCTGCTGTTTCTTGACATTGATAACAAAACATTGCATTACTCATTTCTTTATCCTCCATTTATTTAAGAATTTCTTTCTGTTCATCATTCTTGATGTACTTATCTTAATGGATATATAAAATTATTTCTGTAACATATGTTACGTTATAGAAATTTTTAAAATAAATAAAATTATGGTTCTTTTTTGTGTTTGGTAATCTATATATATGTGTCCAAACCTAGAATCATACCCCTCATCCCATTCAAAATTATTCATTATAGACTAATAACTCCCCACAAAAAATCTTTCGGAAATCCCATAATTAGAAAGAATCATTATTAATTGGATAACTCAAAAAAAACCTTAAGTTAATTTCTATTAACTTAAGGGTCTAAAATATTAAAAAATATATAAATGTTTTCTATTAAAAATGATTCCTAACCCTATAAACAACTTATATCTTATCAACCTATTTGGATATATCAATTACATTATATTAGAAACTCCTCTAATGCTTCTATATCCAATATCTTAATAATATTTTTCTGGGCCTCAATCAAACCATCTTCTTGCATCTTCATCAATTCTCTTGAAAGTGATGGTCTTGTAACATTTAGATAAGCAGAGAAACTATCTCTATTCATCCCAAGTTTTACCAGCCCCTCTTTGTTCATATTTGAGATAAAATATTTGGCTAAACGTTGGCGTAAGTTCCCACTTGTTAAAAGCTGAACCTTATTATTAAGAAAAAATGCTTTTCTTGCTAAAATGCTAAGCATATTAGCTATTATCGTTCCATGGGAGCTACATTTTGCGTCACAAGTATGAGTAAAAAATTCTTTTGGTATCTCAAGAACTTTAGAATTTACATTTACCACCACATACTGGCTATACCCTACATCATTTAGAAATAAAAATACTTCTCCAAAAATATCTTTTTCTTCAATTTGGGCTATAATATAACTTCTTCCATCCAAACTATCCTGACAAACTGAGACTTTTCCTTCAATTAAAACATACAAGGCTTTTGGTGGATCTAATTGACTAAATATAATTTCATTCTTCTTATATTCTTTTACTTTTGAATTAGAACAGGTAAGGCACATCTTTAACTCTTGTTCTGATAGCCCTTGAAACAATATGTTATTCATTATTTTATCAATCACATCATCACCAACCTTATCTAATTATTGGTTTACTTTTTTCGTTCATATTTATAGAATGCATATTCAATATCATAATATGTTTTTTCATCAGATTCCCCAGTAATCACCCATTCTTCTTTTTCATCAAGATTTGGGAAATAAGTGTCTGCATGATAAGCATAATCAATCTTAGTCACGTGAGCTACATCACAATAGTCAAGCATTTGTTTATAGATACTTCCACCACCTACAACGTAAACATCTTCACTGCTATAATCTTTTACAGCTTCTAATGCTTCTTCTATGCTATGAACAACAATAGCACCATCTACCTTAAAATCTTTATTTGAGCTGATTACAATATTTACTCTATCTTTTAAAGGTTTTCCACCTGGAAATGTTTTCAAAGTATTTCTACCTAAAATTATGACTTTGTTTGTGGTTTCATTACGGAAAAATCGCATATCTTCAGGTATACTTATTAGTAACTGATTACCGCATCCAATAGCCCAATTTTTATCTACTGCTACAATCATATTCATAATATTGTTTTCCTCCTAATACAAATTGGATACGAGGACACATGCCAGCTAGCTGAACAAGCGAATTCCTCGTAATAGCAGCTACGCTGCTATTTCGATGTGAGATTTAAAAACTCCCACTGAAAAGGTTATATTGCCACTGGTATATTTTCCACTTTTGGACCAAACTTATAATTATCTAATCTAAAATCATCCACTGTGAAGTCATAAAAATCCTTTTTCTCTGGATTCATCCAAAAAGTTGGTGCTTCATAAGTTTCTCTAGTAATTAGTTCTTCAATAATTGGAATATGACGATCGTAAATATGAGCATCTGCAATTACATGAACTAATTCCCCTACCTGCATATCACATGTTCTAGCAAACATATGAAGTAACACAGCATATTGACATACATTCATACTATTTGCTGCAAGTATATCCTGAGAACGTTGATTAAGTATTCCATTAAGTATAAGTTTATCGCTATTTTTATCTTTTGTTACATTAAATGTCATACTATAAGCACATGGATACAAATTCATTTCATGTAAATCCTGATGTACATATATATTTGTCATAATTCTTCTACTGTAAGGGTTATTCTTTAAGTCATATATTACTCTGTCTACTTGATCCATTTCTCCCTCTTTGTATTTGTGCTTTCTTCCTAATTGATAACCATAGGCTTTACCGATGGTTCCATTCTCATCAGCCCAACTATCCCAGATATGGCTGTTAAGTTCATTCACATTATTAGACTTCTTTTGCCATATCCAAAGTATTTCATCGATACAACTTTTTATTGCAGTACGTCTTAATGTTAATGCTGGAAATTCTTTTGATAAATCATAACGGTTAACTACACCAAACTTTTTTATTGTATATGCATAGGTGCCATCCTCCCACTTTGGGCGTACCTTCTCTCCTTCTGTACTAACACCATTCTCTAATATGTCTTTACACATATCTATAAATATTTTATCTGCTAAACTCATATTAACCTCCATTCTATCAACTTAGTACAAGCCCGATATTCAGTAAGTTATATACTTAGGTTTTTAATAACTAAGTATAGT
>JAEWHU010000319.1 GCA_023387635.1 Bacillota bacterium
GATTAAGAGCATAGGCTATTTTACTTGCAGGCATTCTAGCATTGGTATCAAAAACTGCAACATTTCCAATGGCATGAACACCAGAGTCTGTTCTACTTGCACCTATTATTACAATATCCTCGTTAAATAACTTGGATAACTTTTGATTAAGTACTTCTTCCACAGCTAATCCATTAGGTTGAGTCTGCCATCCACAATAGTTAGTACCATCAT
Organism: Bacillota bacterium; assembly: GCA_023387635.1. Lineage (GTDB taxonomy): Bacteria > Bacillota > Clostridia > Lachnospirales > Lachnospiraceae > Anaerocolumna. Next base: position 214 of record JAEWHU010000319.1, read on the forward strand.
ATGCAATCTTTAATAAAACTCGTTTCATTACTCTTTCCCCTTAGCATTTAGCATATTACTTAAAGTTTCATACTAAAAAGTTAATCTATTCATTACAATAATAGAACTTATATATACAACTAAAATGATATATCCAACAAAATCTGATGCATGATATTTTAATGGTTTCATTTTTGTACGCCCTTCTCCACCACGGTAGCATCTTGCTTCCATTGCCATAGCTAAATCATTAGCTCTACGAAAAGCAGAAACAAATAAAGGTACTAATAAAGGTACTAATCCCTTAGCTCTTTTAATTAATCCCCCTGTTTCAAAATCAGCACCTCTAGCCGTTTGAGCTTTCATAATTTTATCTGTCTCTTCCATTAAGATAGGTATAAAACGAAGTGCGATTGACATCATCATTGATATTTCATGAACAGGCACCTTTATTTTACGAAGTGGTCCAAGAAGACTTTCAAGACCATCAGTCAAATAATTTGGTGTTGTTGTAAATGTCATAAGTGAAGAACCAAGGATTAAAAATACTAAGCGAATACTCATAAATACTGCGGTTGTAATACCTTCTTCAGTTATTTTAATAAATCCCCATTCTACTACAGGCGTTCCTGGTAAAAATAAATTAAATCCTACTGTGAATACAAGTAGCATTATCACTGCTTTTAAACCTTTTACGATAAATTTAAATGGAACTTTTGACATTTTTATTATTATAAATAAAAATGCTGCTGATATCAAATAACACCATGGATTTGATATTAAAAATAGGGATATGATATAAGCTATAGTTCCTACCAATTTAACTCTTGGATCAAGTTTATGAAGTATAGAATCAGCAGGATAATACTGTCCTATTGTTATGTCTCTAATCATTTCTTATCTCCCATCTGGGTTAATTCTCTTATCTATAATATCTAAACTAACGGTTACTTTTTACAGCAAAAGCTTTCAAAATTTCCCTTTTTGCTTCTTCGATTGTGGTAACAGTATTCTTTATCTGATAACCCTTTTTCTTTAGTTCATCGCATACATAAGTAACTTTAGGTGCACTAAGCCCTATCTGTTCTAATTCTTTGTAATGAACAAATACCCCTTCTGGAGTATCATTATATACTACGCTACCTTTATTCATAACCACTAATCTATCTGCATATTTAGCTATATCTTCCATGCTATGAGATACTAAAATTATAGTTATCCCACTCTCTTTATGAAGCTTTGCTATCTGATCTAAAATATCATCTCTTCCTTTTGGATCAAGACCAGCAGTCGGTTCATCAAGTATTAATACTTCCGGTTTCATCGCCAAAACACCGGCGATTGCAACTCTTCTTTTTTGCCCACCTGACAATTCAAACGGAGAGCAATCTAGCATGTCTTCGCTAAGCCCTACCATCTTTAAAGCTTCATAGGTCCGCATATCAACTTCTAACTTATCAAGTCCTAGATTCTTTGGTCCAAAGCTAACATCTTTAAACACAGTAGTCTCAAATAATTGATGCTCTGGATATTGAAATACTAATCCTACTTTACTACGTAATTCCTTCATTTTAAAGTCGTTTGCATAGATATCCTGACCGTTGTAATATATATTTCCACTAGTGGCTTTAATTAGCCCATTTAGATGCTGTATCAAAGTTGATTTACCTGATCCTGTATGACCAATTAAACCAATGAATTCTTTATCATTAATTACTAAATTAATATCTTTAAGTGCATGCTTTTCATATGCAGTACCTGGACTATATACATAGTTTAATTTATCTATAATAATTGCCATATTAATCTCCATCCTGTTAAGCGAATTTCAATTTCTTTGTGAATCGATTTTCAATTCATCGTGCGAAAAATATTGACTTTTCACACTAGCTCCCATTGCATATCCGAAACCTTGGTTTCGGATACTGCCTCAAATCAGGGTGTGAAATTGCTCTTTATTTCACACTAGCTCCCATAACTAACTTTAAACTTTTACAGTTTAGTTAGTGCTTCAACGAATTCTTCCACACTTAATATACCATCTGGTAGAGGCATACCTTCTTTTTGCAACTCATAAGCTAATTCTGTTACTTGAGGTACATCTAATTTATATTTTTTTAATTCTTCTACTCTAGAAAATATTTCTTTTGGTGTTCCACTCATAACAACTTTACCCTTATCCATTACAAATACTTTGTCAGCATCTATTACCTCTTCCATATAGTGAGTTATAAGAATAATAGTAACATTATCTATTTCATTTAATTCTTTTACTGTCGCTAATACTTCTTTTCTTCCTAATGGATCTAGCATAGCTGTAGGCTCATCAAGAACAATGCATTGTGGTTTCATAGCCATGATACCAGCAATTGCAACTCGTTGTTTTTGACCACCCGATAATTTGTTGGGTGAATGTTTCCGATATTCTAACATTCCTACTGATTTTAGGCTTTTTTCAACTCTTTCCCATATTTCTTTCGTTGGTACTCCTATATTTTCAACACCAAATCCTACATCTTCTTCCACTACAGTTGCGATAATTTGATTGTCTGGATTTTGAAATACCATACCTGCTACTTGCCTAACATCCCAAATGTTTTCTTCGTCTTTGGTATCCATACCATTTACATATAACGTTCCTTCCGTTGGAGTTAATATGGCGTTCATATGTTTCGCTAAAGTAGACTTACCAGAACCGTTATGCCCTAAGATTGCAATAAAGTCTCCTTTTTTTATATCAAGACTAACATCATCCACTGCGCGATTAATTGATTCAACATTACCTTCTTCATCACGTCTAATATATTCAAATTTTAAATTTTTTGCTTTTATTATTCCCATAGACCTTATCCTTCTACTATAATAGAGTTTTCTCAATAATAATGGTTTATCTATAACTTTCTACATTGTAAATTATTATGTAAAGAAAAGCAATGAGTTTTTTAAAAACTCAGGGAAACAACGTAATTTCTCTGAGTTTTATTAGTATTTCTTTATTTGTATTTTTTTATAAGTACTGCTTTATTAGTACTGAGTTAACTTTAAAAATAATTCAAAAAAGAGTTACCCCACTTGGAGTAACTCCTAAATATTTATTTAAAATTAAACTAATTCGATTAATACTTCCATAGCTGCATCGCCTTTACGTGGTCCAATCTTAACGATTCTTGTATAACCACCATTACGGCTAACATACTTAGGTGCAATTTCATCAAATAACTTGTCTGTTAAATCAACAGTTTTAGTATTCTTTTTCTTTCCAGCAACTTCAGTTGGAACTTCAGTTATTGTATAAAGATACTTAAGCATTTGTCTTCTTGCATGTAAGCGGGAAGGTTTATCTTTTTTGATAGTTTTGTCAACTTCATCGTATACAGTAACTTTCTTACCATCTACAACTTCTTTAACTCTCTTACCATCTTTATCTTTACGAACAACTTTAGCTTTTACAGTTACTGTTTCGAAATTATCTTTCTCTTTAAC
>JAEWHU010000335.1 GCA_023387635.1 Bacillota bacterium
ATTTACCTATATCTTATACTATAGCTTTCTCGCCTTAAAACATACAGAAATCGGAAGCATTCTTGCCTTTTTAGCCTTATCACTGTCATCTTCAATAGATTCCATAGTTTTCTGGTCAGTCTCCTCAATCATTTGTTCAATAGCAAAGCCAGCCCTAGCTAGCGCATTTATGTATGTTGATATTTTTCGGTTACAAAGAATAATCTCATTATCATCAACGGGCATTGTAAAATATGATTCGTCAAAATAGCTCCTATTAAAAATCAATTGATTTTTCTCTATAATATCTTTCCGTTGGTCACAAGACCAAGCTACACAATAATTCAAAGTATGATGCCAACTAAATATAAATATTCCATCCTTCTTCAGATACGAAGCTATTTTGTTAAATGTACCTTGCAAATCTGTTGTCCAGCCAATTCCATATATTGAATATACATAATCAAAATAATTCTTTGGAATATCAAGGTCTGATTCCATTGGTGCACATCTGAAGTTTGCGGTGTATCCGTTTTCTTTCAAATATTCTTTTGCATTTTCAATTTGCTTATTTGATAAATCCACACCCCATAATTCGGCAGCATTTCTATCTGCATGATATTTTAATGAATGACCGCTCCCGCAACAAATTTCTAACATTTTTTGCCAGATACATCTCCAAATAAATGTATTTCATCTTCTGTTACAAACTTTACACCATATGTAGGAAGTGCGGTAGTTCCAAACCACAAATCTGCATTCGTATCCCAATATGTTTTATTGTTTTGTATAATATTATTGTTTTCCATTTGATAATTTCTCCCTCAGTATCCTAATAGTAAAATTCTGATTTGTAGCTTTCATAAACCATAATATCACATTATATAATATTAATATACTAAATTTACCAGTAATCTGTGTACACATATCATCAATGTGTAACTCCTACACTTCCTTAAATAGTGTACACTTACTTCCTCACTCCCCCTCAGAGAGCGAGCAGGACAGTCGTTAGACTACCCTAGTGAGTTAATACAGTTACTCTGAATTGAACCTGCTCTACAGAAAATAAGGAACCATGCTTTGCATGATTCCTTATTTTTTACAGAGCGCGAGACGGGATTCGAACCCGAACAATTCTTTGAAAGCACGATAGAAAGGAGCTTTCCAACACGTCTATTTTAACTGTACTCAAAAGTGTACTCAATTAATACATACTAATTTACTTCTAGATAATATTCAAAATTGAATATCATCTTTACATAAAGTTTTATAGATTTCTTGTAACAACAAATCAGCTTTATCATATTCATTGCGTTCAACCAATTTCATTAAGGAATTTTCATTATAATCAATTTTGGTAAACCATAATCCAGATGAAAGTGCATAAACATCACCTAAAATTTTTTTTTCATCAACGGTTAAAGTTCTTTCATTTACATAACCATTGTAGAAACTTCTAAATAGTTCCATACGATCTGTATTTGATAAACCTTCGGCTAAATCCATTTCATTTGCTGTTAACAAGCCGCCAAGAACCATGTCACCTATCAGTGTTTCGTCACCCGCGATATTATAATCAAAAATCCCTATTTCATCTCCAATATAAGTTAAATTATTAATAGAACAATCACCTTGTGTAGCATACTTTGGTAACTTAACCCACGATAATTTAATCCTTTTAAGTTTATCAGAATACACCTTTATAATCTTTTTGTATATTTCTGAATCTATTTTTCCTCTTTCCCATAACTCTACAAATTTATCATAACCACTGACTTCGTTATATCCGACGACATTAAAAATAGTATTGGTTCCTATATGGCAGTTACCACTTTCTGATATATTGTGAATTTTAGCCATTAATTTCCCGATTTTATTTGCAAGTTTAAAATCGATAGTTTTTATTTCTTCACCCAAATAGTCTTCAACAGTAACATCAAGGTACATATCATTCAATTTATATTTAATACAATGATTCCCCCTACTTGTATATCTTTTTGGAGTTAAAATTCCTTGTTTTCTTAAGTATTCAGAAAATTTACTCTGATTTTCAATTATATTATGAGGATGATTATTTTCTCTTATAAATTTCACTACAACAGGGCTTCTATTAACAAAATCAACTTTTGTAATTACCTTCATTTCTGATGTTTTATCATTATAACCATTTATAAAAAAATTAAAGTCTGAAATTTGAGCAGTAATATTATATAATGCCAGAATATCGATTAGATTATTAAGTTGTATATACACTATATTCCCCCTCTATAAATAAATACTTGATTCGCCATAAATTATAACTGTGATCATAACCTATTCTATCACACCTAAATCTCGTGGTCTACCAAAAACAGAGTTAGGTACTAAGAGAGATGATATGGATTTAGAAACCTACAAAGTGCATGCAAAATTAGATAGTGTAAAAGAGGAATTAAAAGAGGTTACTGAAAAGGCAGAAGAGTTGAGAGAACAGACGGATTATTATGAAGAGAGAGTTGCTGGTATGGAGGAGATTAAGTATGGTGTCTTTGCTGGCAAGCTAGCAGAAGAAGATAATAAAGCACTTCAGTACGAGAATAAGAAATTGAAGGACGAAAAAGCTAAGTTACAGAAAGAGAATAAGGAACTTAGTTGAAGCAGCGGGTTATTGGAAGCTCCTTTATCAAGGGATTATGACATATACGGATGAAAAACGAAAGAAGGCGATGGAGATAATCA
>JAEWHU010000044.1 GCA_023387635.1 Bacillota bacterium
ATTGTTTTGGTAAACAACCTAATTCTATCAATGTCTCTTACAACAACTTAGAAGCTGCATATCGTGTTACAAGACAATTGATTGGTCTAGGTCATAATACCATTGGTTTAATTACTGGTAGAATGGATACTTATCCTGCTATAGAACGGCTTAAAGGTTATAAAAAAGCACTCGTTGAATATAACATTTCGCTAAACCATGATTATGTTGTAAATGGTGATTGGGGATATCATAAAGGCAAGGAAGCTGCAAAAAAATTATTTAACTTAGATAACCCTCCTACTGCTATTTTTGCAATGAATGATAATATGGCTATAGGAACATATGAAGCCGCTTTGGAATATGGAATACGCATCCCTGAAGACATCTCGGTGTTTGGTTTTGACAATGCCGAAACAAGTAAATATATTAGACCAAGAATGTCTACTGTTGACATTCCACTAAAAGATATTGGTATGAAATCTACAGAGATCTTACTCAAGCAAATTCATGGTGAGAAAATTACACAAGCACAATTACTACTACCTTGTGAACTTATATTACGATCATCTGTTGCTAAAAAATCAAAAAATGCTATGATTAATTGTTAATTTTTCTACATACTTTTCAATATGAACTATATTGTTAACACATAGAATTATCATAATAATCTCTATTCTGCCGTGTGAAATTTCTTGAACCACAATCTTTGCTACATTAAGATTGTGGTTCCTTTTTGCATGATTTTGTAGTCCTTTTGCTCTTGATTAAAATAATATGTCAGGTATAATATAATTCATGTTTAAAGAGACATTTTCTTATTTCTAAAAGAAAAATATACCTAATTACAATATTATTACATACAAAAGGAGTATTATCTTGAATATGGTATCACAAAAAACTTCTGTGGGCTTAACTTCCTCACAAAAAAAAATATTTGGCCAGACCTTTTATACCTTCTTTATTAATGGTTCCCTAGCCCTTATACTAGGTGCTATGCTACCTTATATGCGTGAAACTTATTCGTTAAGTTATCAGTTAACTGGTATGCTAATATCCGTTCATTCCGTAGGTAACCTAATCTCTAGCTTTGTTGGTGGTGTTTTGCCAAACTATTTAGGACGTAGGAAAAGCATCCTTTTACTAAGTAGCGCTGGTTTTATTGCATTTATCTTAATGACATTAACTAAGAATCCCATTCTCCTATTACTTGCATTCTTCTTAACAGGCATTAATAGAGGTGCTATCAGCAACTTTAATAATGCTATCATTAATGAAATTGCAACTGGAAAAGCATGGGCACTCAACCTTCTACATAGCATGTTTGCCATTGGTGCTTTCATAGCTCCGTTTATTGCTTTGCTAAGTGTGAGAAATAATCCAGATGGATGGATATATGCTTGTTATTTTCTTGCATTTTTATGTTTTACAGAAATAATAACATATTCCTTAATGAAGATACCTGAAAGAAACATTACTGTTAAAGAAAAAAAGATAACCGATTGGTCCTTCCTAAAAAACAAATATTTCATAACCGCCGCTGGTATTTTATTCTCCTACCTATGTGCAGAACAAGCAATTAACGGTTGGCTAGTAACTTACTTTAAGGATTCCGGCCTTATGAGTGGCCCTTTTGCCCAAAGTATGGCAAGTCTTTTATGGATTGTTATTCTAGGTGGAAGATTAGTAAGTGCTTATCTATCGAATAAAATAAAGAAATCCAAATTATTAGCTATAAATGCTATTGGTTATTTAATATTCTTTATAATTTTATTAACTGCTACCTCTATGACACCAATTACTGTCGGTATTATTGGAGTAGGATTTTGTATGGCTGGTTTGTATCCAACAACAATTTCATCTGTTGGGAAAATAATGAAAGAATATCCTATGGGCCTTAGCTTTTTATTAACATTTGCAGGACTTGGTGCCATACTTATGCCTTCTCTTATTGGATTTGTAGCTGAAAATATTGGTATTGCAGCTGGAATGAGCACCGTAATCATTGCAGTAATCATAACCGTATTCTTTATTATGTATAATTTCTATATATACCGTGACATTGATGAGAATTAAGGGTAAAACGTTCTAATAGATGACAACCATATGTACAGTTGATTTCGAAATCCCAAATTGTTTTGCTGTTTGCCTTACAGTTGCATTATTGTCAATTATGTAATTGGCAATTTCGGCTGCCCTTTCTTCTATATAGCCTTTCAAAGGATATCCCCCTAATACTTGTTTGTATATTCTATGCAAGCATAAATCAATTTATTTCTATTTTAACTGTCTTTCTATTTGTCCGTATATTTAAATTTTACTTATATCTTTTTATGAATGATAAGTATTAAAAAGTGAGTTTTGAAAAATCAAAACTCACTTTTTTTATGTCTATTAATTTCCCTTTGCTTCCTTTTTCATATAATAAATTACACCAATAGAACCAACTAATAGGCAAAATACCATAAACAAGGATACATATAGTGGATTGGATACTAAACTACCAAATAGAATAACCAAAGAACCTAAACATCCAAAAATAGGGCAAATAATACCTTTAAATTTACTCTTTATAATATTCGTTTTTTTCATTGAAATTACTTTTATATATAATATGATATAGCATACATAGCTAAATACGATTGCAATTTCACTAACATCCCCACCACGTAGTATATTACTTTTTTGCGTAAAATAATGAAGTACGAGCCAAACCGTTGTGGATATAAAAGATATGGCACAAGAGCGTATTGAAAGTCCAATCTTTGGATTAATAATAGCAACTTTATCGCTATATGGTATCATCCCCTTACTACCTAGTGCTTGGGGCATTCTAAGGCTTCCTAATGTAATTCCGTTAACAACACCCAATATGGATATAATAATAAATACTAGTAATAGGGAACTTCCACCATTACCTAAAAATAATTCTCCAACCTTATTAACTGCAGCATTACCAGTTGATAGAATATATTCTGGCCCTAATATTTTTGTAATACCTATAAAATATAATAAATATACGCTTAGAATTACTAATGGTCCAATAATAAGTGCTAATGTCATATTCTTCTTTGGATTTTTTACTTCATTTGTTATACTTGTAGCAATAATCCAACCGTCGTAGGAGAATGCAATTGGGGCAAGTGCAGATAGCCATCCTATACCAACATCAGTAACAGTCTTAAGTTCAACTCCTTGTGGCACTGCAGGTGGATTGCCTGTCCAAAACATTCCTATCACTGCAATAGAAATTAGTGGAATAAGCTTTATAATAGTTGATAGATTTTGAAAATATCCTCCTATCTTAAGGGATATAATATTCATACCATAAATAAATACTAATATAATAAATGCCATAATAATCTGTCCTTCTAAGGACACGGTGATATTCCATAAAGAGCATATATAAATTGCAGCAACCCATGAAACCACAGCATTTAGAGTCGGATAGTAAACAAAGGTTTGGAACCAACCAAATCCACTTGCTATTCTTTTTGATATAAATTCTTCGTAATAACCAACGAAGCCCCCACTTTTCTTTGTACGCATAGACAATTCTGTAAGTGTTAAACTTCCAAAAATAATACTAAAAGCTCCAATACATAAGACCAAAACTCCAAGGGATACACTTCCTCCGGTAAAATTTAATACATCATCGCTTTTAAAAAAGATTCCCGAACCAATTACAATACCAATTATCATTGTCGTGGCCGTCAATAACCCATAATGCTCTTTCTTATTTTCCATAAATACTTTTCTTCTGCTTACCAATATAGGCAGAAACCCTTTCATATAGTGTGATATTTTTTACCAACAGTTTATTATATCATAGTTATATAAAAATATAAATAATGTACTTAAGGAAATTATATCCTATAATATTGCTTTATTACTAATATACAACGAATATAAACAAAAATAAGGACTATAGCTTTTATAATCCTTATTTTTATAACAATTTATTTATTTTTCACATCATAACACCGCATATTTCTTTCTAGTAGCAAGTCCACCTCTAATATGTCTTTCCGATTTGTTTAACATAAGAATTTCATTTACATCTAAGTAAAGTTGTTTATTGATAGATGGAAGTCTATCTTGCAAATCCTTATGCACTGTTGACTTACTAATTCCATATTTTATTGCTGTCTCTCTTACTGTTGCTTTTTTCTGTATCGTAAAATAAGCAAGTTCTATAATTCGTTCTTCTATGTATTGTTGCATAACAGGGCCCCCCAAGCTTGTTTTTTCTAATATATGCTTGTTCGCTTTCTGTTATGCTATTCAAATTGGATATTCTGGGTCCAGGTCAGGTAGCTTCCTAATTATTGCTTAAACTAGAAACCTTCTAATCTTCTTTTTTTACGTAAATCACTGCGTTTTAGAGCACCTTCCCATTCTGCCTTCTCACTTTCTGACTCTATAACTAACCTAGGCACTCTTACTGGCTTGTTATCCGAATCAAGTGCCACCATTACTAAGTATGCTCTATTAATTGCCTTACGCATACCATTAAGTTCTTCTACATACGTATCAACTCTTACTTCCATTGAACTATTCCCAACATATGTGATTTTACCCACTAAAAGAACCGTATCTCCCATATGGGCACCTTCTTTAAATTGTAGGTTATCAACTGCTGCTGTAATAACATTGCATTCTGAATGTCTTTTGGCAACAACACCTGCCACAACATCTATCCACTGCATTAACATACCACCAAATAATCGCCCATTTCCATTAATATGTGGTGGCATTAATAATTGTATTTGTTCCGTTAAAGAATCAGCTACTCTTTTTTCTTTCACAGCCATTTTTTAATCCTTTCTTACTCTAACTCCCATTTCAACTGCCTCAAATCAGGGTGTGAAATTGTTCTTTATTTCACTTTACTTCTGTTACTTTAATATTTTCATGAAAACCTTCCGAATAGTGCATCACGTAGTCATCTGTAATAAATACTGCATAGGTATCTGGCAAACTATTAATAAGTTCTAAGCCTTTTTCAAGTCCTAGGGCAAAACAGCTTGTACTAAGTCCATCTCCATCCACGGATTTTTCAGATATAATGGTTACAGATATTAACCCATTATCATACGGATAACCTGTAGACGGATTAAGAATATGATGATACAATTTAGAATCCTCAGTAAAGGAACGTTCATATATACCTGATGATACTACAGAAACATCCCTAAGTT
>JAEWHU010000056.1 GCA_023387635.1 Bacillota bacterium
TGAAGCAACTGGTAAAGTAGTTGGTAAAACACTTATCGCTGAAGGTGTTGACATTTTATTTGTTGCTGCTGGTGGTTCTGGTAATGGTGTATTTACTGCAGCGAAAGAAGCAGGAGTTAAAGTGATTGGTTGTGACGTTGACCAATATAATGATGGAGTGAATGGTGATAGCAATATTATCTTAACATCTGTTCTTAAAGTAATGGACAAAAATGTAGAAAAACAATTAACAGCGATTGTTGATGGTACATTTGTAGGTAAAAATGAATTATTAAAGGCAGATACAGATTCTACTGGATATGTAAAAGAAGATGGAAGACATCAATTATCAACAGATACAATAACCAAAATCGATGAAGCTTACCAATTAGTTAAAACAGGAACTATTGTGCCTGCTGCTAACTTTAATGATATAACTTCTGATAATTTCCCTGGTTTAGAGTAATCTAGTATAAACTAAAGAGAGGCTGTACCTGCAGCCTCTTTTTCCTTTTAAGATAGGAGTACTTATAGAAATCGTGATTATTTCATAAAATATTTATGTGAAAGTGAGAAAGTTATGTCGGAATATATTGTTGAAATGAAACATATAACGAAAAAATTTCCTGGTATCATAGCCAATAACGATGTGACTCTGCAAATTAAAAAAGGTGAGATATTCGCGTTACTTGGTGAAAATGGTGCGGGTAAATCTACACTAATGAGTATGCTCTTTGGCATGTATGAACCAGATGAAGGAGAGATATATGTCCGTGGTAAGAAAGAGGTTATAAAAACGCCAAGTTATGCTGCAAAGTTAAATATAGGAATGGTACATCAACATTTTAAATTAGTTAGTAATTATACAATAGCAGAAAATATTATAATGGGTGTTGAACCTAATAAAAAATTATTTGGTTTATTACCATGTGTTGACATAAAAAAAGCAAACAAACAAATATCCGAATTATCAAAAAAGTACGGGCTTGAAGTAGATCCATTAAAACGTATTGAAGATGTTAATGTTTCAATTCAACAACGTGTTGAAATCTTAAAGATGTTATATCGTGAAGATGAGATACTAATATTTGATGAACCAACAGCAGTACTTACTCCACAAGAGACAAACCGCCTTTTAGAGATTATTAAAAAGCTTCGTGATGATGGTAAAACTATTATTTTAATCACTCATAAACTAGAAGAAATTAAGAAAGTAGCAGACAGACTTGCTGTATTATGCCAAGGAAAGCTGATAGATGTATTAGATGTGGCTACTACTTCTACAAGAACCATGGCTAACATGATGGTTGGAAGAGAAGTAACATTTGTAACTGAAAAATCAGAACCTAGCTTTAAAGATGAATACTTGAAGTTAATAATTTAACCGTGAAAAATCAAGATAATTTTGAAGTAGTAAAAAATGTTTCCTTCTCGATACGTGGAGGAGAAATCTTTGCCATTGCTGGAGTATCAGGAAATGGGCAAGTTGAAATAGCTGATGCCATTGCAGGGCTAGTAGACACAAGTAATGGAAGTATTAAGTTAATGGGAAAAGACATTACTCGTGAATCAATTCGTAACCGTACTCTTCATGGAATATCTTATATACCAGAAGATCGTCATAATTATGGATTGGTTATGGATTTTACTTTAGAAGATAATATTGTGCTAAAGAATTACTATAAAGAACCTTTTTCAAAAAAAGGAATCTTAAATAGAGATGAATTTTCGAAATATAGCAAAAATTTAATTCATAGATACGATGTAAGAAGTGGACAGGGTAATAAGACAGTAGTTCGCCAAATGAGTGGTGGTAATCAACAAAAAGCGATTATTGCCAGAGAGATTGAATTACAGTCTCCACTTATGATATTTGTGCAACCAACAAGAGGACTTGATATAGGTGCCATTGAAAATATTCATAAGCAAATTATTAGTGAAAGAGATAAAGGAAAAGCTATTCTGTTGGTATCCTTAGAACTTGATGAGATTATGAACCTAGCAGATACCATTGCTGTTATATATAACGGTGAGATACAAAAAATAGCGGATGCAAAATCACTAACATCCAATGAAGTAGGACAATTTATGATGGGGGTAAAAGAGGAATGAAATTACAATCTAAGAAATTGTCACAATTAAAGAAAGTGTTTCAAACTATAATAGTTAAAACAATTGGAAATGAGAAAAAGCAGTTTATTACCATTCCTTTGTTTTCTATTGTAATTAGTTTAATCGTTGGAGCTATCATAATAGCGGCATTGGGAAAAAATCCATTAGTGGCTTATCAAAACTTACTTATGGGTTCTGGATTTTTACCAAAGGCATCCTATGCAGGCCATAAGAGTATGTTAACAGACTTTGCAAGCTTTTTAAATGCCCTTACACCTATGATATTTGCCTCTTTGGCAGTTGCAGTTGCATTAAAAGCAGGACTATTTAATATTGGTGTATCGGGTCAAATGCTTACAGCTGGGTTTGTATCCACCATTATAATTGGATATAGTCCATTAAATAGTGTGATAGCGAAACCAATGGTTATAATAATTGGTATCGTAGTAGGAGCATTGGTTGGTGGTTTCATTGGATGGCTAAAATATAAGTTCAATATTAATGAGGTTGTCTCCTCAATTATGATAAATTATATTGCTCAATATGTAATTAGTTTTCTCATTAATACTTTCTATGTTGATCCAGTATCTAGACAATCAAAGTTAATA
>JAEWHU010000083.1 GCA_023387635.1 Bacillota bacterium
GTACAGTCCTATGTGTAATGAAAATGGTGGAATAGTAGATGATTTGTTGGTATACAAGATAAGCCCAATTGAGTATCTATTAGTAGTGAATGCTTCAAATAGACATAAAGATGTGAGGTTTATGAAAGAGCATATTTTTGGTGAAGTAGAGTTAATAGACGTATCCGATGAGATTGCACAGATTGCATTACAAGGACCAATGTCTAACTTAATTATTGAAAAACTTATGAAGAAAGAGGATATTCCTACAAAATATTATAGTTTTACGAATCATGTCCTAGTAGGAGATGTAAACTGTCTTGTTTCTAAAACTGGTTATACAGGTGAGGATGGATATGAGATTTATTGCTCTCATAAAGAAGGTAGTAAGTTATGGGATTTATTACTTAATGCAGGAAAAAATGAAGGACTAATACCTTGTGGGTTAGGGGCTAGGGATACATTAAGGCTAGAAGCTGGAATGCCTCTATACGGCCATGAAATGAATGATGTATTATCACCAATGGAATCTGGTATATCCTTTGCGGTTAAAATGGATAAAGAAGACTTTATTGGGAAGGATGCTTTACTTAAAAGAGAACCAGTAACTAAAAAACGTGTGGGATTAAAAATAACTAGTAGAGGGATAGCAAGAGACGGCAATCAAGTTATGATTGGGGACGAAGAAATAGGTATCACAACTTCAGGGACTCATTGCCCATATCTTGATTATCCTGTAGCAATGGCAATTGTTGATACTAAGAATTCAAATGTTGGTACTAAAGTTGATATTATAGTTCGAGGAAGAAGAATTGAAGCTATTATTGTAGAATTACCATTTTATAAAGCTAAGTAATTTAACAATATGTTTTTAATCTAAAATATAAACATACACTTTATAAAAATATAAAATCATAGGAGGATTGTTATGAAAGGTGAAAGATTATATACCAAAACACATGAATGGGTAGAAAGATTAGATGAAACGACAGTAAGAGTGGGGTTAACAGATTATGCACAAAGTGAACTAGGCGATTTAGTTTTTATAAATTTACCTGAAGTAGGCGATGAAATAGGAATAGGTGATTCTTTTTCAGATGTAGAGTCAGTAAAAGCAGTATCTAGTGTATATAGTCCAGTGACAGGGGTTATTAAAGAAATTAACGAAGATTTATTAGATAATCCTGAACTTGTGAATGAAGATTCCGAAAAAGCATGGTTTGTTGTAATTGAAGAGGTAACCGAAATAGAAGAATTATTATCTTATGAGGAGTATAAGAAGCTTATATAGGAAATAGCGAAACATCAAAGAATGAAATATTTCAGAAACATATCATACAATTCCGAAGCGGAAGTAAACCGAATTCTCGCTTAAGCGGAATGAGCGTTGGAGCGGAGGAATTAGTATGATATGTTCCTGAAATTCATAGACATTAAGTGTTTCGCAAGAACGATAAATCAACAATAATCAGGAGGAAGGGATATGGGGTCTTATGTTCCAAATACAGCAAGTCAACAAGAGGAAATGCTTAAAGTAATTGGATGCAATGGGTTTGATGATTTATTTAAACAGATACCAGATGAAGTTGTATTAAAATCAGAGTTAAACATACCAGAAGGTTTATCAGAACTAAAAGTTGCTAAAACAATTAGTGAGTTGGCAGGTAAGAATAAAGTCTATAATACCATATACCGCGGAGTAGGGGCATATCGTCATTACATACCATCTATTGTAAAACAAGTAACCTCAAAGGAAGAATTTATGACAGCCTATACTCCTTATCAAGCAGAAATAAGTCAAGGGGTGCTTCAATCTATTTTTGAATACCAAACTATGATTTGTGAGCTTACCGGAATGGATGTATCTAATGCATCCGTATATGATGGGGCTACTGCAGCAGCAGAAGCTGTTATTATGTGTTTAGAGAAAAAGAAAACCAAAATGATATTAGCTGAAACTATAAACCCACAAATAATTGAAACCATAAAAACTCTTTGTAGTGGCATGAAAGTTGAATTCATCCTAGCCAAAGAAAAAGGTGGAGTAATTGATGTTGAATATCTTAATAGTATCGTAAGCGATGAAACAGCAGGTATATTAATTCAACATCCAAATTATTATGGCTTATTTGAAGATGCAAGTAAAATAGGTGAGATAGCGAAGTCATGTAATGCAAGGTATGTAATTCATTCAAATCCCATTGCTCTTGGAATTATAAAAACACCAAGAGAATATGGAGCAGATATTGCCATTGGTGAGGGGCAACCTCTTGGATTACCATTATCCTTTGGTGGACCATACCTAGGATTTATGGCTACTACAGATGCACTAGTTAGAAAATTACCAGGACGAATTGCAGGAGAAACAAAAGATAGTGAAGGAAGAAGAGCATTTGTATTGACGTTGCAAGCGAGAGAACAACACATACGAAGAGAAAAAGCATCAAGCAATATTTGCTCTAATCAAGCATTGTGTGCAATGACTGCAGCAGTTTATTTAAGTGCTATGGGTAGAGAGGGACTTAAGAAGGCGGCAACTCTTTCTATGTCAAAAGCGCATTATTTAGCAAATAGATTATGTGAATTGCCTAATTTCTCCATGACCTTTGAGGGAGAATACTTTCATGAATTTGTAACGAATTATAATGGTGATATCAATCGTTTATTAAAAGGCTTAGAAGAACATGGCATTCTTCCTGGATACCCATTAAATGGTAACCATGAAGGCAGCCTAGTTTGGTGTACTACGGAACTAAACACCAAGGAAGAAATAGATGAATTAATCACTTTAATAGGAAAGGTGGAGAGTTATGGAACTAATCTTTGAAAAAAGTGTTGTAGATAGAGGAATTCATATGCTACCAGACCTAGATGTGCCTGAAATTAAATTAGAGGGGAAACACATAAGAGAGATGAATCTAAATCTTCCTGGTATGTCTGAAACTGGAATTAGTAGACATTATACTAAACTTGCAGGTCGTACGTATGGCGTTAATAATGGTTTTTATCCCCTTGGTTCTTGTACCATGAAATATAATCCTAAAATTAATGATGAAATGGCAAGGCTTGAAGGTTTTTCTAATATACATCCACTCCAGCCATTAGAAAGTATACAGGGGTGCCTTAATGTATTGACCCTTGCTGAGAGGTATTTATGTGAAATTACTGGTATGGATAACATATCATTTCAACCAGCAGCAGGTTCTCATGGTGAACTTACAGGTTTACTACTAATACGAGCATATCATAATGATAGAGGGGACACAAAACGTACAAAAATTATAATACCTGATTCCGCACATGGAACAAATCCTGCAAGTGCAGCAGTAGCAGGGTTTACTGTTGTGAATATCCCATCAACCATAGAAGGATTTGTTGATATTGATGCTCTAAAAGAGGCGGTAGGAGAAGACACAGCAGGATTTATGATAACTAATCCAAATACCGTTGGATTATTTGATAAGAATATTCTTGAAATCACTAAGATTGTACATGAAGCTGGTGGACTTAACTATTATGATGGTGCTAATTTAAATGCTATTATGGGTATTACAAGACCAGGAGATATGGGATTTGATGTAATTCATCTTAATTTGCATAAGACGTTTTCAACTCCTCATGGTGGTGGAGGTCCAGGTAGTGGGCCAGTAGGATGTAAAAAGATATTAGAACCTTATCTACCAGGACCAAAGGTTGTATATAGGAATGATAGTTATACCTTTGAAACACCAGAAAAATCCATCGGTAGAGTAAAAAGTTTTTATGGTCATTTTTTAGTAGTAGTAAGAGCCCTTACTTATATTATTACTCTTGGAAGAGATGGTATTTCTAGTGCATCTAAGAATGCTGTTTTGAATGCAAATTATATGATGTATGGACTAAAAGATACCTATGAAATACCTTTTAAAGGCTATTGTATGCATGAATTTGTTATGAGTGTTCAATCACTAAAAAAGGAGACAAAAGTATCAGCTCTTGATATTGCCAAAGCATTGTTAGACTATGGCATTCATCCGCCTACTATGTATTTTCCTTTAATTGTACCAGAAGCTTTAATGTTAGAACCAACTGAAACAGAAGATAAGGAAACCATGGATGAAGTAATTAAAATATTCAAACAGGTATATGAAGATGCAATGAATCATCCAGAAGAGCTTCATAATACACCCAAAAACACTGTAATTGGTAGGCCAGATGAGGTGACTGCTGCTAGAAATCCAATTCTTCGCTATAAGTTTATAAAGGAATAATAGCTTTTATAGTTGTATTATAATGAATCTAATAGGTAACTTGGATATATCTAATATGGATATTACCAGGTTACCTAAATATTAACTTAGAAGCGGGGGGTAGGATATGATTCATGATATTAAATATATGATAGGAAAAGGAAACGATCCTTATTATAATTTAGCGTTAGAGGAATATTTACTAAATCATATAAAGGAAGAGGAATGTATTTTATATCTTTGGCAAAATGAAAAAACAGTTGTAATTGGAAGAAATCAAAATGCCCATAAAGAATGTAAGATTAGAGAATTAGAAGAAGACGGAGGTAATTTTGTACGCAGATTATCAGGTGGAGGTGCGGTTTTTCACGACCTTGGCAATCTGAATTTTACCTTTCTGGTTAAAAAAGAAGATTATGATGTGAATAAACAATTAGAAGTTATATTAAAAGCTGTTAACAGTTTTTCAATTCCAGCAGAAAAATCAGGAAGAAATGATATTACTGTTCATGATAAAAAGTTTTCAGGAAATGCATTTTATGAAAGTAACGGGAATTGCTACCATCACGGAACATTACTAGTTAATGTGGACAAAGAAAAATTATCATATTACCTTAATGTTTCTAATGATAAATTGGTTGCAAAAGGAGTAGAGTCTGTAAAATCAAGAGTGACAAATCTGACAGAATATTCTAAGACATTAACTATTTCATCTTTACAGGATAGTCTAATTGAGGCATTTTCAGAAGTTTATGAATGTGTTGCAAGAAAATACCAAGACACCATTGATGAAAACGAAATAAAAAAACTTATAGATAAATTCTCATCATGGGACTTTAAATATGGTAAGAGACTAGAGGGGAATTATACATTGAGCAAACGATTTCCTTGGGGTGGCCTTGATTTAGTATTCCATATTGACAGAGGGATGATAAAAGATTGTGTGATTTTTTCTGATACACTGGATACAAATTTAACAAAAGTCATAGAAACTTGCCTAAAGGGCCAAGTTTTTAACTCAAAAGAAATGATAAATGCTTTAGCTAGTTTAGAGTGTGTGGAAAGTGATACCTATTATAAAATAATGGATGTATCTTCCTTCATAAATGAGGAGGGAATGAATTATGGAATATAATTATGATTTAATTGTTATTGGTTCAGGTCCTGGAGGCTATGTTAGTGCTATTAAGGCGTCAAAACTAGGGATGAAGGTAATTCTCATTGAAGGTGATGAAATTGGTGGTACATGTCTAAATAGGGGCTGTATCCCAACGAAGTCCTTACTACATAGTTCAAGCTTGTATCATATGGCTAAAAACACAGAAGAATTTGGAGTTTTTACAAATAATGTTAGCTTTGACCTTGATAAAATGATGGATAGAAAAGATAAAGTGGTATCTACTACAAGAGATGGGATAGTTTCTCTATTAAAAGGAAATAAAGTTAATATAGCCAAAGGTTATGCTACTATTATTAATAACAATACAGTTTTAGTTGATAAAAAGGAAAGTATCACAGGTAAAAATATATTGATAGCCACAGGTGCTATACCATATATACCTAATATCAAAGGTCATGATTTAGAAGATGTTGTAACAAGTGATGAGTTATTATCAAAAAGAGATAAATTATATAATCATCTACTTATTATTGGTGGTGGCGTAATTGGTATCGAATTTGCCACTATATATAAAGAACTTGGCAGTGAGGTTACAATTATTGAGTCTATGGACAGAATCCTCCCTACTATGGATAGAGAAATATCAACTACTATTAGTATGAGTTTAAAGAAAAAAGGTATTAAAATTATAACAAAAGCTAAGGTTTGTGAAATTAAAAAAAATGATGATTTACAATGTGAATATGAATCAGGGGATAAAAAAGAAACTGTATTCACAGATGGTATATTGATAGCAACAGGACGAAGGGCATATACCAAAGGTTTGTTTGATGAAGGATTTAGGCTAGATATGGAAGGAGATTTAATAAAAATAGATTCTAACTTTCAAACTAGTGTACCAGGAATTTATGCCATAGGTGATGTAGTTAGAGGAAAACAATTAGCTCATGTGGCATCTGCACAAGGGATTATAGCTGTAGAGCATATGTGTAATAAAGAGCCCTCCATTAACCCTCATGTAATACCATCTTGTATTTATACCAATCCAGAAGTTGCTGTTGTAGGATTATCAAAAGATGAGGCAAAAGAAAAAGGAATTGAAGTAAAAATAGGAAAATATCCTCTCCATGGTAATTGTAAAACTATGCTCTCAGGAGATGAAAGAGGATATATTAAAGTCATTCTACAAGCTGAATCAAATCAAATTATTGGTGCTGAGATAGTATGTGCAAGAGCTACAGATATGATAGGTGAATTAGGATTAGCCATTGCCCATGGGCTAAAAAGTGATGAGATAGGTGGAATAATTAGGGCTCATCCAACTTATTACGAAGGAATTACGGAAGCCATCGAAGAACTATCAGGAATGGCGATTCATATGCTTCCAAAAAGGATTTAACATAGTATTGTTAAAATCAAATTATTTTAGAGTAATTAAGAATATTTCGGGTTTTATTATATCTTTTTTAAGAACTAGGTATTTTTTGCTTTGAATCAAAGCAAAAAATACCTAATTTTATAACCATATATAATAATTTAAACAAAAGTAAATTATACCTTGAATTATGCTTTAGATAATAGTATAATAAACTTGAGAAGGTACTTAAATGAAAGGGTAAGGTGAAGGTATGAGTAAAAAATTTGCTAAAATGGTAGTAGATAAGGATTTTAAGATTGGTGAAATAGACAAGAGGATTTATGGCTCATTTGTTGAACATTTAGGTAGAGCAGTTTATGAAGGAATATTTCAACCAGATCATATAAGCGCCGATAAGGATGGATTTCGTACGGATGTTATGGAGTTAGTAAAGGAACTAAATGTTCCAATTATTCGTTATCCAGGTGGTAATTTTGTATCTAATTATTTCTGGGAAGATGGTGTTGGACCTGTTGGTGAAAGGCCAAAAAGACTTGAACTTGCATGGAGAAGTCTTGAAACAAATGAAGTTGGTTTGAATGAATTTGCAAAATGGGCAAAAGCTGCTAACAGTGAAGTAATGATGGCGGTAAATCTTGGTACTCGTGGGGTAAGTGACGCTTGTAATTTATTAGAGTATTGTAATATGCCAGGTGGTACTAAATATAGTGATTTACGTATTTCACATGGAGTTACACAGCCACATAATATAAAAACTTGGTGCTTAGGAAATGAAATGGATGGGCCTTGGCAACTTGGTTCAAAAACTCCAACAGAATATGGAAGAATTGCTTATGAAACAGCAAAAGCTATGAAGTTAATTGACCCTGAGATAGAATTAGTATCTTGTGGTAGTTCAAGTACAGGAATGAAAACCTTCCCTGAATGGGAGGCTGTTACATTAGAGCATACATATGATCATGTAGATTATGTTTCACTTCATCAATATCACGGCAATGCAGAAGATGATACGGCTAACTTTTTGGCAAAATCAATGGAAACGGAACATTTTATTAAAACAGTTATTTCCACCTGTGATTATGTAAAAGCGAAAAAACGTAGTAAAAAGAATATAAACTTAAGTTTTGATGAATGGAATGTATGGTACCACTCACATCAGGCAGATGATAATACAATGAAGAGAGAACCATGGCAAAAGGCACCAGCGTTACTTGAAGATATTTATACATTCGAAGATGCCCTTGTAGTGGGACTTATGTTAATTACATTTTTAAAATATGCAGATAGATTAAAAATGGCATGTTTAGCTCAATTAGTTAATGTTATTGCTCCAATAATGACGGAAAGTAATGGACCAGCTTGGAAACAATCTATCTTCTATCCATACTATCATGTATCAAACTTTGGCAGAGGAATAGCATTACAACCAGTATTATATTCCACAAAGCATGATACAAAAGACTATACTGATGTAAACGACATAGATTCGGTTGCAGTTTACAATGAAGAGTTAAGTGAAGTTACTATTTTCGCTGTTAACAGGGATTTAGAAGATTCAATTTTGTTTGAGGTTGATTTAAGGAGCTTTGAAGGTTATAACATGATTGAGCATATTGTTCTTGAAAATGACGATATGAAAACTACGAATTCTGCCATAGCACAACCTATCTCTCCGAAAAAAGTAACAAACAGTGCTTTAGATAATGGACATCTAAGTGTTGTTTTAAATAAAGCATCTTGGAACGTAATTCGTTTCGGTAAATAATAAAACTATATCAGTCTTTCTTTGCATGAGGATTCATATCCATTTGTAAGGAAAGACTTTTTAGTAATTGAAAGCAAAAATGTATTAATTTAACATTGCTTAAAATATCTGAATGCTTTACAATAATACTTGACCTAAAATAGGTTATATAATATTAATAATATTGGTAGGTGAAGTATGTACAATCTTGATGTTTTATCAGTGTTAGAAGGAAAAAGTGAAATTAATAAGCTTTTTCCAATTGCAAGATTAGTAGATGCATCTAACTATATCTGTAAAATTGTTGATGGCAAAGTACTTCCTACAAATCGTAAATGTTCTTGTGTACGTGGAAGAAATAGGCCTTGTACTAATTGTATTACCCATAGAGCCTACATGGAACAAAAACAGATGACAAAATTACAATATTCAGAAAATGCGGTTCAATTAGTTTTAGCAGTTCCCGTTGTATATAAAAATACCAAATATGTCTTAGAATTAATTAAAGATATAACAGATGGTTTAGTTGTTCATGATAAACTCCATCCAGAGAATACGGATATTCATGCTATAATTAATGAACTAAACACCTTAGCTGTAATGGATCCCTTTACAAATTTATTTAATAAAAAATATATAGAAAAGCAAATGCACGAAGATATAAATAAAGTTAAAACTAATAATGGAACTTATATTTTAGCATTATTTGATATTGATAACTTTAAATGGGTGAATGACACCTATGGGCATTCCACTGGTGATTTAGTGATACAAGATGTTGTAGATGTAATTAATAAACATATACTAAAATTAAATTGTTGGGCAGCTAGATATGGTGGCGATGAATTTTTATTAGCATTTAAAGACGAAGCCTTAGAAAATGTAGTTAAATGTTGTGAAAGTATTAAATATGATATTGGAATTAAGGAATACGAAGTAGGTGATAGTCGTTTTATATCTTCTATATCAATAGGTATTTATCAGTTTAATCGAGATACAGATACTTATGAAACACTACTAAAAAATGTAGACATTGCAATGTATGAGAATAAAAAATTTAAATAGTTTAGATAGTTACAAGCCATCTTATGTCCATCGAAAAAAGGACATATTGATGGCTTTTATTATTTTTATTAAAAAAGCCTTTTCTATTTTATAGTAAAGTGGTAAAATGATTACAACAGAAAAATTAATTAATAACAAAAAAACTGTTGCAATGTATTTATGGAAGGAGAAGGAAGTTGAAGGAACCCTTACAATTAAGTCTAGATGATAAGGAATATATGGTTCTACTGGGGAAAGCACTGTCTGTAGAAGATAGAATTGATATATTAAAGCTACTTAATAGTGAAGATTTAAACATCAATGAGATAGCGGAAAGACTTAATATACCACCATCCACAGCCTCAGCTCATATTAAAGTATTAGAAGAAGCAAATTTAATTGAGACAACACTACATCCTGGAATCAGAGGTTCTAAAAAGGTTTGTAGTATAAAACAAGAACAATTTCTACTAAACTTGATAACAGCAAATAAGGAAGGCGTACATGTTATTAATATGCCAATCGGTAATTTTGTGGATTATAAGGTAGAGCCAACTTGTGGGATTGTAAGTGAAAAAGGCCCAATTGACGAGGAGGATGAACCAAGATGTTTTTATAATCCAGAACGAACCAAAGCAAAGCTTCTTTGGTTTGGTAAAGGTTATGTGGAATATCGATTCCCCAATAATTTATTAAAAGAACGTTCGGGTGTTCGTTTAGAATTATCTATGGAGGTATGTTCTGAAGACCACGAATATAATTTATCTTATCCAACTGACATTACAGTATGGATAAACGGAATTGACGCAGGAACTTATACTTGCCCTAGCGATTTTGGAGGGAGAAGAGGTAAACTAAATCCTAGTTGGTGGCCTGATAAAAATACCCAATATGGGATATTAAAAACCTGGATTTTGACTAAAGAAGGAACCTATATTGATGACACATTAGTTACATTAAATACTATAAATGATTATGAATTATCAAAAAATGATTATATATCTATTCGCATTGGAATAAAAGAAGATGCAGATAATGTAGGTGGAATCAATTTATTTGGAGATCTATTTGGAGATTATAATCAAAATATATTAATGAAAATTATAATGTAACCTTATAAGTAAGTCCTCCACTTCTTAGCGAAGTATAAGCGGGGGTCAGGACTTACTTGTTTCAGTCGGAGCAAAGCTTCGACTGAAACACCTGCATAGCGGATATAAGGTTATGAGCAAGCAGCGTAGCGTATTGCGAATATTATAGCTAATTTAACAAAATGAAAGGTGGGGGATTACAATGAAAGAAGAATTATTGTTAAAATTTATTGATGTTTTTGGTGATGGTGGTGATATAAGAGCATATTTTGCACCAGGAAGAGTAAATCTAATTGGTGAGCATACAGATTATAATGG
>JAEWHU010000140.1 GCA_023387635.1 Bacillota bacterium
GATTGTATACTTTGTAAAACTTTATGAGCTCTTTCAATATCACTTACAATATGATTGTATACAGGTTCTATTCCAAAAATAACCCCCATCTTTTCTGCATATTCAACCACTTCTTTGCAATTTTCAATAAATAAATCAAGTGCTTCTATAGAATGGTTTGCTTCCTCAAATTTGTATTCACGATTTACCGCACCTGTTTCTGTGCCAACCATACCGCAACCTAAATGACTTGCAAAGCGCATATGTGATTTATATACCTCTTTAATTTGTTTATTATCTTCTTTGTGTGGATTTGATATATTTAAATAACAACCTAAAACAGCAATATCAACATTGTTTTTCATGAAAATATTCTTAATATGCATAGCCATACCTGGCGTCATTGCCTGTGGTTCTACATTGAAATCATATATAGCTTTTGAAAGGGCTAATTGTGTACAAGAAAATCCCTTGTCATGAATATTTTTTACTAGTTGTTCTAATGGAGCTTTCTCCATGTCATGTGCACGTATTCCTATTTTCATTGTAAAATCCTCTTTTCTTATGGTTTAGTATATTGTTAAGCAGACAAGCTGCGCAGATTAGTACTTATTTCTCACGTTGCACTTATCCATAGAATAAATAGTACCATTGCATGCAATGCATGCAACGCATGTGACCATGCATGGCACATGTGCCGTCTGGTAGCTACGCAGATTAGTACTCATAAATCATGCTTATGCAATAAGCATGATTTACTCGTCACGTTGCACTTATCCATAAAATTCACAGCACCATTGCATGCAAGCATGCATGGCGCTATAAATTTCATGGACTAATCTGCTTATCGTGTACATTATACCAATAATTCTTTAGAATTGCTATCTACAATTAGTGTATCGACATTAATCTCTGTTAATCCTTGGTTTTTTGCTCCTCTTACTGTTACATTGGTGAGTTTTAAGGTTTTAATGTTGTTTGCATATATTCCTTGTTTTGATGTTTTTATAATTCCTTCCATCATTGCTGGCACGTCTTCTATGGGATTATCACTAAATTCAATTGATACATTTTCCATTAAGACTTCATTTATTTTTTGTTCTGGTAATCCATATATGAAAGCAGCCCCAACATGACAATTTTTACATGTTAGATTTTTGAACACAAAGTTCTTAAGATTAGGCGTCCTGTCATCCACTGGTAATGCTTCTTTTGTTCTAACATATTCCGTATGACCATCTGGATCACAAAAATAGAAAGAATTTATAACAATAGGCGTCATTACATTGTCCATTAAGATATTGTCAAATACGATATTATCTATAATACCATCTTTCCCCCTACCTCTTCTGGTTTTAATACGTAACCCTCTGTCTGTATGGGAAAACACGCAGTCTTTCACCGTTAAATTCTTCACTCCACCAGCCATCTCACTTCCAATTGTAATAGAACCATGCCCATCCTTCATAAAGCAATTACGAACGACAATATTTTCAGAAGGAGTCTTATATTTTGCGCCCATATATATTTTACCTGATTTAACAGCAATACAATCATCACCAAGAGAGAAGTAAATCCCAACTATTTCAACATCTTTACATGATTCAGGATTAAGTCCGTCGGTATTTGGTGAATCTTTCGGATTTAATATTTCTAAATCAATGAATCGTAAGGATTTTGAAAAGTAGGGATGAATGTTCCAACTAGGACTATTCTTTACTGTAATTCCATGCACCACTACATCTTCGCAATGATTTAAAAATATAACTCTTGGCCTGAATGCAATGTTTTTCTTCTTTGCATCTTTCCACCAATTGTCAAAACTTGAATTACCATCAATTATACCTTTGCCGCATATAATTACATTTGATACATTTATTCCAGTAATAATGCCCGAAAACATTGGAAGTGGATTTCCCTCCCAAGTTCCTAAATTGTATTCTTCTTTTTCATCATAACTTTCAATAAGTCCAGGAAATATTGGATATTTCGTTCTATCCGTAATTGCAGACAATACTGCACCCTCACCTATTTCAAATATTAAATCACTTTTTAAAAATAAACTTGTTACTTTATAAGTACCTTTTGGTATAAGAACTCGTCCATTTTTTGGACAAGCACTTATTGCACCTTGAATATATACGGTATCATCCTGCACTCCATCACCTTTTGCACCAAACTCCTTAACATTCAAAGTAGCAAATTCATAATTAGTCTCTAATGTGAGTACATCAGAGATAGAATTTGCTCTTTGAGTGTATATTGAATATGTTGTATTAGGCTTCAGGTTATCGATAGTTTGAATTACTTTTTTACTACTCATAAGGAATTTATCATTAATATGAATATTATATTCCTCTGTTTCATATCTTCCTTCATTCAAAATCTCGATAACCACTTGACGTGCAGTTTGAAATAAAATTTTAAACTGCATAACAATAACCATGCCTTTCTCAAAATCTGGCGACTTTACGCCAATTTTAACCCTTAACGCTACCTGCCGTTACACCATCAACAAATTGCTTTTGTGCAGCAAAAAATACGATTAGAGATGGTATTATTGTAACAATTGACATTGCAAGAACTTTATTCCACTCAAATCCAGAATCCGCATCCATTGATAATCTAAGTCCTAAGGAAGCTGTATACTTAGATACTTCTTTAACATAAATAAGTGGACCCATAAAGTCATTGGATGACCACATAAACTGGAATAATGCAGCTGAAACTATTGCTGGTTTTAATATTGGTGATATTACTAAGATAAGAGTTTGTAATGAATTACAACCATCAATTTTAGCTGCTTCTTCAAGTTCATATGGTATACCACGTAAGAATTGCACTAACATGAATACAAAATAAGTATCGCTTGCTAAGAATGCTGGTACAATTAGTGGTAAATAACTAAGTTTAGGAGCTAACCATCCCATATCTCTAAATAAAAGGTATTGTGGGATATTTAAAACTACTTGTGGTAAAAATAATGTTGATAAAAGAACTGCATATAATATTTTTTTACCTTTAAAGTTAAATCTAGCAAATCCATAAGCTGTTAGTGTAGCAGAAATCACTGTTCCTAAAACTTTAGGTAATACTATTTTATAAGTATTTAATAGGTATGTAATAAATGTATATTCTGTAGATTGCCATCCCTTTATATAACCAGCTATTGTTGGTTTTTTAGGTATAAATCCAATGGTAGAAAATATCTCATTATTAGATGCTTTAAATGAAGCACCAACCATCCATACCATAGGATAAATCATAATCAATCCTACAACCATTAATATGACATAACGTATAGTTGTATTTAAAATGTTACGTTGTTTTCTAGTCATGCCTATTACCTTCCTTCCTCATCAGAATAATATACCCAATATTTTTGACTCATAAAGGATATTACTGTTAATGCCATAACAATGAGGAATAATAACCAAGATATTGCACTTGCAAATCCCATTTGATATGTCTTAAATGCATTTTGATATACTAGTAAAGAAATTAATGTTGTTGAACCTAGTGGTCCTCCTTCTGTTATAATGAAAGGTGCATTAAATTCTTGGAAAGCTTGGCATAACTGCGTAACTAAATTGTAGAAAATAACTGGAGAAATTAATGGTATTGTTATAGAAATGAATTGTCTTAATTTACCTGAACCATCAATAGCTGCAGCTTCATACAAATCTGTTGGAACACTCTTTAAGGCAGCAAGAAAAATTACCATCGGAGAACCAAATTGCCATACTCTTAATAAACATACTACAAATAATGCAGTTTTTGTATCGCCTAACCAGTTCGGTCCATTAATACCAAATACACCAAGTATCTGATTAATTAAACCAGTTTGTTGAAATAAGAATTTCCATACAACGGCAATTGCTACAGAACCACCTAAAATCGAAGGGATGTAGTACATTGTTCTAAACAAGTTAACACCTTTGATTTTAAAATTAAGAATATACGCAATAAATAAAGCGAACATTAATTTTAAAGGCACTGTCATAAAAGCATATTTAAATGTAACACCAAATGCTTTACGTATTTTAGCTGTTTCAAAGATGTGTCTATAGTTCTCAATCCCTATAAGACTTACTACATCCTTAAATAAATCATAATCCGTAAAACTAAAATATAAAGACGAAGCAAACGGATATAGCTTAAATAGAAGAAATCCGATTAACCATGGTAAAATATACAATAATCCTATATTACTTTTTACCTTATAAGCAAATCCTCTCTTTTTAAGAACAGCCACAGACACTGCTCCAGTATTTTTCTTGCTCATTATTGTTCCTCCATTCGTCATGCTAATACTACAAAGCATTCATATTATTGCATATAGTTATAAAATTTGATATATCTTCTGAATTTTCTTTTTTTATTAATATCATTTGAGCATAAGCCATCATAAATGCTCCTGTACCCTTATGATCATCACATACTATTGGCTCTGAAAGATAATACTCAACACTTCCATCTCTAGTATCTCCAGGTCCAAGGCCAGCTACTGAACACATATCTGTTAATTTTAATTCACCATCAACTTGGATTAATTTATTGTCTAATAAAGATATGACAATATTTTCACCAGTATGTTGATATTTTTCTTTTTGTAATACACCCATTCTACATCCTTTTAAAATCGCATATGCAACCATCGCAGATCCAGAAGTTTCGAGATAATTATTCTCAATGTCTTTTCTATCTATCAATTGAAAAAATAAATTACTTTCTTCATCTTGATACAAAAGGATTCCTGTAATAGCTTCCTTAAATAATACTTCTAATGTTTTATAGTGTTCAAAAATTTCTTCTGACATTTCATCCATTGTATCAATAAGAGCCATTAAATACCATCCCATAGCCCTTAACCAGAAATTCTTTGAAAGGCCAGTCTCTTTATCTGCCCAAGGTTGAACTCTTGACTCATCATATCCATGATAATATAGCTTTTTATCAGTGTTATATAAATATTTACGTGTATTCTCAAATTGATTTATTATATCTCTATAATTCTCTTTATTATTATAGTTGGTTTCATATGCCATGTAAAAAGGTTGTGCCATGTAAAGACCATCAAGCCATATTTGATTAGGGTATATATTCTTATGCCAAAAATTATTTGATTTCGTTCTTGGATGCGACTTTAATTGGTCCATAATAGTATCAATTGCTTTTCTATATTTTTCTTCCTTTGTTTCATTATATAAAAAAAATAATACTTTTCCAGTATGAATACTGTCAATATTATATTGTTCTTTGTCAAAATGATTAATTGTACCATCTTCATTTATAAAATCCTTCATATAATCCACAATAAAATCTTTATAAAAGTCATCTCCTGTTGCTTCATAAAGCATTACAGAACCCATTAATACACATCCATCTTCATAATTCCAATTAATTTTTGCATTTATATAATTCTTCAGATAAGAAGTAACGTATTTTTCGAATTTCATTTCATTACCAAACCTTTCCATTACCCCCTACTTAATTCTAAGCCGTTAGTACTACTAACGGCTTAGTGGGTATTTTAGTTAATAGTTATTAATTTGCTGCGTAAACTTCGTTAATAGAATCAATTAAGTACCCAGCTGCACTAGCTGCATCAATTTGACCATAACTTAAGTTTTGGAACACTTCGTAGTAGATACCTGTGCTATCTTTTAATGCTGAATGTTCAAAATTAGGATCTATGTCATATCCTTTGAATCCCATTACTAAGTTATTTGCTTCATAAGTCAATCCAGTTAATAAACCTTCTGCAACTAAAGTTTCTTCAGCAGCTTTATTAGATACTGTACCTCTTTCTAATCCAAGAATCTTAACGCCTTCTGGATCAGAAGTTAAGAATTCGAGTAATAGAGCCGCTTCAGCTGGATGTTTAGAATTTGCACTAACTGCAAGTCCTAAAGATATTTTTGTAAAACCACTTTTATATGTACCTAAGTCTGTTGGGAATTGACCCATAACAAATTTTTGACCTTCTGATAACGCACCACCGAATTTAGAAGCACTACTATCCCACTCATAAATACCTGCGTATTTACCATCCATCCATTTTGGATTCTTATCTAATGATGCAGCTCCATCACCAGCTATTGTAGCAAGTGTTGGAATAACATGTTTGTCTTCTAACATTTTGATCCATTCAAGAGCTTCTGTTACTTCTTCAACAGAGTAGTTAACTACGCCATCTTTAGCCCACTCTTTACCATATTTTTGTTGTAAATAGTAAACTGTCATTAATGTACGATCCCACTCACCAAGTGCAAGTGGATAATAATCATCACCTAAAACAGTTTTGAAAATTTCGCCAGCAGCAATAATTTCTTCAAAAGAAGTAGGTATTGCTAAACCAGCTTTTTCAAATGTTGCTTCATTCCAGTAGAATACTCTACCTGTAGTTCCAACAGGAACACCTTGTAATAATCCATTTACTGACATGGATGTTAACAAATCATCTGGGTAATTGTTAATAGATACAATGTTGGATAATTGATTTAAGTCATAAAACTTATCTCCATTCGCTGAAAATTGGTAAATCCAGTTCCAGTTAATTTGTAATAAGTCTGATTCTTGTTTACCTGCTAATTGAGTAGCAATGTTTTCTTGCCATCCAGTCCATGCACCGTATTCAGCATTTACTTTAATGTTTGGATATTTTGCCATGAAAGCATCTAAAGCTGCTAAAGTAGCTGCATGTCTTGAATCTCCACCCCACCAAGAGAATCTTAATTCAATCGGATCAGTTAAGTTTGGTTCTAAGCTAGTTGACTCTGGTGCTTCTGGCGTTGCTTCAGGAGCTTGTGTTGCTTCAGGAGTACTTTCTCCTGCTGCCTCTGTTGGATTAGCATTGCTAGTATCTTTAGCAGGTGTCTTAGCACATGCGCCAAGAGTTAATACCATAACTAGAACTAATAGTACTGATAAAGATTTTTTTGTAAGTCTTTTCATACTTTTTTCTCCTTTTATTTTTGTTGTTACATTGCCACTTTGGTTTGCAAACGTTATTAAATTGCTTTTCACCTTGGTTTTAATAGTCATATTGCAATTATAATCCCCCGTATTATTTAGCAATTATGTAACACTGTTTTTAACAATTTCAGTATATCATTGGAATTAATTAAAGTCAACTTACTATATTACACATTTTTATTTAGTATTTTTGTGCATATTAAACAATTTTATATCATACGACACAAACGTTTGCAAATTAGAGTTATATATTTATAATACATATTGATATCTTATATATTTTCTCCCCCTTCTTTTCTTTTATAAATACATAAATATAGCAATGTAAGTTCTTACATGCAAGCATAAAGTTATCTTGAGCACAAAAAAAGATGGATATGATTAATATCCATCTTTTTAATATAATAATTTATATATTTAAATTATCTTTGTACACGACCAGAAGCGTCACCACCAACTAATGTATCGACATCAGCGCGAGAAACTAAATTGAAATCTCCAGGTATTGTATGTTTTAGTGCAGAAGCTGCAACACCAAATTCTAAAGCTTCTTTCATGTCTTTTTTATCTAATAATCCACAGATAACACCTGCAGCAAAAGAGTCACCACCACCAACACGGTCAACGATTCTTACATCGTATTTTCTTGAATGGTAGAATTCTTTACCATCATAAATACAAGCAGACCAACCATTGTCAGATGCAGAATAACTTTCTCTTAAAGAACTTATTACATATTTGAAACCGAATTTATCAACCATTTGCTTGAAGATATCTTTGTAACCATCTAATTCTAATTCACCTGTTGTTACGTCTGTTCCAGTTGGTTTAAAGCCTAATACTTTTTCAGCATCTTCTTCATTACCGATACAAACATCAACATATTGCATTAAGTTAGTCATTACTTTTTGTGCTTTTTCAGAAGACCATAATTTCTTACGGAAGTTTAAGTCAACAGATACAGTAAGACCTTTTGCTTTTGCTGCTTTAAGTGCTAATTCAGTTAATACTGCTGCTTCATCACTTACTGCTGGAGTAATTCCAGTAAAGTGGAACCAGTCAGCACCTTCAAAAATTGCATCAAAATCAAAATCTTCTGCAGTAGCTGTAGCGATTGAAGAATGTGCACGGTCATATACTACAGCAGATGCTCTCATAGAAGCACCTGTTTCTAAATAGTAGATACCAAGTCTTTCTCCACCTTTAGCAACAAAATCAGTATTTACATTATGTTTTCTAAGTGCTGCTATTGCGCATTCACCAATTGGGTTATTAGGCACTTTAGATACAAAGTAAGCTTCATGTCCATAGTTAGCAAGGGAAACTGCTACGTTAGCTTCTCCACCGCCATAATTAACATCAAAACTGTCTGCTTGAATGAATTTTTCGAATCCAGGTGTAGATAATCTTAACATTATCTCACCCATAGTA
>JAEWHU010000219.1 GCA_023387635.1 Bacillota bacterium
TGTTCCCATCCTCTTTTATCCATATCTTCTCTACTAATTGGTAAAAAATCTTTTATCATTCTAATTTCAGAATATTATAGTAAACATAGGCTATCTTACTATAATAAGCTGTTCTCCTTTCAAAAAAACCGTATCGATATATTAAGTATAACTGAAAATTAACTTCAAGTCGATTATTTTTTTGATAAAAATGATTTGGAAATTTTATCAAAAAGTCATTTCTAAAACCATTCCTTAAAGTGCTTAATGTAGAATTTCTTTAGTAATTGAGTGGATAAGCAATACCCTATAATTAAAAGTACTAACCAAAAAGCATAATTTAATGGTAATCTTGCCATATCTAATCCGATTGCCATATCTGTGAAACCAATTATAATCGCCACTACTACCACAATAGCCGTTGATATTACTAGTGGAAAGGAAGGGATGCTGTGCACAAATGGAATTTTAGCCGTACGTATCATGTGTATTATCAGAATTTGTGATACTGTACCAAATACAAACCAACCACTTTGGAATAAAGGTGCCATATTTTGTGTATTTGCACCTATTGCCCACCACATAACAATAAACATTAGTATATCAAATAGTGAGCTAAAAGGTCCCATAATTACCATAAAACTTTTTATGGATTTTGTTTCCCATTTTCTAGGTTTTTTAATATATTCTTCATCAACCTTATCAAAAGGTATTCCCATTTGTGAGAAATCACACAATAAGTTTTGTGTTAATATCTGAACAGGTAGCATAGGTAGAAATGGTAAGAATACACTAGCTGCTATAACAGAAATAATATTACCAAAGTTACCGCTTGCAGTCATCTTAATATATTTCATTATATTACCAAATGTTTTTCGTCCTTCGATAACACCTTCCTCAAGTACTAACAAATCCTTTTTCAACAATATAATATCTGCCGTTTCTTTAGCAATATCTACTGCACTATCTACTGATATACCAACATCTGCTTGTCTTAATGGAAGTGCATCATTAATTCCATCACCCATATATCCAACCGTATGACCTTGTACTTGAAGCGCTTTTACAACTCGTTCCTTCTCCATCGGTGAAAGTTTAGCAAATAAATCACATGTCTTAACAGCATTCTTTAATTCGTCATCATTCATATCACTTACGTCTTTACCTGTTAATACCCTTGATACATTAACGCCTACCTTCTTACATACTTTTATTGCAACACCTTCACTATCACCAGTAAGAACCATTACTCGAACACCATGCTCTTTTAATGCTGTGATAGCTTCTTTTGCACTTTCCTTAGGTGGATCTAAAAAGCCTACAAATCCGATTAAAACCATATCCTTTTCATCGGCAACAGAGAATTCGTCTATATTTAATATATCATTTTTTTGTGCTACAGCAACCATACGTAAACCTTCATGATTGAATTTTTCATATGTTTCATATGCAACTTTTCTTTTAGCATCATCTAATTCGTATATTTTACCTTGATATTCTAGATAAGAACATATGGACATTACCTCTTCTACTGCACCTTTTGTAATAAGTTGATTCTTATTGTTATTATCCTTTAATATTACACTCATCCTACGTCTTGAAAAATCAAATGGTATTTCATCGATACAAGTGTAATTCTTCAGATATTTATCTAATTTATTCTCATTTGCACGATTAATAATGGCAATATCAATGAGATTTTTTAATCCTGTTTGAAAATAACTGTTCAAGTAGGCATGTCGCAATATTCTCGAATCATCTACTCCATGAATATTCATATATTTTTCTAAAACAATTTTATCCTCTGTTAAGGTACCAGTCTTATCTGTACATAAAATATCCATTTCACCAAAGGTTTGTATAGAACCTAGATTCTTTACAATCACATTATGTTTTGACATAGTAACTGCACCTTTAGCCAATGTTGATGTTATAATAACTGGTAACATTTCTGGGGTCAATCCTACTGCAATAGTAATTGCAAAAAACAGTGACTGCATCCAATCGCCTTTTGTAATACCATTAATAAGAAAAACTATAGGGACCATTACAAGCATAAACGACATTAATAGTTTACTTACGGAATTAACGCCACGTTCAAAACTGTTTTTTGCTTTATCACCTGATAGTGTTTTAGCCATTGAACCAAAATATGTATCATTCCCAATTGCGAGTACTACTGCTGTTGCACTTCCACTTACCATATTAGAACCCATGAAACCAAGATTAGATATTGACGTAAGAACACCTTCCTCTTTATTTTTGATTTCACTATATTTTTCTACTGGATTTGATTCACCAGTTAAAGAAGCCTGTGCAACGAATGAATCCTTAGTAGCAATAAATCTTACATCTGCAGGTATCATATCTCCAGCCGACAATTTAATGATATCTCCAACTACAATATCATCAAAAGGCACTGTTACCTCCTCATGGTCACGAATAACAGTTACTTTATTTGATATCATCTTAGATAACTTTTCAGCAGCTTGATTAGAACGTTCACTCTGTATAAATGCAACTAAACTTGATATAATCACTAATATTAGAATAATACTTACTGTTATAAAGTCCTTTTTGGGTGCTAACATTACATCAGTAAGAAATGTAATGCCTGCAATAACTAATAACACAACATTAAATGGATTTATCACTGCTTCACGTAATCTAGTCCAAGTGTTATCCTTTTTTCCAACAGTTATCACATTAGTTCCAAAAGTTTCCCTTCTTTCTCTCACTTCTTGTGATGACAAACCCGCTCTTGTTGTTGATAATGCTTCAAACAATTCATCAAAATAACAAAAAGCTTGATTCCTTAATTTCATTTCATTTTCGTTCTTGTTTGGTATTATTTTTTTTACTACTTTTTTCATTATGCCTCCAATCTGCGATTTAACGCGTACAAAAAAAAGAAGTGTGTAATTGAAATTACATTTCTATTTCCTGCTTTTATAGCAAACTAAATAGAATATAACATCCAATCTTTCCTTCTTAATTAATTAGACGAAGTTGTGTTTATTTGCATAATGATAAAGTAACATATCTATGACAAATTGGCATATCCAATCCTTATATGGACATATACAGTTTCATCACCAAGAGTATGTTACTTACTATGCAATTATTATATTCACATCCTCTGGGGTTACTGTCCATTTTGTCACATCCTTTTCAATGATTTATCTTTATTATACATACTATTTAATCTATTGTCAAGATTTTACTACCTTTCTAACAATCTATAAGGGTAGCACCCCCTTATTAGATGCTACCCTCTCATTATAACTCCCCTTATATTATGATATCTTATCTAAAACTATTCATTATTCACCGTTATCTGCTTGATTCTTAATGTTATCTTCAATTACTTTTTGTTGTATATCCGATGGTGCTTGTTCATAACGATTAAACTCATATGAAAAATCTCCAGAGCCACCAGTCATAGAACGTAATTCTGTAGAATATCCATAGATTTCCAACAAAGGAATATCTGCTAAGATCTCTTGTTTTCCTCCATGGAATGGATTCATACCAAGAACTCTACCACGACGCTTATTTAAATCACCCATAATATCTCCTGTATATTTATCAGGAACAATTACTTTTAATGAAACAATTGGTTCTAACAAAACAGGTCCAGCTTCCATAAAACCTTGTTTAAATGCTTGTATGGTTGCCATCTTAAATGCCATTTCTGATGAATCAACAGGATGATAAGAACCATCTACTAAAGTAGATCTTACACCAACTACAGGATAACCTGCAACCGGGCCCTTTAATACACATTCTGCAATACCTTTTTCAACTGCAGGGAAATAGTTCTTTGGAACCACACCACCAAATACTTTTTCTGCGAATTCATAAGCTGCTTCTAAGTTGCCAGATGGTTCAAATTCAATATGAACATCACCATATTGACCATGACCTCCCGATTGTTTTTTATATTTACCTTGAACTTTAACTTTTTTACGTAATGTTTCTCTAAATGGAACCCTTGGTTTCATTAATTCAATGTCAACTTTATATTTTGATAGCAATTTAGATACGGTTACATCCAGTTGCTGATCACCTATTCCATATAATAGAGTTTGTCTATTTTCTTTATCATTTACCGTCTTAAGAGTTAGATCTTCATCCATTAATTTAGCCAATGCTTGAGATACTTTATCATCATCACCTTTATTCTTAGTTTTAAATCTTTGATAAGTGTAAGGTACTGGCATTTCTGTTTTATCATATATTACTGGTACTGCTTTTGTAGATAAGGTGTCCCCTGTTACCGTATTTAACAACTTACCAATAGCTCCAATATCCCCAGCATGTAGTTCTGGTACTTCAATTTGCTCTTTACCTCGTAATACATATAATCTTGATAATTTTTCTTCTGTATCTTTATCACTATTATATATAGTTGAATCTGATTTTAAAATTCCAGAACATACTTTTACAAAGGAGAATTTACCAATAAATGGATCTGCAATTGTTTTGAAAACTTTTGCAGTCATAGGTAACTTTTCATCATAGGATGATTTAAATTCTTCACCAGTTTTTTGGTTTATACCAATAATCTCATTTTTTGTTGGTGCTGGAAAATACTTTTCAATTGCTTGTAATAACATAACAGCTCCTTGAGCGTTTATACCAGAACCCATTAATACAGGA
This sequence comes from Bacillota bacterium, assembly GCA_023387635.1. GTDB lineage: Bacteria > Bacillota > Clostridia > Lachnospirales > Lachnospiraceae > Anaerocolumna. The sequence goes on from JAEWHU010000219.1 coordinate 4,642, forward strand.
ACTATAGTTCCATCTATAACATTGCCACGAAGAGCATTAGAAATCTCCTCTAAAGTAAACTCTTCACCTGCGAAATATTTTTCCATTAATTCTTCACTCGTCTCCGCTACTGCATCTAGTAAACTTTCACGGAACTTCATTAAATTCTCCATTGAATAATCAGGAATATCACATTCTACATAATTACTTGCACTCGTAAATCTTCTTCCTGCCATCTTTACTACATTAACAAATCCAACGAATTTTTCATTTTCACGAATTGGAATATGAAATGGTGCAATTTTTTTACCAAACAAATTAGTCAAATTTTCTACTACTTGACGATAACTAGCATGATCGTCATCCATGTCAGTTACAAAAAATATTCTTGGAAGGTTATATTTCTCACATATATCCCATGCCTTAACAGTTCCGACTTCAACACCGGCTTTTCCTGACACTACAATAACAGCCGCATCTGCAACACTAACTGCTTCATGAATTTCACCTACAAAATCAAAATAACCAGGAGTATCTAAGAAATTAATCTTAACATCCTCCCATATAATTGGCACAAGAGTAGTGTTTATGGAAAAAAGACGTTTTACTTCTTCCTTATCATAATCACTTATGGTGTTTCCTTCTTCCACTCTACCTTGACGCTTGGTAATACCGCTTGTAAAGGCCATGGCTTCGACCAAAGTAGTCTTGCCACAGCCACCGTGGCCTAACAATACAACATTTCGAATCTTTTCTGAAGTGTAAACATTCATTCTTTTTTCCTCCATTATATGATTTTTTCTACAAAATTAGATAAAATTCTGTATATTTTGATATTATAAACGAAATAATATCCATGTCTATATTTTACTAAAAATTATCAGTTTTTACAACCATAATATACAAATATTACTAATGTTTTTTTCTAGCTTAAAGTATATCCAAAAAACTTGTCCAAAAACATTTTGATAATCAATTTATTTTTGTAATTATTCTAACCGTTTTACTTTAACAAGTTAAAGCGTAACGCTTTCATGTGTTGACATGCTTTCAATATTGATATACAATAAGAAAAATGTTAATATATTTTTAAGAGTCGTGGTATAATAGACAGAAAGGTATGGAGTATATGATAATCGTAATGAAACAAAATGCAAAAAAGGAATCGATACAAAAAATCATCCAAATCATAGAAGATAAGGGTTTAACAGCACATGTATCTGATGGCAAAGAAGTAACCATCATTGGTGTTGTTGGCGATAAATCTAAATTACTAGAACAGAATTTAGAAATTGCAGATGATGTTGATAAAATTGTATCTGTCACTGAAAGTTATAAATTAGCTAATAAAAAATTTCATCCAGAACCATCTATTATTAAAGTAGGTAATGTTTCAATCGGAGGCGACGAATTAGTAATAATGTCAGGCCCTTGTGCAATTGAAAGCAGAGAGCAATTACTTCAAACTGCACACGCTATTAAAAAAGCTGGTGCAAAAATATTACGTGGAGGTGCTTATAAACCAAGAACTTCTCCATATGCTTTTCAAGGTCTAGAAGAAGAAGGACTAAGATTTATGAAGGAAGCTAGAGAAGAAACTGGTTTACCAGTTATTTGTGAAGTAACCAGTCTAGAAGCAATTGAAGCTGCCGTTAAGTATGTGGATATGTTACAAATTGGTGCTAGAAATATGCAAAACTTCTACTTATTAAAAGAGGCTGGAAAAACCGGACTGCCAGTTCTATTAAAACGTGGATTATCTGCAACCATAGAGGAATGGTTAAACGCATCTGAATATATTATGTCCGAAGGTAATCCTAATGTGGTTTTATGCGAACGTGGTATTCGTACTTTTGAAACTGCAACTCGTAACACACTTGACATTAGTGCCGTTCCTGTAATTAAACATAAAAGCCACTTACCAATCATTGTAGATCCAAGTCATGCAACTGGTGTTAGAAGATACGTGGGTCCACTTTCAAAATCTGCAATCGCAGCAGGTGCTGATGGCCTTATGATTGAAACTCATCCAAATCCTGAAATAGCATTATCGGATGGACCTCAATCTTTAACTTTTAGCCAATTTGAAGAACTATGTAAGGAACTAAGGCCATTTGCAAAGTTAATGGGAAAAAATTTCTAGAAATATAAATAACCTATTCATAATGTGAATGGAGTACAGAGAAAGAAGATATGTATGAATGATATTACAATCGGCTTTATTGGCCTTGGTTTAATTGGTGGTTCCATTGCAAAAGCAATAAAGAATACACACAAAGAATACAATTTACTGGCCTTTGATCATCATAGTTCAAAAGGAAATACTTCTACTAATAATGCGACTATTCGTAATGTGGATTCTAGTGCTATTAGTCAGGATTTAGAACTTGCTTTAAACAATGGCACATTAGACAAGGTGGTTAATGATTTAAATGATTTTGCTGGTTGTGACATAATTATATTGTGTGCTCCAGTATTACAAAATATAAACTACTTATCCGTATTAAAAAATATCATAAAACCTGATTGTATTCTTACTGATGTTGGAAGTGTAAAAGGCAATATTCATAAGGAAGTGATAGACTTAGGAATGGAAACTATGTTTATCGGGGGGCACCCCATGACCGGTTCCGAAAAAACCGGTTTTGAGAATTCACACCCCACCCTTTTAGAAAATGCTTATTACATATTAACGCCTACAAGATATACTCCTAGTGTAAAATTAGAATTTATGATACAATTGGTAAAAGATATGGCTTCTCTACCAATTATATTAGATTATACACAGCATGACTCTATAACAGCTGCTATTAGTCACGTTCCCCATATTATAGCGGCTAGCTTAGTTAACCTTGTAAGAGATTCCGATGATACGAAGGAAAACATGCGCCATCTTGCAGCAGGCGGTTTTAAAGATATCACAAGAATAGCCTCCTCCTCACCAACCATTTGGCAAAATATATGTCTAACTAATACAGATAGTATCAAGGCTTTTTTAGATAACTATATTTCTTCTCTTAACAATATATCTAATGCTTTAGAAGAAAGGGACGAAGTCTATCTATATGATTTATTTGATACAGCCAATGAATATAGAACTTCTATTCCCAATCGTTCCAATGGATTAATGGAAAATATATATGAAATATTCATTGATATTATTGATGAGGCAGGTGCTATTGCTACCATTGCTACTTTGCTTGCAACTAATATAATAAGCATTAAAAATATTGGAATTATTCATAATCGTGAATTTGAAGAAGGTGTGCTAAGAATTGAATTTTACGATAATTCCGCAAGAGAAAAGGCCATTTCCTTACTTAAAAAATATAGTTATATAATCTATGAAAGATAATAAGATACTCAGGAGGTAACGATGATTTTTAAAAAATCAAATTCATTAAAAGGTGAAATAACCATCCCAGGTGATAAATCCATCTCACATCGTGCTATTATGTTTGGCTCCTTGGCAGAAGGAAGTACTCGTATCAGTCATTTTTTACAAGGTGCTGATTGCTTATCTACAATAAGTTGTTTTAGACAAATGGGAATTGATATAGAGAATAATACAAAAGAAAATGTAGTAATTGTAAAAGGGAAAGGTCTTAGAGGGCTAAAAAAACCTAATAGCATATTAGATGTGGGGAACAGTGGAACTACTATGAGACTTATATCAGGTATTTTATGTGGTCAAACCTTTGATACTACATTAACTGGAGATGCTTCTATCTGTAAACGCCCAATGGGAAGAATAATTAATCCTCTAGTAAGCATGGGAGGAAAAATTAAAAGTTTATCTGGAGATAATTTAGCTCCTCTTTCTATTGAAGGCACTAAGGAAGGATTATCTGGTATTACATATACCCTCCCAGTTGCCTCTGCACAAATTAAATCTGCTGTTTTACTTGCAGGGTTATATGCCAATGAGGAAACTACGGTAATAGAGCATACGCCTTCAAGAAATCATACTGAAATTATGCTTCAAATGTTAGGTGCCAATATAGCGAACAAAGATAATACCATTACCATAACGGGCTCTCCAAAACTAATTGCCAGGGATGTGATTGTTCCTGGAGACATCTCTTCCGCTGCTTACTTTATAGCTGCAGGTATTTTAGTACCAGGTTCTGAAATATTAATTAAAAATGTTGGTGTAAATAAAACAAGGGATGGAATTATTAAGGTTCTAGAACAGATGGGTGCTAATATAACTTTAGAGAACCTTCGTAATACAGATACCGAACCAGTAGCCGATATCTTAGTAAAACATAGTTCCCTAAAAGCTACTACAATATGTGACCCTATCATTCCAACACTAATTGATGAAATACCTATCATAGCTGTAATCGCATGTTTTGCTGATGGCACTACCGTAATTAAGGATGCAGGTGAGCTAAAGGTAAAAGAATCCAATCGTCTTGATGTAATGGTGAATCAACTAAAACTTATGGGTGCAGATATAGAAGCTACCGAAGATGGTATGATTATTCATGGCGGAAAACCTCTACATGGAGCTGTTATAGATAGCAAACTAGATCACCGAATTGCTATGTCCTTTGCAATTGCTGGTCTTGTAGCAGATGGTGAAACTACCATTCTTAACTCCGAATGTGTAGATATCTCTTATCCTGATTTTTATAAGGATTTAGAAGGTTTGATGAAATAGAAAATTAAAAATCTAATTCCTTGCAATATAATCTAAGTCAAAGTACTGATTTAATAGAATTTAAGCCGATACCCAAATTTAGGTATCGGCTTTTTCTTACTCAACAGAATAATTTTCTAATCATTTTACGTAGTAGTCAAGATCATGAAAATTGTTTGGGAAAAAGTAGATTTCTGTGCCAGTTTTGTATCCATTCGGCTCTTTCATTTTATGCCATACAATAATTTTATATGTCAATGAGGTATAAGTCCTTGTACCACCATCCTTGTATACGCTAGGTATAGGAAATAGTAAAACAACCAATACAGCTAATAAAATAATAATTTTCTTTTTTGTCTTCTTCATTCTACTAGCTCCCCCTTAACTTTTATAGATCATATAGTTAATATTAATTTATTATGCTATGAAACATTAAAAGAAAAGCACTCTCATACTTATATTGTTGTATCTGTAATAATCATCGCATCTCCAAAACTAAAGAATCTATAACGTTCTTTTACAGCCGTTTCATATGCATTTATTACATGGTCTCTTCCTGCAAGAGCGGATACTAACATAATAAGTGTTGATTCTGGAAGATGGAAGTTAGTAATTAAGGAATCAAGTACCTTAAATTTATAACCTGGATATATAAATATTTCAGTATCTCCACTTCCAGCTACTACATAACCATTCTCATCTGCTGCTGATTCCACTGTTCTACAACTAGTTGTACCAACACAAATTACTCTATTACCATTCTTTTTCGCATCATTAATCTTCTTTGCTTCCTCTTCTTCAATATGATAGAACTCAGAGTGCATGTGATGTTCTAAGATATTATCAACCTTTACAGGTCTAAAAGTTCCAAGACCTACATGTAATGTAACATTAGCAATAACTATATTTTTTTCTTTTATTTTCTCTAATAATTCC
>JAEWHU010000241.1 GCA_023387635.1 Bacillota bacterium
GATTATCTTTAGGAACTACAAGATTATAAATCTCCATATATGGGCTTAATACTAATTTTTGTTGTTGTTCTAACATACCGTTTTCCTCACCACTTTTGATACTTCCATTATAACAAAAAAATCACTACAAATGTTGAAAAACTAACACTTATAGTGATTTTTAATGAAGTTACACGTATAGGGACTTTTTCAGTGCCCTCTCCTAACGGATGAGCTATTTTTTCATTAAGCGCGAGACGGGTTATTCGAAACAGCATTCTATCTCACTTCGTTCGATATAATACTGTAACAAATATAAGAATGAACACTGAGGGTGTTCATTCTTATATTTGAAGGCTCTACATCCATTGTTTACCCGCTCTACAAAAAACAAGGAACCATGCTTTGCATGATTCCTTGTTTTTTATTAAGCGCGAGACGGGATTCGAACCCGCGACCCTCGCCTTGGCAAGGCGATGCTCTACCACTGAGCCACTCGCGCATATCATATGTCGTTAAGATTTTTGTTTCTCTCGAACACATGACATAGTATATTATAAATTGACACATTTGTCAATATATTTTTAAAAATATATTTAATTTATTTTTTATATTCAATTAGATCATTTTAATACTAGTAACATATTCATACTTTTTAAAGGTTTTATTACTTATGTTATCAAAATGTTGTACAACACAATCAACCCATAATTCATCTGCCGCAACTAATAGATGAGCAATGCATATTCCTATATCTATTTCTTGAAGTTCCTTAAGAGCTGATGTTATAAATATTTGTTTTTTAATAAAGATATGAATTCGATTATTGTATACTACGAATTTCCATGGTTGGCTATTCATACTTGATGGTGACATTCTAACAGCTTGCATTATTGACTTTACATTTCTACTAATATTTTCTTTATATATAGCAATATCTTCAATTGGCAATCTTTTTGCATTATCGACAGTACGATAAATCTCATTTTCTCCTTCACCAAAAGCTAAAGTTATAATGTATTCATGATCTAATACCTCTAACTTTCCCTTCCCGGGTTTAACCATACCCAGGTAACAAGAACCGATGCCTTTTGTTGTTAAATACAATGTGATTTGCTCTAATAGATATCCTGCATTATAGCTATATCCTTCATCTTTTGTTGAAAAAAGCACTAAGTAATAAGGTGCTTTTACAGAAAATGGTCCTGTAAAATTAATAGGCTCATTTAAATTATCTACTATTTTATATTCTACAGATATGCCATCATATAGCATACGAAGGCTTCCTGCAAAATTCATAATGTCATTTAATATGCTCTCATCAAGAGCTTTCATTTTATATTTTCTTATTGATTTTCTAACAAAGATTGCTTCATATAAATTCATATCTAGCTCCTATCTCATACTAAACCTATCTTCCTAGCATTTTCCTCAATGGCTGTCTTTTTATAATAAAGGGGTGATGTACCATAATATTTTTTAAATAATTTGCTAAAATGATAAACGTCATCATATCCTACACTATTAGCTATATTTTTAATACTACCACCTTCATCACCTAGCAAAATATCCCTTGCCTTCTCAAGTCGTATTTTAATCAAGTAATTTATTGGTGACTCACCTGTTTCTTCCTTAAATATCTTTGATATATATACTGGACTTAGATACATATTATGTGCAATTTGATCTAAAGATATCTTACTTTCATAATTTTCATTTAAATAATTTATAATTTTTTTTACAGCATAACTTTTATTATATGATTCAAAATTACACCTATTTTGGGTACTATCTTCTACTTCAGTTATTTCTCTTATAATTAGAAGTAATATTTGCATTAAATGAGATTTTAACATAAAATATTTTCCAACTTGATTTGCCTCATTCTCAGCTATCATTTCAAAACAACGTCTAGATATTTCTTGCTTTGTTTCTGCATTAGTACGAATTACATGTCCACCATCTTTTAATACAATAGAATCTGGTGGCATATTTTTAAAATGAAATCCTTTAAATCCTGCAAAGAATTCCACGGTTGGTTCTTTCATATTTAACATAATATTTTGATGTTTTACACCAGGATTGCAGAATATAACATCTCCAGCTTCAACATCATATGTAATTCCATCAACAAAATATCTTCCTTTACCTGATAAAATATAAGTGAATTCTGTAAAATCATGATCATGGTAGGAAGCTTCTTTCAGCATTTTTTGTTTGCTAGCAAAAAATATGGTTGGATTAAAATCATTATACGTAATATCAAACTGCCTGCACATGCGAATCCCCCTTTCATTAAATTCATTATAACACTTTTTTACATAAATAAAACATTTTTTCATATACTTTCATTATAATTTCTAAGAATCTTCCACTATATAATTTTTATTCCTAAATTATACATAAAACAAATAAACTTCTTACCTTTTTATACTATATTTTTAACCATATTACATATTATATATAATATTTTTTAAACGAAAATTTTCGTAAGTATAACATCCTACATCATTTTAATAATAAATGACATTTAAATTTCAGGTTAAGATACTATAATAGAACAGACTCGTAAATTAGACTTAAATATTGGAGGAGAGATTATGACACCTATGAAATGGTTTTTTTCATTTTTGAAAAAATACCGTATGAGGCTACTAATAGCTTTAATACTAGTTACTATTGCTTCATGTCTTACTATTATCAACCCGTATATATCAGGTATTATTGTTGATGATGTTATTAAAGGTGGTAACACAAGTTTATTACCTAAGTTAGTTCTTATATTAATACTTACTACATTAACACGTTCCATATTAAGATATACCTATTTGTACATATTCGAAACATCTTCACAAAAAATGCTCTACAGTATGAGAGATTATGTATATCGTAGATTCTTAGAAGAAGACTTTTCCTTCTATAACAAGAATCGTACTGGCGATCTAATGTCTAGACAAACCGGTGATATGGATGCCATCAGACATTTTATTGCTTATTCCATATATTCTATTTATGAAAATATCTTATTACTTGTCATTGCACTTGTTATGATATTTACGGTAGATTATCGCCTTGCATTATGTATGATAACAGTAATCCCAATTACTGCATTTATAACAAAAAAACAATTGAATGCTATTAAGCCAGCTTTCCATAATATAAGGAAACAATTCTCAAGTCTTAATACTTTTGTACAAGAAAATATAAGTGGAAATCGTGTTATAAAAGCATTTGCCAAGGAAGACTATGAAATAGAAAAATTCAATAAAGAGAATGATGATTATAGAGATGCAGAGTTAAAGGCTTCTGCTGTGTGGCGTAAATACGTTCCAATTTTTGAATTTATTTCAAGTTCTCTTACTTTTATCTTGTACTTAGTTGGTGGAATTATGGTTGTTAAAGGTTCTATGTCCATTGGTAAGTTAGTAACAGTAAGTGGTTATCTGTGGATGCTAAACAATCCCCTTCGTATGGCTGGATGGCTTGCCAACGATTACCAAAGATTTGTTACTAGTATAGAAAAAATTTATTCTACAATTAAAGATGAACCAAGTATTAAAACTCCAAAAAATCCTGTGAAAGCGCCACGTTTTCAGGGTGAAATTGAATTTAAGCATGTGAACTACAAAGCAGAGGATGATGTTATATTAACCGATGTTAACTTTAAAGTGAAACCTGGCCAAACCGTTGGTATTATTGGTGCTACCGGTTCTGGTAAATCTACTTTAATGAATTTATTGTGCCGATTTTATGATGTAACTGATGGTGAAATAACGATTGATGGAATTAATCTAAAAGATATGGACTTATTTAACCTACGTAGCAATATAGGTATGGCAATGCAAGACGTCTTTCTATTCTCTGATACCATAGAAGGTAATATTGCATATGGTAATCCTAATTGTACCTTTGAAGAAGTAGTTGCTGCTGCAAAAGTAGCCAATGCGGATGACTTTATTACAAGTATGCCAGATGGTTATGATACTATCGTGGGTGAACGTGGTATGGGATTATCCGGCGGACAAAAGCAACGTATCTCTCTTGCCAGGGCTCTTCTTAAAAATCCATCCATTATTATCCTAGATGATACAACATCTGCTGTTGATATGGAAACTGAAACACAGATTCAAAATGGATTAAATGCACTTGCAGGTCACACAGCTTTTATAATAGCGCATAGAATTTCATCAATAAAAGATGCTGATTTAATCTTAGTTATTGAAAATGGCATTATTCGTGAATCTGGTACTCATGATTCCCTAATTGATGCAAAAGGTTATTATTACACAGTATTTAATCATCAATATGGTGAATTCAATAAGTATAAACGAATACATTCAAAAGGGGGGAGAAAAGAATGGCTAGAAACAAATATGATATAGACGAAACTCTCCAATCTGAATTTAGTTATGAGCACTTAAAAAGGCTGTATACATATATTAGACCATATCGTAAGGATATGTTGTTAACTGTTTTCCTCATGATAACTTCTAGTGGTTTATCCATGTTTACTCCTAGAATTTTAATGACCATCATGGATGATTATATTCCAAATAGCAATATAAAAGGCATCATAAGTATCAGTATGGTCTTATTGGTAATTAACCTTATCATTGTCACTTTTCTACGATTACGAATACAAATTACTACAAAGCTAGGACAAAATATTATTCATCAAATTCGTAGTGATATCTTTACTCATTTACAAGCGCTACCTTTTTCATATTATGATGATAGACCACATGGTAAAATTGGTGTTCGTGTAGTTAATTATGTTAATAGCTTAAGTGATTTATTATCCAATGGTATTGTTAATACTATTACTGATTTATTTAGTTTAGTATTTATCGTTGGGTTTATGTTATCTCTTAACATTCGATTAACTATTATTTGCTTACTTGGATTGCCTGTGCTTATGGGATTAATCTTTTTTATTAAGACGAGACAACGTGTTGCATGGCAAATTTCGAGTAATAAATCATCTAACTTAAATGCTTACATAGCAGAAAGTATTAATGGTATCAGGGTTACACAAAGTTTTGTACGTGAAGATGAAAATGTTAAAATATTTAACAGCCTAAGTTCTAACTATAGTGTAGCTTGGATGAAAGCAGTAAAATACAATTTCTTATTATGGCCTGCAATCGATAATATTTCAACTTTAACCATAGCTGCCATATATCTGTTAGGTGTCTCTTGGTTAAACGATGGTATGTCCACTATAACAGTTGGTATCTTAATTGCATTTACAGGTTATATCGGACGTTTTTGGGCTCCAATTAATACCTTGGCTAGTTTTTACAATTCGTTATTGACTGCAATCTCATATCTTGAAAGAATTTTTGAGACCATTGATGAACCAGTAATTGTAAAGGACAAGGAAGATGCTACAAACATGCCACCAATTAAAGGTACTGTAGAATTTAAGGATGTTCATTTTAGCTACGATGAGGATGCTAAGATCCTAAATGGTGTTAACTTTAAAGTGAATCAAGGTGATACTTATGCTATTGTAGGACCAACTGGTGCTGGAAAAACTACAATTATCAATCTAATCAGCCGCTTCTATAACTTAGATTCTGGAAAGATTCTAATTGATGGGATTGACATTAGTAATGTTACTATTCACTCCTTGCGTAAGCAAATGGGTGTAATGCTTCAAGATAGCTTTATTTTCTCTGGTACAATCCTAGATAATATCCGTTACGGTAATATGGATGCTACGGATGAAGAGGTAGTACTTGCTTCAAAAACAGTATGTGCCCACGATTTTATTACTCAGCTCGAACATGGTTATCATACAGAAGTAAACGAACGTGGTAGCCGTTTATCCGCAGGGCAAAGACAGTTAATTTCATTTGCAAGAGCACTTCTTGCAGATCCAAAAATCTTAATCCTTGACGAAGCAACTTCAAGTATTGATACTGAAACTGAGATGCTATTACAAGAAGGATTACAACATTTGTTAGCAGGTCGTACTTCTTTTATTATTGCCCACAGACTTTCAACCATTAAAAATGCTACTTGCATCATGTATGTTGATAGTGGTAATATCAAAGAAATGGGTAGCCATGAGGAACTTATGAAGTTAAAGGGAAGCTATTATGAATTATTTATGTCACAGTATGATTTCTTAAATGACTAAGTTAAAACGAGATAAACATAAATAAAATGTAAAAGATAGTT
>JAEWHU010000254.1 GCA_023387635.1 Bacillota bacterium
TGGTTTTGTTCATCTAAGATTAATGATTATAACAAAATATCAATGTGTAAGTGATTGTCATAAGGCCTAGTGGCTCAGTTGGTTAGAGCGCCGCCCTGTCACGGCGGAGGTCGAGGGTTCGAGTCCCTTCTGGGTCGTTTAGTTAAATTAATATGGGATCATAGCTCAGCTGGGAGAGCATCTGCCTTACAAGCAGAGGGTCATAGGTTCGAGCCCTATTGGTCCCATCATAAAACTAACTAAAGACATAAATTTAATATGCCGACGTGGCTCAATTGGCAGAGCAGCTGACTTGTAATCAGCAGGTTATCGGTTCGAGTCCGATCGTCGGCTTTCAAACAAAAAATGTTTGAAAAATAGAATAAGGCATACTTTATAGTATATAATCTTAAAGTAAAAAATTTGGATGGGTTCCCGAGTGGCCAAAGGGGGCAGACTGTAAATCTGTTAGCGACGCTTTCGAAGGTTCGAATCCTTCTCCATCCATTTAGTTTTAAAAATTAAATAAGTTATAAGTTATTACTGGCGCGGGGTGGAGCAGTCTGGAAGCTCGTCGGGCTCATAACCCGAAGGTCATAGGTTCAAATCCTATCTCCGCAACTCGAAAACATTATGTTTTCAAAAATGGTTTTATTCATGAATATGTTTAAATTGCCCAGATAGCTCAGTCGGTAGAGCAAAGGACTGAAAATCCTTGTGTCGCTGGTTCGATTCCGGCTCTGGGCATTTTTTATTGAAAAAAATAGTTATTTTTAATAAAATACTGAATTTTCAATATGAAATGGGATATTAGCTCAGTTGGTAGAGCACTTGACTTTTAATCAAGTTGTCCCGGGTTCGAGCCCCGGATGTCTCATTGTTAATTATTAAAGGACTTTAATTATTTAAAGTCCTTTTTTGTTGTTTAAATATACTAAAAGTTAATAATGTTTAAATATATTGTAGTAATATGTTTATAATATGTAAATAATAGATTGTTTAATATATTTGTTAATGGTATAATAAAAGGCGTAAAACATCCATTACGTAGAATTAAGTTTTATTATTTTTAGATGTGGATTAAATTTTAGTGGATAAATAATAAGAATTGGGGATTAATATAGCAAAAGTGATTATTCTATGTGGAAAATCTATTATGGAAGTTAATCAAATAAATATATTAAGTTATTCTAAAATAAATATGAAAAGAAATATATTAAAGCTTATTGCAACAGGTTATTCGTTATAGTATTCTGATACTAATTATATAGTATTCTTATAAATACATAGATTATAATTTATATTCAGGTAAAAAAGTTTAACAAGATAGTATATTTAAAGACTTATGATTTTATTTTAAAGGAGGATATTTATTTATGAAATTTTTTATTGACACAGCCAATGTAGAAGATATTAAAAAGGCTAATGATATGGGAGTTATATGTGGGGTTACAACTAATCCTTCATTAATAGCAAAAGAAGGAAGAGATTTTGTTGAAGTTATTAAAGAGATCGCTTCTATTGTTGATGGACCAATTAGTGGCGAAGTAAAAGCAACTACAATAGATGCAGAAGGTATGATAGCAGAAGGGCGTGAAATTGCAAAGATTCACCCAAATATGATTGTTAAGATTCCTATGACTGTAGAAGGTTTAAAAGCAACTAAAGTTTTAGCAAGCGAAGGTATAAAAACCAACGTAACTTTAATTTTTTCAGCAAATCAAGCATTACTTGCTGCTAGAGCTGGTGCTACTTATGTATCACCATTTTTAGGACGTTTAGATGATATTTCTATGCCTGGTATTGACTTAATTAGAACAATATCAGAAATATTTGATATATATGGATTAGATACAGAAATTATTGCTGCAAGCGTTCGTAATCCAATTCATGTTACTGATTGCGCACTTGCAGGAGCTGATATTGCGACAGTTCCTTATAGTGTAATTGAACTATGTACAAAACATCCATTAACAGATCAAGGTATTGAAAAATTCCAAAGCGACTACAAAGCTGTTTTTGGTGAATAATATTACAATTTTTAGGAGGATTTACAATGAATCACATCGATACAATGTCAGTCAATGCAATCCGAGTTTTATCAGCTGATGCAGTTCAAAAGGCTAATTCAGGTCATCCAGGATTACCATTAGGTTCTGCAGCTATGGCTTATGAATTATGGGCAAAACACATGAAACATAATCCTAATAACCCAAACTGGGTAAATAGGGATAGATTTATATTATCAGGTGGTCACGGATCAACACTTTTATATTCTTTATTACATTTATTTGGATATGGTGATCTATCTGTAGATGATCTTGCTAACTTTAGACAATTAGATTCATTAACACCAGGTCATCCAGAATATGGACATACTGTTGGTGTAGAAGCTACAACAGGTCCATTAGGTGCAGGTATGGCTATGGCTGTAGGTATGGCTATGGCAGAAAAACACCTTGCTGCAAAATTTAATAAAGAAGGATTTCCAGTAGTAGATCACTACACTTATGTATTAGGTGGAGACGGATGTATGATGGAAGGTATTTCTTCTGAAGCATTTTCATTAGCTGGAACTCTAGGACTTGAAAAACTTATTGTATTATATGATTCTAATAATATTTCAATTGAAGGAAGTACAGATATTGCTTTCACAGAAGATGTTAAAAAGCGTTTCGAAGCATTTGGTTTTCAAACATTAGTTGTTGAAGATGGTAATAACTTAGAAGAAATTGGTGCTGCTATTAGAGAAGCTAAAGCAGATAATACAAGACCAACAATGATAACAGTTAAAACTAAGATTGGCCATGGTTGCCCAAATAAAGAGGGTAAAGCAAGTGCACATGGCGAACCTTTAGGTGCGGATAATGTTGATGCATTAAAGGATAACTTAGGATGGCCATCGAAAGAACCTTTTTATGTACCAGAAGAGGTTTATGCTAACTACAAAGCAATAGCAGAAGAAAATGCTAAAGTGGAAGATGAATGGAATCAGATGTTTGCTAATTATAGTGAAAAATATCCTGAACTAAAAGAATTATGGGATAAACATCATGATCTAAATATAGCAAAAGATTTAATTGATAGTGAAGAATTTTTTGCATTTGATAATAAACCAGAAGCAACTAGAAATCTTTCTGGTATGGTTATTAATAGAATAAAGGATCTAGTTCCAGGTTTCTTTGGTGGTTCAGCAGATCTTGCTCCTTCAACAAAGACTTATATGAATGGAGAAGGAGACTTCTCAAAAGAGAATTATGCAGGACGTAATTTACATTTTGGTGTACGTGAACTTGCTATGGCGGGAATTGGTAATGGTTTAGCACTTCATGGTGGATTAAGACCATATGTTTCAACATTCTTTGTATTTAGTGATTATGTAAAACCTATGGCAAGATTATCTTCCTTAATGGGACTCCCATTAACTTATGTTCTTACACATGATAGCATTGGTGTAGGGGAAGATGGTCCTACTCATGAGCCAATCGAGCAATTAGCTATGTTACGTGCTATGCCAAACTTTACAGTATTTAGACCAGCTGATGCTACAGAAACCATAGCTGGATGGTATTATGCAATTACATCTACATCAACACCTACAGCATTAGTATTAACACGTCAAAACTTACCACAATTAAAAGGTTCTAGTAAGGAAGCTCTTAAAGGTGGATATGTAATTGAAAAATCAACAAAAGAAGTTCCAGATGCAATTATTATTGCAAGTGGTTCTGAAGTTGAACTTGGCGTTAATGCAAGAGAAGAATTATTAAAAGAAGGTATTGATGTATCCGTTGTAAGTATGCCATCTATGGATTTATTTGAACAACAATCAGCTGAATACAAAGAAAGTATTCTTCCAAGTGCAGTAAGAGCTAGAGTAGCAGTTGAAGCAGGTATTGATTTTGGTTGGGCTAAATATGTTGGTCTTGATGGAGCTTATGTTACAATGCATGGATTTGGAGCATCTGCACCAGCAGGCGAGTTATTTAAGAAATTTGGTTTCACAACAGAGAATGTTGTTTCTACAGTAAAATCTGTTATTAAATAAATCATTAAATTATATAAGATATAATTTTTTAATTAATAATAATAATAATAATATATTTAATAAAAGTACTTTTCTTATGATAAAATAGTAAGAAAAGTACTTTTTTTAATGAAACTTTAATATAGGCATATTGAAAAAAGTAGTAACTAATTATAAAATAAGATTAATAGATTAAGCAGGCAAAGTTAAAGTGAATTAAAAATCAAATCACTTGGCAAATAATGCGTTAACGCCCAAATTAGCGGAGTAGTGTGAAAATAAAGAATTTTCACACGGCAGAATGGAGATGAGAAATGGCAAGAATATTAATAGTTGAAGATGAGAGTAAAATAGCTAGATTTTTAGAGTTAGAACTTAAACATGAAGGTTATGAAGTTGAAATAGCAAGTGATGGTAGAAGTGGACTAGAATTAGGTCTTAATAAAAATATAGATCTGATACTATTAGATATTATGTTACCCGGTTTAAGTGGTATTGAAGTATGTAGAAGAATTCGTATGGAATCTTCTGTTCCAATTATTATGCTTACTGCAAAAGATGATGTAACGGATAAAGTTGCAGGATTAGATATTGGTGCTGACGATTATATGACAAAACCTTTTGAAATTGAAGAATTATTAGCAAGAATAAGAGTAGCATTAAATAGACGCATTAAATCGTCACAACCCAAGGTTGACATATTGCAAGTAGGTGATTTAACATTAAATATAACAAGTCATAGTGCTTTTTATAATAAAGAAGAATTAGCATTAACAAAAAAGGAATACGAATTATTAGAGTACTTAATTAGAAATAAAAATATTGCAATAACAAGAGAGCAAATGCTTAATAATGTTTGGGATTATGAGTATCTAGGAGATACAAATGTAGTAGATGTATATATAAGATATTTGAGACAGAAAATAGACGATAAATACGGTATTCATTTAATAAGCACAGTTAGAGGGGTCGGGTATATAATCAAAGATGAAGCATAAAATAAAGGAAATATTAAAGTTACTCTTGGCCCAGGTAATATTACCTATACATAAAAAAAGAGAAGAATGGCTAGGTAATTTTAGGTTTTCTATTGCATTTCGAATATCACTTCACTATTTAAAATTATTATTGATTTCTGGCGTGTTCTTTATGATAGGGCTTGTGTTTCTGTTTTATTCTGTAGAGTATAAAAGCATGAATGATAGAGTTATGAATGCGATTAAAAATATAGAAAGGGAAGGGACAACAAACGAAGTAAATATAAATAATCCATTTTATATAGATGATATTACCTTTCGTCTAACGGATGATAATAATCAGATTATATATAATGATATTGTGGATGATATTTCAAAAGAAAAGAATTTCTTTAAACATATTTATTATAATAAAGATATAAGTATAATTTATCCTACTATTATAATATATGACTACAAAGATATAACTTTGTGGGATAAAACATATCATTTGTATATTCAGTACGACATGACTTATACTACAGAAAAGGCCGTGTGGCTGTTATGTACCGTAGGCTTATTGTATTTAGTATTAGTTTACTTTATTATACGAAGAGGTAAAGTTAGTGATTTAAAATTATTAGAACCAATAAATGACATGTCTGCAACTGCAAATCGGTTGACAGTTAACAATTTAAATAGTCAACGACTTAATGTTGAGGGTACCAAGAATGAACTAAAAGATCTAGCAGGAGTTATTAATAACATGCTTGATCGTATCGAAATTTCATATGAGAGTCAAAAACAATTTGTATCTGATGCATCCCATGAACTAAGAACCCCCATATCTGTTATTCAAGGGTATGCTAATCTTCTTAACAGATGGGGAACAAAGGATGAAGAAGTATTACTTGAGTCTGTTGAGGCGATTACTAACGAAGCAAAGGCTATGCAAGACTTAGTAGAAAAGTTATTGTTTTTATCTAGACATGATAAGAAAAAGTTAAAACTTGATAAACGCAAATTTAATATGAGTAATGTAATAGAGGATATGGTAAAAGAAACAAAAATAGTTACCACTAACCGAGTAATACTTAGTAATGTAATAGAGGATGTAGTTGTTTATGGAGATAAACAAGCGTTAAAACAAGCAATTCGTGTATTCATAGATAATGCTGTCAAATATACCAAAGATGGTGATTCTATCTCTATAAATTGCGAAAATGAAGATGGTGACTGTATTATAACAGTTAGTGATACGGGTATTGGTATGACAAAAAAAGATGTAGAAAATATATTTGAGAGATTTTATCGTTCTGATAATGTAAGAAATGAAAAGATAAGTGGTCATGGACTTGGACTTTCAATTGCAAAATTAATTATAATTGGACATACAGGGAAGATAAAGGTTAGATCACAGTTTACGAAGGGAACAACTTTTATCATTACATTACCTCGTAGGTTTTAAAAGAGTATAAATATATAATTGTATAATAGAATAGGTAGAAGCAATAAAGAAAATTAAAAAGAAAAACCTTTTCTCCTTGTATTGATATCTTGCCTTGTGGTAGACAGTTTAAATAATAAAACTGTTTGCTACAAGAAGAAGCAATAAAGTATAGGAAAAAGGTTTTTCTTTTGTATATATTAATAAGATTCCTGCTTTTTTGTCGCAGAAAACAGAAGAAGGGAATTTAGCAATTAGCTTCAATTTTTTGCATTTCTAATTGAGCATTTACAAGACCAAAATAGATCCCTTTTTTCTCTAATAATTCATTATGAGTGCCCATTTCAGCTATTTTCTTACCATCAATAACAATAAGTCTATTAGCATTTCTTAAGGTGGATAATCGGTGAGCAATTGCGAAAGTGGTACGTCCTTTGGTTAATCTATCAAGAGCTTGTTGTATTAAGTACTCGCTTTCTGTATCTAGTGCAGATGTTGCCTCATCAAGTATTAATATTTTTGGATCATGTAGGATTGCTCTTGCAATAGCAATACGCTGGCGTTCTCCACCAGATAGATTATGGCCATGTTCTCCTACATAAGTATTATATCCATCAGACATCCTAGAGATAAAGTCATGTGCATTGGCTATTTTAGCGGCCATAATTATTTCCTCAGTGGTGGCGTCTGGTTTTGCGTATCTAATATTATTTAAAATGGTACCTGAGAAAAGAAAGGTTTCTTGTAATACCACACCAATTTGTGAATGAAGGGAAGAGCTTTTAATTGAATTAATATTAATTCCATCTATAAGAATTTCACCTTGATTTACATCATATAGCCTCATAATGAGGTTAATCATTGTAGATTTACCTGTTCCACTAGATCCAACTAAACCAATCATTTCTCCCTTAGTAATGCTATAATTAATATTTTCTAATATTGGTTCATATATTTTGTAACCAAAATGTACATTACGAAACTCTATATTACCCTGAATATTTAAATCTATGGAATCTTCTTCATCGCTTATTTCGGGTTCTTCATCTAGAACATCGTATACACGTTCTAACGCTGTTACAAGTTGGACAATACGACGTGGTAAAAAAGTCATCCACCCAAGTGGGCCGTATAGAATACTAGTATAGGTAATGAATTGTATTAACTCACCAGTAGTCATTTGGTCACCTAATACTTTTAATCCACCATAATAGGTTGCAAAGTAGATACCTATCCCCATGAGAAAGGTTAAGATTGGGGAAAATATGGCCCAAAATTGTTCTGATCTTTTCTGAGTTTCTGAAAAGCTTAATGCTTTTTTATGAAATTTTTTTGCTTCATACTCTTCTTTACCAAAAGATTTTACAACTCTCATTCCTGATATAACATCTTGTAGTGAACTATTGATTTCATCACTTTTAGTCCAAAGGTGATGAAAAATTCGATGTATATGTCTCCGGAACAATCGATGTAAAAAAGCTACAACAACAATAAACATTGTGGATAAAAAAGTTAATTTTATATCTATTACTATCATAAAGATAAGGGAGCCTATCATTGTAAATAATAAAGAAAACATCTCACTAAAAGTTTCTTCCATAAATCTTCTTATTTGTGAAGTATCTTGGACAACACGGTTCATTAACTCTCCAGGTTTTCTTGTATTTAAAAAGGATAAGGAGAGCATCTGAATTTTTTCATAGAGCATACTACGCAGATCCATACTAATTTTGGCACCTAGAGATACACACCATTTGTGTTTCAATATATTTATTATAACGATTAGGGTAGTGAGTAAAAGCATGGTTAATATGAATTTTATTACTTTACTATAATCACTATTGCCTACCTTTAATACATTATCAATAAAATCTTTTTGTATAGCTGGCATGAATAAACTTAAATAGGAAGATAGAACCATAAATAAAGATATTAGCAATAATCTGATACTATATGGTTTACATAGGTCTAAAAATTTACGAAATGTTATCATATGGCCATCACAATTAGGACAGATATTTGTACCAGGCAAAGCCCTATCACATTTACTACAAATTTTTTCACGTTCTTTACTTTTTACTATTGTTTTATCACCCTTAGAAAGAAGTAAAGCTCCTCTTGCAATATAGGAAAACCTAGCAACATGTTTCATGGAAAATCTAGCAAGTAGAATTTCTTCATCCTCTATTGTACCAATCAAGATACCGTTATCCACCATAGATTCACACCAGATTTTACTGAATTTAGATAGGACAATATTATGTAGAATCTTCTTAGGGGTTAATACAACTAAGCGTTTGTCTGTAACTATTACATAACCCTCATGCTCATAAGAAGTATTTAATCTTAGATCAAATGGAGCTATGTAGTGGATAGATTCTTCCGTAGAAAGAGCAAGTTGTGGATAAAACTTTTCAGGAAGTGAGTATTTTAATATCACGTTTATTTCCTCCTTAAAGAGTATTAAAATTAGTACTCTTTATTTATATGAATAAATCAAGTTTCTTAAGTTCCATAGCGGTTAATGTATTTATATTGGGTATTTCAAATCGATTACCATCAATGTCAGTGATTAGTAAACGTGTATCTGTAAGGGAGACAACAGCTCCACCACCCATATGGGTAGTAAATTTTGATGGTCCGTAATTGGTTAAGACATTAAAATAGGCATAACCATATTCGTCTTTTATATCTACTATTTTTTCAATAATAGGGGTAAAATATCTGATATTAAGTTGACTAGTTACTAACAATTGTTGTTCCTCATTAAGATTAGTTAAAGATTTAATTAATCCTATTTCACGAGCTTTTTCATCTACTTCACGAACTGAGATATAGTTTGATGGATCTGTAAATGGAAAAGTCCGATAAAAATTTACTCGGTTATAGGTTTTGTCTTTATAAGTAAGAGATACAAAACCTCCCTTGGTTGGTGAAAAAACACTATTATCACTTGTTATGTATCTCAGTTCTAAAATATCTTCTGATTGTTCCTCCATTGATTTTTCAATGGAGTCCATAGTTTCTTCAATAGAGGAAGAGTTATTCGTTTCTTTTTCTTCATTTATCATAATAATCTCCATTCTGCTGATAGACCATGAATTTGGGCATCAGCAATTTGCAAAGTGAATTGATTTTAAGTAAACTTTTTGAAAAATCGTTGTTTATGTTATTTTCTCTAATCAATTCCACGTAATGCAAGTGCTTTGGTTTGCAGTTCCATTAATTTATAATAAGTACCCCTTTGTTCGATTAGTTCTTCATGGGTACCAGCTTCTGTTAATTTACCTTCATCAATTACCACAAGCTTATCTGCATTTTTTAATGTTGATAAACGGTGAGCAATGGATAGCGTAGTACGACCTTTTACTAACATATTTAAAGAGTTTTGTATTGATTGTTCTGTTTCTGTATCAACAGAAGCAGTAGCTTCATCTAATATAAGAATTTTAGGGTTTGCAAGTATGGCACGAGCGATAGAGATTCGTTGCCTTTCACCACCAGATAATGAACGTCCTGAAGAACCTATAATGGTATCATAACCATCTGGCATTTTGGTGATAAAGTCATGAGCACTTGCTAAAATTGCAGCATGAATAATATCCTTTGTAGATGCATCTGGCTTTGCATAAGCAATATTTGCAGCTACAGTTCCAATAAATATATAAGTTTCTTGGGATACCATTGCAATATTCTTTCGTAAATCAGAAAATGCCATTTTCTTAATTGGAATGTCGTCAATTAAGATTTCACCTACTTGAGGATCGTATAACCTTGATATAAGGTTAACAAGAGTAGATTTTCCAGCCCCTGACCTGCCAACAATTCCAAGCATTTCACCATTCTTAACTTCAAATGAGATTTCTTTTAGTATAGGATTATGTGCTTCATATCCAAAAGTGACAGAATTTAATGTAATGTTACCCTCTAAGTTCTCCATAGGAATTGGATCTTTTACTTCAGTTATTTCTGGAATAGCATCTATTATCTCAAAGATTCTTCCTGCGCTATTGATACTATCTGCCCACCAACGGAATATATAAGAGAAGAAATTAAGAGGACCATTTAACTGACCAACATAACCTACAAATGTGATTAAGACACCAAAAGTAATACCTGTTTTTCTTAGTAATAAATAAGAGCCCAGACCCCATACAATAAAGGAGGCAATGTTTTCAACCATGGAATAAAGAGCGTAAAAACGATTATCAAAGGTAGCCAAATCAAGTTCAGCTTTTCTTACTTTACTGTTATATTTTGAAAATCTAGTTATTTCGCTACTTTCTCTACCAAAAGCTTTTACTACTCTTGCACCTGTTATATTATCATTAATTTGGCCATTTAATGTACGATTTGCTCTATGTCTTCTTCCATAGTAACTCCATAGTCTTGGAAGGAGTTTATAACTAATTAAAGTTAAGAATGGCAGCAGGAATAGAGAAGCAAGTGCTAATTTAGCGTTCATAGTAAACATAACAATACATGTAAATACAATAGTTAAAATATTAATAAAAAGATATGGTAATCCATCAATAAAAAATCCTGTAACTTCGTTGGCATCATGCAAAACCCTTGTCATTAAGCTACCGGTTTGTTTGTTATTAAAGAAATTAATGGATAACTTTCCCATACTTTCAAATACTTTAGTTTTTAAGGAGCATACTACATCGGGTACTATACTTGCGGCCATATATCCTTGAATTATACCAAGTAATTGAGATGTAATTTTTGTGAGTAACATGATAACAACAACCATAAGTAGTGCATATGTAAATTTATAAATGGGAATATGTAGAACTTGTAGAAATGTTTCATCTTTACTAAGCACTTTGTCGTAAAGAATGGTTCCATTTAAATAAGGCCAAGCCAAGTTAAGGAGTGAAGTACCTATGTAGCATAATACCATTAGTATTAATTTAAATTTATGCGGCATAAAGTAAGAAAAAGTACGAAAGAAGATAGAACGTTTATCCATACATTTGGGGCATATTTTACGATCCTTATCAGGGTAAAGGAGACCGCATTTAGGACATGATTCAAGGTGGTTTTTCATATCTAAGTCTTCATCTTTTATTTCTTTACCATCTTTTAATTTGCTAAAGATAGATATAAAAGTAGAAAACTGTCCAATGAGGGAATTAGAAAAGGATACAAGATAATTATCCTGTTCATTAATAGTGAAATATAAACAGCCACTAGTTACGTATCTTTGAATTTTTAATTCAGTGATGGTGTTTATGTCGTAGAATTGAACTTGTAGAAGTTCTTTATCATAAGTAAGAAATTCTTTTTGATAACCTGCAAAAAGATGTGTTTGATTTTTATAACTTGGTGCCATGACTAAAACTAATTTAGTTTTAGTCAATAGCACATAGGTATCACCATATAAACCATTTTCTTTCATATCAGCAATAACAAAATGAACAATTTCTGCTTTGTCTATACCGTGATCTTTTAAAAAATCAGAACAAAAAACAGGTAAAGTTAGTTTTTTCATTATAACCTTCCATTCTGCCATGTGAAAATTCTTGATTTTCACATTACGCCTCGAATTCTAGTGTCAGCACAAATTTGCGCCTACTAAATATTTTTAAACTGAGCCATATATAGATCATAATAGAGCCCTTTTTTATCAATAAGTTCTTTTGCACTTCCCTCTTCTTTAATACCACCCTCATCAATAACAAAAATGCGATCTGCTTTTTGAATTGTAGAAAGCCTATGAGCAATTACAAAGGAAGTACGGCCTTTTAGTAATACTTCTATACCTTGTTGAACAAGTAATTCTGTATGTGTATCAATACTTGAAGTAGCTTCATCAAGTATTAGTATTTTAGGTTTTGATACTAGGGTTCTTGCAAAAGCCAAAAGTTGTTTTTGTCCAACAGATAGTCCGCTACCCCGTTCTTTTAACTCAGTATCATACCCTTTTTCTAACTTCATAATGAATTCATGAGCATTTACAGCCTTTGCAGCTTCAATTAACTCTTCATCCGTTGCATCTAATTTACCATAACGTAAATTGTCTTTTACTGTTCCAGAAAATAAGAAGTTATCTTGAGTCATAACACCCATTTGTTCTCTTAGACTTTCAATAGATACATCTTTTATATTGTAATTATCAATATAGATATCACCTTCTGTAACATCGTAAAAACGGCTAATTAAATTAACAATAGTAGTTTTCCCAGCTCCAGTTGGTCCAACTAAAGCAATGGTCTGACCGGCTTTTATATGAAAGGAGACATCATTTAATACCTGAGTATCTTTATCATATTCAAAGGTAACATGTGAAAATGTTACGTCACCATTAATTTCAGGGAGAACAATTACTTTTTCATTATCAATTATTTCAGGCTTCGAATCTAATATTTCAAAGATACGTTCAGCACCAGTAATGTTAGTAATTAATTGATTGTAAAAATTACTAAGATTCATAAGTGGTCGCCAAAACATTCCAATGTAAGCAGTAAATGCAATTAAGGTACCTACATGTATATTTTCAATGCCAATTAATTTAATTCCTACAAAATATAAGCTAACAGTTCCAAGACCCCAACAAAAATCAATTGCAGAGCCAAATGCATCATTTAATACAATAGCACTTATAAAGGAATCTCTATGTTCTTTTAAAAGAACATCAAAAGTCTCTTCCGTTTCTTTTTCAGCATTAAAGCTTTGTATGATTC
The DNA here is from genome assembly GCA_023387635.1 of Bacillota bacterium. GTDB lineage: Bacteria > Bacillota > Clostridia > Lachnospirales > Lachnospiraceae > Anaerocolumna. Next base: position 13,099 of record JAEWHU010000254.1, read on the forward strand.
TCATACCAGATAAATCTTCATGTATAAATGCGTTTAAATTTGAACTTTTTTTACGATGTATTTGCCATCTTTTATGAGAGTAAATTTGAATTAACCACATAAATATAATAAGTAAAGGTAAACTTATTAAGGAAGCTAGAGCTAGCTTTATATCCTTTATGACCATAATAGTTACTACGGCACATATTGTGATAAAGTCAGGTATTAATGTGGTAACACTATTCGCTAATACATCTTTTAGTGAATTAACATCGCCAATAATTCTAGCAAGTATTTTACCTGTTGGTCTACTATCAAAAAAGCTAAAGCTTAGTTTTTGAATGTGAATATAAAGTTCCTGTCTTATAGTTAATAATACCTTGCCAGTAATTCTAGCCATAATGAACATTCTTAACTTAACCAGAAGAACATAGATTATGTTTATGATAGCAGCAAAAATTCCAAGTTTTAATAGACCATTGTCATCTTTGTTTTTAATATAAACGTCAATTGCTCTTTCCATTATTAATGGATTTAACAAGGAAACAGTAACAGTTAGAGCCATAATACATAAGACAAAAAATATTTCTTTTTTATAATTTAGTAGATAACGAAATAATCTTAGTAAAGTTTTAGATTTACTAGTACTAATGGTTAGTTCGTCATCACGTGTTGCGTTAACTGACATTAAATCGCCTCCCTACTTGATGACATAGTTTCTTCTATATAGTCACCGTATTGTGCAATGAAGGTATTATAATATAGACCTTTTGCACTTAATAAAGATTCATGTGTACCTCTCTCAGCAATCTTACCTTCATCTAATACAATAATTTCATCTGCATTTCTAACAGCTGAGATACGGTGAGCGATGATTACTTTCGTTGTATCTTTTAATTCATTTAGTGATTTTTGGATTAAATGTTCTGTTTCCATATCAAGTGCAGAAGTTGAGTCATCTAATATTAGTATTGGTGTTTTCTTTGATAGAGCCCTGGCGATACTAATTCTTTGTTTTTGGCCACCTGATAAACCAACTCCACGTTCGCCTATGATGGTATCGTATCCGTATTCCATTTTTTCAACAAACTCACTTGCACATGCGGAGGAGGCAGCTTCAAGAATAGTACTTTCCTCCATGTGAGATTTATGACCAAGTTTAATATTTTCACTAACAGTATCTGAGAATAAAAATACATCTTGCATTACTAAAGACATATTTCCTCTTAGTTGGCTTAATGAAAGATCCTTAACGGAAACACCATCTAGCTTAATATCACCATTTTTTGTATCATAAAAGCGTTGTAATAAGCTGATAATTGAAGTTTTACCAGAGCCAGTTGCACCCATAATACCAATTGACTTACCAGATTCAACATGAAAACTTATATTAGACAATATTTCTTTTTCACCAAAGGAAAAAGAAACTTGATCAAATTCGATATCTCCAGATACTTCATTTAATTTAACAGGATTTTCTTTTTCAACGATAACTGGAGTTTCATCATATATTTTTTTAAGTTTCTTGTTAGATGCAATTGCAGAGGCAAGGTCATTGCCAAGCCACCCAAGCATCTCCATGGGCCAAACAATATTATTGGAGTATTCTACGAATGCACCTAATGTACCAAGAGTTATTTCACCATCCATAACCATTCTTCCACCTAATATGATAACTACAATAGGCAGCAGTCTTGTTATAAATTGAAAATAAGGATAGTATTTTACTAACACATTGGATTGTTTTAGATTTAAATCATAATATTTTTTATTGTGTGATAAAAATTTCTTTATCTCGAATTTTTCTCTAGCAAAAGCTTTTACAGTTCTAACACCAGCTAAATTTTCTTGTGCTACTGTATTAAGAACCGCATTTTGTTCGCTGATTTCTTCGTAAACAGTACCAAGCTTCTTCTCCATGAAAATAGCAATTAGTGCAACAATTGGCATAGCAATTAAGGGTATAATGGTTAGTTTCTTGCTAAGATTAACCATGCAGTATAGTACGATGGAAGTGTGGATAACTACTTCAATAAGTAACATACTAACAAAACCTAGGGCACCCCATATTCTGTCTACGTCATCTTTAACTCTAGACATTAATTCTCCCGTATTATTTTTATCAAAGAATGGCAGTGACAAACTTTGAATGTGCCTAAAGATATTTCTCCTAATATCTGAAGCAATTTTAGAACTAACTAAGTCAAAGGTCAGTTCCTTAAAATATTGAAAGATACATCTTCCAATTCCAATAAGGAAGATGCCAAGCAGTAGCTTACCAAGAATGCTCATATTACCACCAACTATAACATCATCTATAATTTTTTTCGTTATTTGAGGTGAAAGCATATCTAGCGAAATGCTTATTGTCATAAAAATAAGAGCAAATCCATAAGCGTACCAGTATTTTTTGATGTAACTTGAAATTTTTTTCATAAATCCTCCCTTGCTGTCAATTATTAATAGTCATTTTTTTATTTATAAATAATTGAACCGTATTCATATAAAGAAGCTTTCCTATTTTTGGGCAAAAAATAAGCCGTGGTAATATACCACGGCAATAAATGTCAACTAATATAAATGATCATATAGCTTAATGATTAGTTAAGTGTGATCATAGATCTAGAAAACTTATTGAAGAGGTATTCTTACATAATGGGATAGCTGTAGCGTAGTTAAAAGTTATTAATAAATTCATCATGGTTTTTACCTCCTTCTTTATAGTCTTTTCACAGTATAACACATTTCTATATATTGTCAATAATTTTTATCAATAAAAATTAATTTTTTTATAAAAGCTCCATATGTTAATTTTTGGGTGTTTGTATAGTAATATTTCATAGAAAAAACTAAGTTGTACTGAAAAATGAATGTAATATGTATAAAGATTTATAAATTTATAATTGTAAAGTAATCATTAATATTTTATTAAGTTTATAATTATTCAAAGAATGTTCATAACTATATGGTATAATATTTATGTATTAAAAAGAGTAAAGACAAAGTGAACAAAGAACTATATTAAAAATACTTGTTATGTGGTATATTTCATTACCTAGATTTTTAAGTTTTAGGTTATTATTGCCACAAAGGAGGATAAAATGGATTTGCCTATGTTTTATAACGAAGAAGAAGAATGGAAGCAAGTTATGCTTATGTATGATTCTGCCTTAAAACAGGTATATACAAAAATGGAAATTTTAAATAATGAATTTAAATTAAATTATCAATATAATCCTATAGAACATATAACATCAAGATTAAAATCAACACAAAGTATTGCAAAAAAAATGAGACATAATGGTAGAGAATTAACTGTGGAGAATATTGTTAAGTATATTAATGATGTAGCAGGCATACGAGTCATTTGCTCTTTCACATCAGATATCTATCGAATAGCAGATTTGATTGCAAAACAAAGCGATGTTCAGGTTTTAAAAGTAAAAGATTATATAATATGTCCAAAAGAAAATGGATATACCAGTTATCATATGATTGTATCAGTACCTATTTACTTATCTAATAATACTGTAAATACTAAAGTAGAGATTCAGATACGGACTATAGCAATGGATTTCTGGGCAAGTCTAGAACATAAAATATATTATAAATTTGAGGGTAATGCACCTGAGAGAATTCGGAAAGAATTAAGAGAATGTGCAGATGTGGTGTCATATCTAGACCATAAAATGCTTACTTTAAATGAAGAAGTTAAAATATATAATCCCGAAGATTGTGAGAGACAATATAGGGAAAGTCAATCTGTGCATTTTCAAAATATGATTAAAGATTCTTATGGTACAGTAATTGATGAGGATATTATAGAGAAAAGTGAAGAAGATATTATTATGACAGACCAATCCTATATAAGTAGTCAGAGAGAAATCATCATAGAGAAAGACGATAAAGAAGAAAAAGGTAAAAAGAAAAAAGAAGCAGATAAAAAAACATTTAATTTTTTTGGATTACGTTAAAAAAGAGAGAGGGTTTATCCTCTCTCTTAATTTTATAGTTTAATTTTAGATAATAAACTAGCTAGTCCAGTAGAAACGTCTCCGCCAGAAGAATATTCAAAAAGTACATCGTCACCTTCTTTAGCAACTTCATCATCTTCTGCAACTGCTTTTATGCTTAGGCTAATTTTACCGTCTTTAATATCTATAATTTTAACGTTTACTTCCATTCCCTCTTTTAACACTTCATTTGGTGATTTAATACGTTTTCCACATATTTGAGATATATGAACAAGTCCGGATAAACCTTCTCCCATATCAATAAATGCACCGTAAGGAACAATTCTATCAACAATACCAGTAGTTACTACGCCAATTTGTAATCTAGAAATTCTTTTGCTCTTATCTTCAGCAGCTTTCTTACGTTCTACTTCTTTACCAGATAAGACTAGTTTTTCTTTTTCTTCATCTACAGTAATAACCATTACATCTAATTCTTTGTGTAAGTATTCCGATAGATTCTCTGTATAGGATAAAGAGATTTGAGAAGCTGGAATGAAAGCTCTAATTCCTTCAAGATAGGTAATAACGCCACCATTTACAACATCAGCTACTTTTACTTTTTTAATCGTTTGGTTCTCCATATAGTTTTTAAGGATTTCATAGGATAAAAGTGTATCAGCTTGTTTTTTGGATAATATAATATTGCCTTCTCTATCTTCTCTTAACACAACTCCAGAAATTTCTTCTCCAATTACAACATCTGTTTTAATTGAAAAACGAGGATCGTGGCTTAACTCATCAATAGGGATAATGCCTTCGGAATAAGATCCTAGATCTAATATAACCGTAGTATCAGTAATTCCGATTACCGTACCTTTTAATAAAGAGCCTTCTTCTATTTTATGAAAAGAGCGGTTTATTTCATCTTCAAAATCTTTCATAGAAGGTATATTTTCAGTATTTACTTGTGCTTCTGTATTAATTTCACTTGTATTTGTTATTTCATTTTCATTTGTAATGTTTTCATTTAAAATTTCACTCATACAGTACTCCTATCTTACCCTATTGTTACGACAAATACATGTCATAGTAGATTAATGTTACATAATATAAAGATTATACCAAATAGGATAGAATAGGGCAATAAGGTTGAAGGAAATATGAGATAAATACAGAAGTAATTGGGAATAATTATAGAGTGAGGTAATAGAGTTAACATTGCGGTAGAGAAAAAGGTATGTTAGAATAAGCATTAAGAAAAGTAGGATGAATGAGGTATTTTGTATGAGTGATAAAAATAAGTTTTTTGAAATGTTAAATAGTATTACAGAGGTTGCTAGGGTACAAGATAACCATATAAGTAGGGAAGATATTAAAAAGTTATTTGGTGATATGCAACTAAATGAATCCCAGTATGAGCATGTTTATGCGTATTTGGCAGCAAATAATATTAAAATAGATGGTTATATCGAAGGTAATAATGAATATAGACAAGCAGTATTACATGATATAGAGAATGATATTATAGATGAAAAAGAACAAGAGACAGAACAAGAAACAGAAGCAATAACGGAAGATTCTACTATAGAAGATACTACAAAACATGAGGAAAAAGACTCTATTTACCTTAAAATGTATTTAGAAGACCTAAGTGCAATAGATGAATTAGGAAAAGAAGAAGAAAAGGAACTGATAGATAAGATTAAGAATGGAGACGAACATAGTAAGGTTCGCCTAATTGAAGGGTATTTAAAGTTAGTAGTAAAAATAGCAAAAGAATATGTGAATAAAGGTATTTTAATTGAAGATTTGATAGGTGAAGGTAATATGGGGTTAATGAGTGGTGTAAACTCCATTAATGAATTAGTAGACCATAGTAATCTTTCTAGCTATTTAGAAAATGCAATTAGGGAAACATTAATAGAAGTAACGAAGGAGAATACAGAGCAAGATAAGTTTGCAAAAAGGGTAATGGAAAGAGCAAATTACCTTAATAGCGCGTCTAATGAGTTAGCTGAAGATCTTGGAAGAAAGCCAACTATAAAAGAATTATCTGAGTACACAAAAATAACCGTAGAGGAAATTATAGATATACTAAATATGTCAGGGGACTCCATTAATGTAGGTGTACATCATACTCATGGGGAGACAAAGAAGGTATAAAAGTAGTATATATGGGAGGGAAATGAGTGAAACAAAAGGCCAAGGATATAAAACATATGAAAATAAATTCTGATTTGGGTGATTTAAAATGGAATCATGCATTTTTAAAAAAGAGAACTTGGATTTTAGTACTATTTCCCATAACCCTCCTTATTCTATTGATTGTAAAAAATAATACTTATGTAGCAGAAAATATTTTTGCTAAGGGTATATATAAAACAATTTCCCAAGTAATAAGTTTAATTACTGGGATTGTTCCATTCTCTATTATGGAGCTTATGGTCATATCAATTCCTGTTTTATTCCTAGTTTCTATAATTATGATGATAGTTAGATTATTGAAAAGTGTTAGATCTAGAGATGGAAAGTTTACTTATCTTCTTACCATATATGGAATTAATATAGGGTGTGTTATTAGTATAGCATTCTTTCTCTTTATGATACTTGGAGGAGTAAACTACTATAGATATCCATTTTCTTTTATTAGTGGATTAGAGGTCAGAAAATCTACCATAGAAGAACTTTATGAAGTTACTGATTATTTAGCCAGGGAAGCAAGTAGTGTCCGAACGGAACTAGAAAAGTCAGGAATAGAGGATGAAAATGGAGTAATCCATTATACTGATTTGGAATTAAAAGATTTGGGTAATGTACTTAGAAAAGAATTTTTAGAAGCTTCTAATGAATATCCTGTCTTTTCAGGATATTATGGTAAGTTTAAACCGGTATATTTTTCTAAGTTTATGTCTAGAATGGAAATCACCGGAATCTACTGGCCTTTTACTGTTGAAGCTAATGTGAATGTACACGCATCTGAATATTCTATACCAGTAACAATTGCTCATGAAATGGCTCATCAAAGGGGGTTTATGAGGGAAGATGAAGCTAATTTTATTGCATATTTGATATGTAAAAGATCGGATAATTTACAACTACAATATAGTGGGATTATGCTAGGGTTAAGTTATGCAAGTAATCAATTATATAAGTATGATAAAGATTTGTATAATAAAGTAATTGATAATTATAACGAGGGTATGTTGGCAGATTTAAGAGAGGAATATTATTATTGGAAGCAATTCGAGGATACCGTTATTAGCACTATATCAAATAATATGAATGATAGTTATTTAAAGGCCAATAATCAAAGTGATGGAGTTAAAAGTTACGGAAGAATGGTAGATTTATTATTAGCCCAATACCGATATGAACAAGGCAATGATTAATAGATATAATATATAGGAGTAATGTAGAGTTATTAGTGCATTACTCTTTTTTTATTTATAACAAAATAAATACCAAAATACATACCATGAATAAAAAACTCCTTGAAGTTCTTACCAAATCTTACTTATTTCTTAACAATTGTATATGCTATTGATTATGGAATTATGCTATCGTATAATAAAACCAACTTTGTAGCTACCTAGGTTATATCAATGAAACTTTTAACAATAAGATTAAATTTCGCACTAATTTAAACTTTAATGTAGTATGAGAGATGCGAAAGGAATGAGGATTAAATGAGAAAAAAACTACATAAAAAAATTATTACAGGTACAATAATTTTATCTATGTCTGCAGTATTGCTTGCATGTCAAACGAAAAAAGAAGAAACTGAATTACCTGGCGGTACAGAAATTACAGAGAATCTTGAACCAACGATTGCACCAACTGAAAATGAAGATCAAGGTATAACACAGGAACCAAGTATTACAGAAGCCCCAGAAGTTACACAGGAACCAGATAACAATGAAGAATTAGAGAAAACTGGAGATTCAGGGACTACCAAAGAGCCAGAAGTAACGAAAAGTCCAGAGTTAGCAGAGGCAACGAATACACCAGATGTAACTAAGGCACCAGAAGTAACTAAAGAACCAGAAGCGACAAAGAAACCAGAAGCAACAAAGAAGCCAGAAGCAACAAAGAAGCCAGAAGCAACAAAGAAACCAGAAGCAACAAAGAAACCAGAAGCAACAAAGAAACCAGAACCAACTAAAAAACCAGCGGTAACAAAGGCACCAAAGCCAACAAAAACACCAAAACCAACAGATGCTCCAGAAAAGGAATTAACAGGTTCCTTGGAAGAAATAATGGATCAAATTTATAGTAATGTTAGCGGAGAATTACCAATGGTATTTAATACTGTTATTGAAAATTATGCGTCCTCTCAATATTTTGGAATAGAAAATATGGAATTTGAAGAAGCCATTGCATCAGAATCAATGATGTCAATTGCACATTCAGTATGTTTAATACGTGTAAAAGATGGTACTGATATTAAGGCGCTAAAAAAAGAAATAAAGGAAAATGTAAATCCAAGAAAATGGATTTGTGTTGGTGTTGAACCAGAGGATGTTATGGTTGATAATATCGGTAATGTTATAATCTTGGTCATGACGAATTTCTGTTCCGATGAAATTATGGATAGCTTCTTAGCCATGAAAGAGTAGATTTATGAGAAAGAAAAAGATATCTTTATTAATAATTGTTGGCTTCATAATAATTTGTATGGCTTTTACAATAATTTTTATGAAGGAATCATCAAAGAAAGAAGTACAGCTCACCTCAAATGAACCTGATGAAAATGGACTTTATTATGCAGAGGATTATGTTTTTACTAAAATGGAACCTTATGAGGATATTTATGTCCACAAGATGAGCGAAAAGTTAAATGAGACATATGATACGCTCCTGAACGCGGGTATGAAGGTATATTATTCTGTTATTCCTGATAAAGGATATTTTATAGAAAATCCAAGTTTTACGAAGGAAAATTATAATAGTATGCTAGACATTCTTATTAATGAAGTTGAAAATATGAAATACATACCAATAATAGAACAATTATCTATTACAGATTATTATAAAACCGATCACCATTGGCGTCAGGAAAAATTATTTCCTGTAGTAAAGCAGATTGGTAAGTATATGGATTTTGATATAAAGAAAACTAATTTTACACAAAATATAATTCATGATTTTCATGGGGTACATAGTAAGTTCTTTGATGAAATACCTAAAGAATCCTTAATATATATGACAAGTAAAGAAACAGAGGATGCCATAGTTGAAATTTATGAAGAGGATCAGTATCAGGGTGTATATTTCCCCCAAGAACTAGAGGGTAAAGAGCCATATAATGTATTTTTAAAAGGTTTATCACCTCTAATAACAATTACAAATCCACAAGCTTCCAATGAAAGAGAATTAATTGTGTTTGGAGATTCTTATTCTAGAAGTATTGTTCCCCTACTATTAGAGGCTTACTCAAAGATTACAATTATTGATTTACGATTTATGCCTGCATTTTATTTGCCTGAAGTGATGGAATTTACAACACAAGATGTACTATTTTTATATAGTACATCAGTAATAAATCGAAGTGCAATGTTAAAGTTTTAAGAGATGATATAACTCAAATATTAATAATTTATAGAATAAGGGCTTTTTTCAATATATAGTATAAGCATTAATTTAATGTTTCATATGATATGTTTAGAAAAAAGCCCTTATTATATTATCTAACTCTTTTGTTAAAAAATGAAATTTTTATATTCATTGCATTAAATTGTAGAGATTATCTTGTATATAAATAAGAGTTTTTTTCTTTTCCTATTCTTTTTACTGCACCGGTATAATGTAATATGTTTAAGCCAAGGGTTGATACTCGCCTTGTAGTCTTTGCAGCTATACTATAGTCTTTGGTAGTAAAGTTAGTAGGTAGAGTGGAAGGAATTAGTTTCTGGTAATCTTTAATATGATTAATAGAAACTTCATCTATTAATTCTAAAGGAATTCCATCACATCTTGTGGAACCTTTCTTTTTATCTTTGCTCCAACCGTCTAAATAACGATATTCCTCAACATTTATAAGTAAAATGAGTAGTTTTAAATTAGGATGTAAAAGATAATTTTTTATTTTATATAGTTCTGGAAATATGGAGTAAGGTACGCCTGTCTTTGGAGATTTACGAGGGGCACTTACTTCACCGCTTTCATTGTTTAACCATCTTAACCATTTGTGATATGCGATTGGATACACAATAGTAACAGGTGCAATATCTAAAAAGACATCTAATTTTCGCCTTAATTTATCAAAGTTTCTAGTTTGAATTTCTATAATTCCATCTGGGGTGCATATATCTGCGTAGTATTTTTCTACTTTTATTTCATGAAAGCTGGTATCAGGCTCTAAGTAGTTTTTAATTACTGCGTGTACGGTTTTTTCACTTAGAGTACCAATACTATCTTCTAATTTTGTATTATGTATGACAGTGTCACAAGCCATTTTAAATAATTCAGGATTCATTGTCTTGCTCCTAACGTTATTTTACCTTTAGAGTATTTATAACTTTAGAATATAGAAGAGAGGTAATTTAGTCAAGTAATTCATAGCGTATAGTTATATTTTTCTTATAGTATAGGGGTAGTTTTACTATAGTATAATTGCATTTAAGAAATAGTATAACTGTTTTTTGGATATAGTATAGTTGTGAATATCCTATAGTACATTCATATATTAGATATAGTAAAGTTATATATCTAATATAGTATCAAAGTTTTTTAGATAATATTGCTGTAATTTTAGTGGTTTTTAGTATATTTATATATTATATATTGTTATGTAAAACAACTTGGTCTATAATAAAGTATGGCTAATTATTGGAAACCAAATTACATAAATATAAGGAGGAGTTATGTTACAAAACAAAACGACGAAAGATTTAATTGATTATATAAAAGTGGCAACTGCGCCATATCAAGTAGTAGAAGAAAGTATAAGACAGCTAAAAGAAAATGGATTTAATGAGCTTACAATGGGCACCGAATGGAATATAGAAAGAGGCGGAAGTTACTATGTAGCTCCTTTTGCCACTTCAATATTTGCTTTTACAGTAGGTATGAAATGGGAAAAGAATCAATCTCTACGTATTACTTCATCTCATACAGATCATCCAGGATTTCGTGTAAAACCAAATGGTGAAATGAAGTCAGGAAAATATTTAAAATTAAACACAGAAGTATATGGTGGACCAATTCTTAATACATGGTTAGATAGACCATTATCTATTGCAGGACGAGTTGCACTAAGAAGCGAAGATCCATTCCATCCAGAAATGAGATTAATTGATGTTAAAAAACCAATTTTAACTATCCCTAATTTGGCGATCCATGTGAATAGAGAAGTGAATAAGGGAGTAGAACTTAATAAGCAAATTGACACACTGCCATTAGTAGGGATGATCAATGAAAGTTTAGAAGAAAAGAGTTTCTTCATTAATTTCCTAGCAGATAGGTTAGGAGTAAAAAAAGAAGATATTCTTGATTATGATATGTATATTTATAATGCAGAAGAAGGTGGAGTAATTGGAATAAACGATGAATTTATCGCTTGCCCAAGGCTTGATAATTTAACATCATGTATAGCATCGTTAAAAGGTATTACTCTAGGAAGAAGAGAACAAGGAATAAATATAGCAGCATTATACGATAATGAAGAAATAGGCAGCAGAACAAAGCAAGGTGCTGATTCAGCACTTCTTACTATGATTATTGAAAAGATATATAAAGGCCTTGGTGTAGCTAATAGTGAAGGACTTACAGAAGCTCTATCAGATAGTATGCTTCTTTCTGTAGATGTTGCCCATGCGGTTCATCCAAATAAACCAGAAAAATATGATCCAATAAATCAACCATTCTTAAATGAAGGTATTGTATTTAAAATAGATAGTAATCAAAGATACACATATGATACAGAAGCCATTGCCATACTACAACAAATTTGCGAAGCTAGTGACGTTAAATATCAAAAATTTGTGAATCGTTCAGACATGTCAGGAGGAGGAACATTAGGTCCTATCATTTCTTCTTGGCTACCAATGAAAACAGTAGATATTGGTGTACCATTATTAGCAATGCATTCCGCTAGAGAAATGATGGGGGCTAAAGATCAAGAATACCTTGAAAAATTATTAATTTCATTCTATCAATTATAATTAATAAAGGAATTACGAAACACATTATATTTACTAAATTCATATGCACTTCATACGAATTCCTCCGCTCCAACGCTCATTCCGCTTAACTTACGCTCCGGAATTGTATGAATCGCATATGATATATTACAATTTAGATGTTTCGTAATTACCTTATTATAATTTATAGTAAATTGTTTAGAATAAAGGTGAAATTATTAACAAAAAATAATTAAAAACAATACTATCTATTGACAAATATTACAAAAAATAATATAATTAAATAAGTCGATACGGGAAGGTATTGAACTAGAGGATGTAAGCGCGTTGGGGAACGTGAGAGGGCAGAAACTATAAATAAAGTAAGACTAACTTATAGATATACTTGGTACTCGGGGTATATATTAAGCTAGTCTTATTTTATTTTTATTTTCATTTATACCATTCTTTTAGGACTTTTTTTGCTAATTCAGTAGTTCCAGCTAATGAAAATGAGCTAGATTTTTGTAGTTTTATAACACCATGAACAAGAGACTGGGCTAATGTATACTCATTTAGTTTATAAACCCCGTAGTGATAGTCTCCTTTATTTTCATAGTGAGTAACAATAGGAGTAATACTTGATTCAGTGATATAAACCTTATCATTATCTTTTGTAAGAGTAATATTTGCCATTCCGCCTAGCATCCTTGGTGCTTCTTTTTGATAGGATACGTAATTGCCTAAGGAGTAAAAAACAAGCATTTTGTGGCCAGTTTCTGAGGTTATCCACTCTATGGGCTGTATTACATGAGGATGAGTACCAATGACTAAATCAACTTCCTCCTTAGAAAATAGTTTAGTCCATTTTTTCTGATAATCATCTGGTTCGTACACATATTCAGTACCCCAATGAGGAAAGACAATTACAAAATCTGAGATTTTTTTCGCTTTTCGTATATCATTTATTACTTCATTCTCATCTAACATATTTACAAGATAGGGCTTGTCCTTTGGCAGGGAATATCCATTAAGACTATAGGTATAGTTTAAAAAAGCTACATTGATACCATTCATGGCTATAGTAGTAATTGTATCTCTCTTTTCTTTGCTTTCATTTATTCCAGCAACAGTGATATTAGGATATCTTTTCCAGTATTCTAGTGTATTAGCTACAGCCTTATATCCTTTATCCATGGTGTGATTGGTAGCATGTAACACAACATCAAAACCTGCTAGGCGAATTGCATCTCCCATTTCTGTAGGTGTATTAAATGTTGGATAACCGGTATAGGGAAATAAATTTCCACCAAGTATGGTTTCTTGATTGATGACAGCAATATCAGCACCTTCGATATCTTCTTTTAAATTCTGGAATAGGTGATCATAATTATAACTACCATCTTCATTTTTACCGCTTTTAATTACTTGTTCGTGTACTAAATTATCACCTACCATCAACAAAGAAATACTAGGTATTGGTTCTTGTTCTATGTTTTGTTGTTCTTTGTTTTCTTCTTCTTTGTTATCTTCTTTATTTTCTTCTTTAGAGGGTTCCTCCATAGGCCTACTTATTTGTTTTATATATAGATTTAGGGGAGAGGAACTTACTGAATCTGTTTTTATGGTTTTTATATCGTGGCTTAATGTATTACTAGTATTTGTTTCATTATTACCACATCCATTTAATATAAATACAAGTATAACTAATGGAAATAACATTCGGAATAAATTTCTACGTTTCAAATTCATCTAAGACTCCTAATTTTTTAGTGAATGCGGACTTAATAATTCGCATAGTCAAGGTTAAAATGTAATTTACAATAAAAGTATACCACATTATGGGATAAAAATAATTAAAGATTTTCCTTATTGTTGCCGACATATAGTTTAACAATGTAATTAGCAATATAAAAGTGAGAGTGAATATGATAACAATAAATGGAGTAAATGGAAATGAATCCTTAAAGCCCAAAGAAGTAGAACATAGTTCTATAAGTAAAGAAGTAGAAGTTAAAAAGTCAGATTCAGTCTCAATAGGTAATACTTTAAATATAAATGAGGCTAGCTTACTTACTTATGAAGATGGTAGTAAAAAAACTACAGAGACAGACATAAATCAAGTGGAACCGTCCAAAGAGGAAAAGTGGGAGGATACCATGAATCGTATGTCCGAGGATGACTGTAAAGAGTTAGCTAAGGAAGAGATTGATGTAAGGAAACTCGATGTTAATGACTTAGAGAAAGCATTAACTAGGATTAAAGAACAAAGAGTAATACAAGAAGAATCCATTGAAGACCAAAAAGTTAAATTGCAAATTAAAGAAGAATCCGTTAAAAGTATAGGAAAGTACAGTAAAGTATCAAAAGAGATATGTGATAAATTAGAAAAATACAATTTGCCTCTTACAGACGAAAATATAGCACGTATGGCTAGTGTACTTGAGATGACTAAGGTGATACCTGGTATAGATACTGGTAGTATACAATATTTAATTAAAAACGATCTAGAACCTACCGCTAAAAATATCTATAAAGCATTCTATAGTGGAAATGGGAAAAGTAAGAATGAAATATCAGAAGAAACTTATAAAGCTCTAGAAAATAGCGCAAATCAAGTGATGAATAATTCTATGATAGAGAATAAAGATGAGGCAAAGGATATAGCAAAATGGCTATTAGGTAATGGGTTACCCCTTACAGAGGAATCTTTGTGGGCATATAAAGATATTGTAGGATTAAAAGATAACTATAAAGAAGATGCGATCTTAGATAATATTATTGGGGGTTTTTCAAATGGAAAGAGCCCAGAAGATGTTTATTTAGGTAGCGTATATGAGGAAAGAGTAAATAATGTAAATGAATCTATTTTAAAAATAGATGAGCAAGGAATCAAATATACTTTAATAAATAACCAAGATAATAAGATAATAAATTGTTGTAACTTGGTGCAAGGGCAAAATGAAGTTAATAAAGATAGAAATCCTGTCTTACCACTTGAAAGCTTAGAAGAAAAAATGGAGATAAAATCTCAAGATATGGAATCTCTTGATATTAAAGCAGTTACTATTTTAAGACAATTAGAAGAAATACGTCTTAAGATGACATTGGAAGCAGGTAGTAAGTTAATAAAGCAAGGAATTAATATTGAAACAGCAGATTTGACTAAGTTAGTAGATGGCTTAAGAGAAATTGAGAACAATTATTATAAGAATCTGTTAAGTGAAAGAAAAGTTGATACAAGTGATACAAATATAGAGTTATTAAAAACAAATTTAGACAAATTAGAGACCTTAAAAGGAATGCCAAGCTATATTCTTGGAAGTACTTATAAACTACGTGAAAACCAATCCATTGATACTTTAAGTAGTGAAGGGAATACTCTTAAGGCAGAACTTATAAAAGCGAACGAAGCATATGAAACTTTAATGACTACCCCTAGAAAAGATATGGGAGATTCCATACAAAAAGCATTTAGAAATGTTGATGATATTCTAAAGGATATGAATCTTGAACAAACCAAAGATAATCAAAGAGCAGTTCGAATACTTGGATATAATAGTATGGATATTACAGGCGAGAATATAAATAACATAAAAGCATATGACAGTGATGTTAATTATATGATGAAGAATTTACATCCTAGTGTTACAGTTGAATTAATAAAAAGAGGAATGAACCCAAGCGATATGCCAATTAGCGAATTAAATCATCAAATAGATGAAATTAATGGAGAGATTGGTGTGTCAAAAGAGGAAAAATACAGTAAGTATTTGTGGAAGTTAGAAAAAGATCAAGGAATAACAAAAGAGCAAAAAGAATCCTATATAGGAATATATCGCCTCCTTAATAATGTTGAAAAAACAGGTGGAGCTGCCCTAGGTGCAGTTGTAAAAGCAGACCAGGAAGTAACCTTAAATAATTTGTTAACAGCAGTTCGTACCATGAAAAGTGGCGGAGTAGAGGCTAATATTGATGATAATTTTGGGCTACTGAGTGAAGTAAGTTATAAGAATGATAAAATAACAGATCAAGTTAAGGCTGGATTTATTGACAATAGAAGCCAGGGTGGGGAGAAGATAGTTTCTTACATGGATAATCTAGTAAAAGAAATAAAAAATGAGATTAGTCCAAACCATTTAAAAGCATTAGGTAATATGGATAAGATTCTTAATACCCCTCTTGATGTGTTACATGATGAATTACTTGAGTTACCTGCTAAGGATGCTCTTGATATGAAGTATTATGAGGAAAAACGGTTAGAGTATAAAGATATTCTAATGGATTCCAAAGAATCAATGTCATTCTTAAAAGACTTAGATCTACCAAGTAATTTATATAATATTCAAGGGGCCAAAGAATATCTGAGTTTAGATAATACTTTCTTTCACCAATATAATAGACAGATAGGTGAAGGGGATATAGAAAGTAAAACTAAAGATGATGAATTTATAATGTCTAAGATATCAGATAGTATAATTGACTCATTTACAGACAAAGATAGTGTAAATAAAATATATGATAAACTTAGCAACGAAATAAATGAGAAGTTAGTACATACCCTAGATACTAGAGATATTTCTGCAAAGAAGATACTAGATATGCAAAAACTAAATAATAGTATATTGTTTATTACTAATTTGGCACAGAGTGAAAAATATCAAGTTCCCATTGCCATTGGAGATAATATTACCAATGTTAATGTTACTTTAGTACATAATACTCTGGAAAATGGAAAAGTAGATATTAACTTAAATTCGGAGTTATTAGGACAAGTTACTATACAATTTATTTTAAAGGATAATAAGATAAATGGAATTATTAACCTTGATAATCGTACAGCACAAAATTTAATAAAAGAAGCATTGCCAAGCTTAAAAGAGAAATTGGAGCAAAGTGATATTATAGTGAATCAATTAAATGTTACCCTTAATACAAAAGGACTAAAAGGGAATTACATAAGTTCTTCTAGTTTAAAAAATGATAATACGGAAGAAGTAAGCAATGAGAATGAAATAAAAGTAAATACGAACAAGCTTTATGAAGTAGCAAAGAACCTATTAGTTCAGATAAAAACAATTGAAGTTACAGGACTTAACTAGTAGCAATACATTGCGTAAGGAACGCAGATAGGAGCAAAAATGAGAATAAATCATAATATATCAGCATTGAAATCAAGTAATCAATTAGCAAAAACCAATAAGGGGTTAGATAAAAGTTTAGAGAAATTATCCTCAGGTTTTAGAATTAACCGTGCAGCAGATGATGCAGCGGGTATGGCTATTTCACAAAAAATGAAAACCCAAATTGCAGCTCTTGAACAAGCATCAAGAAATGCAGCAGATGGAATTTCTGTTATTCAAACAGCAGAAGGTGCATTAACCGAAGTGGGTAGCATGTTACAAAGAATGAGAGAATTATCGGTTCAAGCAGCAAATGGTACAAATACAGAACAAGATAGGTCTGCTATTCAAGCTGAAATTGATCAGTTAAATGAAGAAATTCAAAGAATATCTGACACAACAGAATTTAATACTAAAATATTATTAAATGGAAATATAGATCGTAAATCTTATTCAAATAAATCGGGTGTTAAAATTATTGGAATGTCTGATACAGTACCTGTTACAGGGTTTAAGATTAATGTAATAAAAGATGCAGAGAAAGCTGTTGTACCTGCTACGCAATCTACAACTGGTAAAATGGGAGATCTTACTCAAATTGTAGGTGATGTAGGTAAGGGTGACAAGATGAATATTAACGGTGTAGAAATTGAAATTAAAGATACAGATACACTTGAACAAGCTTTTGAAAAGATTCGTGAAGCTTGCGATGTTAGTAATATTGATGTTGAAATTAATGCTGGTGGTGGCTTAGTTTTTACCTCAAGAGGATATGGAACAGATGAAAAAATTGAAGTATTATGTGATGATCCGGATCTAAGCAAAATATTTGGTCTTGGAATGAAAGAGTCTGCAAAAGGAGCTAATGCTGATATTGAATTAACGGATGGATTTAATTCTACAGCTACAAAATCATATGATGGAAATATTGTTACAGTTACAGACAGCAATAATTTCTCAATGAAATTTAAAATTGAGCCTGGATTTACAGGTGAAGTAGAATTTACAATTCTTGATGCAGGGGCAATGGAATTACAAATTGGTGCAAATAAAGGTCAAACAATGGCTGTAAGAATTCCAAAGGTTGATCCTGAAACACTTGGTATTAAAGATGTTAATATAGGGACGGAAGCTGGAGCGCAAGATGCAATTAGCGCGTTTGACTTGGCAATTACACAAGTAACTTCAATTCGTGCTAAGATAGGTGCTTATCAAAACCGTTTAGAACATTCTATTTCCAATCTAGATGTAACTAGTGAAAATATGACAGAAGCACTTTCACGTATCGAAGATGTAGATATGGCTAAGGAAATGGCCAATTATACCCAAAAGAACGTACTATCTCAAGCTGGCACAAGTATGTTAGCACAAGCTAATCAAAGGCCACAAACCATTTTAACATTACTGCAAGGCTAATATAATAAGATGGTAGTGTGAAATAAAGAACAATTTCACACCCTGATTTGATGCAGTATCCGAAACACAGTTTCGGATATGTAATGGGAGCCAGTGTGAAAAACAAGTGTTTCACACGGTGGAATGGAGATTAATATGACAGATGAATTATTGAAGTCCTATACAAAAAGAATTGCAGGGGCTTCAAAAAGTGAGTTAGTAGTAATAATGTATGAAGTTATTTTAACAGATTTGAAAGATTCAATAGATGCATATGAAAATGGTGATGGAGATCAATTTGAAAGATCTTTAAAACATAGTAAACGTTTTTTAAAGGAATTAATGGCATCCTTAGATTATAGTTATAAAATATCTTTTGAACTAATGAAATTATATATTTATGTAAATAAATTGATTATAAGCGCCATGTTTCAAAAGAATAAGGGTTTCATCGAAGATGCAATTATAATTATGAATCGTTTACTGATTGGATTTGTAGAAGTTAGTAAACAAGATAATTCAGGTCCAGTTATGAAGAATACAGAGCAAATCTATGCAGGATTAACATATGGAAAAGGTATTCTAAATGAAGTAGCAATAGGTAGAAATGAAACTAAAAGAGGTTTTAAAGCCTAAAATCAAAGTAGGTGTTTTGGGTCCGCCTAGTTATGTAATTAATAAATTTATAACATACATTTATTTCATCAAATAGAAAGAGTACTCAATTAGGTTTCAAATCTAATTGGGTACTCTTATAATTTTTATTAATTATTTAAATGTATTCTATTTAGTTTTACAATAGGAGGTGGATTCTCTCCTAATAAATTTTGCACGCAATAACAATTTACTTATAGTAACGCCGTGAATTAGTCCATCTAATAATAGGAATGCACTTTTACCAAGATCAGTTCTATCTTGTCTAATAGTAGTTAGGGCAGGGGATAGTTGAGAAGCGATAGGAAGATCATCAAAGCCTATAACACTAATATCCTCAGGTACTCTTAAGCCTCTTTTCGTAATTTCACTAATTACGCCAGTTGCTATTAGATCACTAGCACATAAAATTGCAGTGCAACCATGTTCTAAAAAGGAAGGAACGTGATATTTAGCACAATCAGGAACATAATATCCATATTCAATTAATTTTTCATCAGGCACTAAATTATGTTTTTCCATACTTAATACAAAGGCTTGATAACGTTGGTTTGAAACCATAGAATTTTTTGAACCGTTTAAAAAGGCAATTTTAGTATGACCAAGAGATTTTAAGTAATCAACAGCCAAATCAATTCCTTCGAAATTATCGGTACCTACATATCCTACATGGTTGTTACGTTCAATATAATTATCTAGAAGTACGGTTGGAACAGTAGTTTTATTCAATTGAGTTACCCAATCATCATGTAGGGTAAAACCTAGTAGAAATGCACCACTATATCCGTTTTTTAACATATAAGTATCAAACTTCTCAGCTGTTTGCATGTTTAGATTAGAGGGAACAACAGTTACATCCCAATGCCTTCTAGCAGCAGCCAATTTAAATCCAACGATAATTTCATACCCAAATTGATCAATGTTTTCATAATCCATGTTTTCAATTAAAATGCATACTTTTCTCGTACCTTTAGATTTCATTTTTTTAGATGCATATCCCATCTCAACAGCAGTGTCTAGTACAAGCTGTCTCATATCATCACTAATGTCACTTGCGCCATTTAAACCTTTTGATACGGTACTAACTGCAATTCCAAGTTTATTAGCAATATCTTTAATTGTAGCCATGGTTAATCCTCCCCCTAAATAATTTCGAATTCAATATAAAAACATACAAACTTAACCTTGTACACAATAATTAACAGTATAAACCTAAATTCCAGTATTTACAATATATCTTTAGGAATTCAACTATTCTTACAGTCCAATGAAATAAAGAAATGATAGTAATGCAATAAAAGTAATAAAGTGTACAAAAATATTATTTATTAATTGAATTTATTATAAATATTTAACATATATTAGAAGGTTATTATTGACAACTATGTATAAAAATGTTATTCTTAACATATAGTTTCGAAACTTCTCGAAAAAAAGAGACTAGTAAAGAATAATATAGCGAAATCAACGAAGAAAAGCTTCTTAAGTTAGCTACAATTTACGGTAGATATAAAGTGGAAGATAACCAAATAGAAGAGAATAGTTAAAAGCGGGTATTGGGAGGTTAATATGGATAATTTCAAAAATAATGTTTGTACCATTCTAGAATTTGATTATGGTACTACAATAAAAGAAGCAAGCACAATAGAACTTTATAACGCAGTATCAAAAGCTGCAATGAAATCCTTAAGTAAGGAATGGGGATTAGATGCTAAGGGTAAGAAGGTGTGTTACCTATCTGCGGAATTCTTAGTAGGTAGGCTAATTTATAGTAATTTATTTAATATGGGATTATTTCATCAATTTAGTGAACTAATGAGTGAAAACAATCTAGATATTAGAGTATTTGAAGATATAGAAGATGCGGCCCTTGGTAATGGTGGACTTGGAAGGTTAGCTGCATGTTTCTTGGATTCTGGTGCAACAGTTGGATTAACACTGAATGGGTATGGTATCCGTTACAAATTCGGTTTATTCAAACAATATTTTGAAGATGGTTTCCAAAGAGAAATTGAAGATAACTGGCAAAAGTTTGGTGATCCATGGTCTGTTAGAAAAGAAGATGAAAAGGTATTAATAGAATTTAAAAATCAATCCGTATATGCAGTTCCATATGATGTCCCAGTTATTGGTTATGGTGGGAAAACTATTAATACATTAAGATTGTGGCAAGCAGAACCAACTGAAATTTTTAATTTTGAATTGTTTAATGAACAACAATACGATAAAGCTGTAAAAAATCGTAATGAAGCAGAAGCAATTTCAAGTTTATTATATCCTAATGATACACTTGATGCAGGAAAAAGATTACGTCTAAAGCAACAATACTTTTTTGCAGCAGCTTCCTTGCAGGATATTGTTAAGAGATATAAAGAAAATTATGGAACAGATTTTAATCGTTTTTCTAGTGAATATCAAGTTCAATTGAATGACACTCATCCAGTAATTGCAATACCAGAATTAATTCGTATCTTAATGGAACAAGAAGGAATCAATTTTGTGAAAGCACTTCGTATTGCAAAAGAAACATTCGCCTATACCAATCATACGGTTATGGCTGAAGCACTGGAAAAATGGAGTATACCATTGTTAAAATCAGTAATTCCTAATGTGTATAAATATATTGTGATGATCAATAAGGCATTACGCAAAGATTTAGTAGGTCTTTCAAAGGTAACAGATGAGGAACAAAAAGAGTATTTGATTATTAGTGATAACTTAGTTCATATGGCTAGACTTGCAATCTATGCAACTCATTCAACCAATGGTGTTGCTGCTCTTCATACAGAAATATTAAAAAATGATGCTCTTAGTGAATGGTATGAAATCTACCCAGAAAGATTTAATAATAAAACCAATGGCATTACGCAAAGAAGATGGTTGGCTCTTGCGAATATGGAACTATCCGGATTTATTACTGATAAAATCGGTAACTCATGGATAACTGATTTAGATAAATTAAAAGAGTTAGAAAAATTTAAAGACAACAAAGCAGTTATTAAACAATTTAGTGATATTAAGAAAATAAAGAAAAGACAACTTGCAGATTATATCTTAAAGAGGGAGGGTATCACTTTAAACACTGACTTTATATTCGATATTCAAATTAAGCGTCTTCATGAATATAAACGTCAATTACTCAACGCTTTTTCAATTCTAGATATATATTATGGTCTAAAGGATGGCAGAATAAAAGACTTTAATCCAACAGCATTTATTTTTGGAGCTAAGGCAGCGCCTGGTTACTTTAGAGCAAAGGGTATCATCAAGTTTATCAATGAAATTGGTAAAATGATTGATAATGATCAGGATGTAAGGGATAAGATAAAGGTTGTATTTGTATCAAATTACAATGTGTCTTATGCAGAAAAACTTACACCAGCAGCTGATATCTCAGAACAAATATCAACAGCAGGTACTGAAGCCTCTGGAACTGGAAACATGAAGTTTATGCTCAATGGTGCAGTTACCCTTGGAACATTTGATGGGGCAAATGTTGAGATTGTAGAGCAAGCTGGGGAAGAAAATAACTATATCTTTGGTGCTAGAGTAGAGGATATTCATAAGATTAGTGAGACCTATAATCCTAAAGAAATATATGAGAAAAATCCAAGAATTAAAAAAGTTTTAGATACTCTTATAGATGGAACTTTTAATGATTCGGGTACAGGAATGTTTAGAGAACTATACAACTCTCTTTTAGAAGGTGCTAGTTGGCATAAACCAGATCACTATTACATTTTACTTGATTTTGAATCTTATATTGAAACAAAATTAAAAGCAATTAGCGATTATTCTGATATTTATAACTTTAGAAGGAAATGTTTTATTAATACAGCAAATGCTGGTAAATTCTCAAGTGATAGGACCATTAGAGACTATTACAATGAGGTATGGAACTAGAGGAAGTTTATAAGTGCACCTAAAGTAATAAGAATCCCCATGGAATTTTTCATACTATGTTGAAAGATTCTCATGGGGAATTTTTTAAAGATGTAATTTTAAAATAATTACTATTTAATGTATTAAAGTTTTTTATCAATACGTATGTCCTTTCTTTATATCTTAGCAGTAGTTAAAGTACTTTCTAATTCTTTTGCTCTATCTAATAGATGTTTATATCTTTTATGAACAGCATTAACTTCAAAGATATAGCAATCAATTAAATCAGGATCTAGGGCATAATCAAAATTGGAATTAGCTGATTCCATTGCTAATTTGGTTTGATTAATTTCTTTTAGTAATATTTCAATTTCACTTACTCTTTTCTTTTCAAATAATTTCATTGGTGCTCCTATCTGCCTACAAAAAGCTTATTAAGTTTTTGTTTTTATTTATAGTATAGTCTACGAATTGCTAGAATATACTATTACAACTAGAAAATATTAGTATATTTTATAAAAGGAAGTGTAAAATCATTAATACGACCTTTTTTATTTGTACGGGTATGAAGCATATAAATAGGAGGAATAAATGGAGAGCAAAATATTTATTGTTATAATTATTATTTGTGTTGCACTTATTATAATTGGATTTGTTAAACACAATTTTGAATTAATTATTAATTTTGGAATAAGAATATTCGCAGGTTTGGGAGGAATTTTTATTCTTAACCTATTATTACATAAGATTGGATTTCATGTGAATGTTGGAACCAATGCATTTACTGCACTTACAGTAGGACTATTAGGCGTTCCAGGATTTATGTTTATGTACGGAGTTGCAACTTATTTTTATTTAAAAAAGTAGGGTTTATGGAAAGTGTACAGAAAATCTTTGTAAATTAGTCACATGTAATAAATTTACAAAAAATTACACCAACCGGTTGACAAATTATGTAATAAGAGTTAAAGTCTATTTAAAATCTATAAGAGGTGAATATTATTTTAGTAAAAATGATTCTCCTTGTCACTTTCTTATCTTTAGCGGTCATTATGGACTTTGCTTCATTCAAAATTAAAAATAGGTTAATCCTTTTTGGCCTAATAGTAGGTATACTATTGCGAATATATGATATGGAATGGACAAGCATATTAGATGGTATTATTGGTATGGTAGTTCCTGTGATTATACTATTTCCCTTCTTTTTATTTAAGGTATTAGGTGCAGGTGACATTAAATTATTTTCTGTTATTGGTCTTTTTTATGGCAACACCTTTGTATTAAATTCTATGTTATATTCTTTATTTATTGCTGGCTTTATGTCTATTATTGTTCTCATTAAATCAAAACAATTTCAATCAAGATATGAATATTTTATATGGTATATAAAATATTTCTACTTAAAAGTTACAAGAGAGGGAGGAAGTAGGAATGAAATAATTCCTTATTATGATGTTTCAAGGGACGGTTATACAGGAGTAATTCATTATTCTCTTGCCATAATTATTGCTGTTATTATTCAATTTATACGAAGTAGAACATATTAAGAATAAGTGAAACACTATAGGTAAGTGCATTAAGCACGAAGATTAAGTTAAGCTCAATATGCGCCCTCCTAAAGGAATTTGTATAAAGTGCATATGAAATTCGTAGAAATAAAGAGTTTCCCAATTACCAAATAAAATAAGAAAAAAGAATGAAAGGAAGAAAGCCACATTATCATGCCATCAGCCTGTATTATATGTGGCAGTATCACATCTTCAAGCAGACGTGATACTATGTGTGTAAATATGAATAATGTTTTAGCTATATATGATAACGAAGTGGCATATGCCAATGGACTTCAAGATTATATACAGAAAAATATGAAAACTGGATTAAAAGTACATGTATTTACCAATACCCTTAGCTTAAATGAATATGTTAAAAATCATATAATCACAATACTACTTATAAATGAAAGTATTAATTTATCGGAGATAAACCAAAGTAAAATAAAAAATATCTGTATATTATGGGAAGGGGAAAAGGATGAAATAAATAATTCCTTTTCTAATATCTATAAGTATCAGTCGGCAAAAGGAATTATGGAGCAATTGCTGATAAAGTATACAAAAGATCTATTTCTAAAAACAGAAGGAAATAACAGTTCATCTTTGCAAATTATAAGTGTCTGTTCTTTGGATAGGAAAAAGAAACAGAGTATTTTAGCATATACTTTAGCAGGAGAATACAGTAAACATAAAAAGGTTCTTTATATAAATCTTCATTCGTGGCAAGTGTTATCTAAAATTCTAAGTCTTAAAGAGTACAATGGAGTTTCAGAAACCATTTATTTTTTAAGACAAAAGCTACCCAATTTTATTATGAAAATGAGTAATATGATAGTTAAGGTTAATGGCTTAGACTGTATCTATGGTACTTCCTTTGGATTAGAGCTAGATGAGTTAACATGTGAAGATATGAAACTGTGGATAGAACAATTACAAATGTGGAATTATTATGAGCTTATCATCTTTGATGTGGGTAATATTCATTTAGGAACATTGGAATTATTGCTTAATAGTAGGGAGATTATCTATACAATAAAAAAGAATACAGATGATGAAATTGAACTTGATATTTTTAAGAGACAGTTAGAGTTTGCTGGATATCAAGAGATTGTGGGAAAAATGAAAATATGTGATATTAGTAAAAGCCAAGATGACTGTATATTAGAGTTATTGCATTAGAATTACTGAATTAGAGTTACTATAATAAGATGCTTGTAAAATAATTGTTAACGAGAAGGTGATGATATGGGAATTAACAATAGAGAAATTAAAGAATTGGTTTTGAAACAAATAGAACTAATTAAGGAATTAAGAGATGATGATATACTAGAAGCTATTGATGATATTTTAATACAAAAGGGAAATGAATGTTATCTTAGTATAAAAGAGAAGGAACGTATAAGATTAGAAGTATTTAATTCCATAAGACGCCTTGATATTTTACAAGAACTTATTGATGATAAAGATATAACAGAAATTATGATAAATGGATCCGAGAATATATTTATTGAAAAGAATGGTAGAATAGGGCCTTGGGAGAAGAAATTCGAATCCCACCAAAAACTATTAGATATTATACAACAGATGGTTTCAAAATCAAATCGTATTATTAACGAAGCAAGCCCCATTGTAGATTCAAGGTTACCAGATGGCTCTAGAGTAAATATAGTTCTTCCTCCGATTGCTTTAGAAGGTCCTATTGTTACCATAAGGAAGTTTCCAAATCAAAGTATAACAATAGAAAAGCTTATTGAGTTAGGTTCAGTGTCTCTAGAAGTATCAGAGTTTTTAGAAAAGTTAGTTGTTTCTGGATACAATATATTTGTTAGTGGTGGGACAGGTTCAGGAAAAACTACCTTTTTAAATGTTTTATCAAATTTTATTCCTAAGGACGAAAGAGTAATAACCATAGAAGATTCTGCAGAATTGCAGATAAAAAATGTACCGAATTTAGTACGTTTAGAAGTTAGGAATGCAAATGTAGAGGGTAAGAATGGCATTTCAATAAGAGATTTAATAAAATCTGCTCTTCGTATGAGGCCGGACAGGATAGTAGTCGGAGAAGTTAGAGATGCAGCAGCAATAGACATGTTGCAAGCAATGAATAGCGGACATGATGGTTCCTTATCTACTGGACATGCCAATTCTTCAGTAGATATGTTAAACCGATTAGAAACCTTAGTATTAATGGGGACGGACATCCCTCTTATGGCGGTAAGAAAACAAATTGCTTCTGCAATTGATATTATTATCCATCTAGGAAGACTAAGAGACAAGACAAGGAAAGTACTAGAAGTTTCAGAAGTACTAAGTTGTGTAGATGGAGAAATTGAGATAAATAAACTATATATATTTAAAGAGTTACATGAAGATAATAATGGGAATATAGTTGGTGAATTACAAAAAACAAATAATGAACTTATTAATCTTTCAAAATTAAGTAAGGCGGGAATTTTGTGATAAAAGATTATAATACATATGAATATACTAAAAGAGAATATATAAAATATTTATTAATGGGTGCGGTATTCGGAGCATTTATAGGCTATGTATTTTATTCTAATATACTTGGCACATTAATTCTTATGCCCTATGGATTTTTGTATGTTAAAACCAAAAGGAATGAACTTATTAATCAAAGAAAATGGGAGTTAAATCTAGAATTTCAGGATGGGCTAATGAGCATTTTGGCAGCGTTAAATGCAGGATATTCCTTAGAGAATTCATTTCGAGAGGCAACCTGTGATCTTAAGTTAATATATCCACCCGATGCACTTATTATAACGGAATTTGAAAGGATAGTATACCATTTATACATGAATGTGACCTTAGAAGATATCTTAAGGGACTTTGCAAAACGAAGTGATGTAGAAGATATTTCTAATTTTACTGAAGTACTTGTTACTGCAAAGAAGACTGGAGGAGATTTAATTAAAATCATAAAATCCACTACAAATATTATAAGTGATAAAATTGAAGTTAAGAGGGAAATCGTTACCTTAACAACAGCTAAAAGATTAGAAGCCAATATAATGAGTGTAATACCTCTTGGAATTGTTATTTACTTAAGAGTATGTTCTCCAGGATTTTTAGAACCATTATATCATAATATTTTTGGATTTTTATTCATGAGTATAGTATTGTTTATTTATTATATAGCGTATCTAGTAACTAAAAAAATAACGGATATTAATATTTAGCATTACTAGTTTCCTAAGTTTCTAAAGCAAATTCACCTACTTTAAAATCTCAAGTAGCCAAGGGTCATAAAAAACTTTTGGCATAATCAAATAATACCTTTAAGTTGTCAGGAGGTCTATGATAATTATTAATATTATTCTTCTAATTTTCTTTGTTCTTCTTTATTCTTTAAACTCCAACTATGAAAAAGAATTCTTAACAGATATAAATGAAAAAGAGCATCCACTTAAGTTTTTGTATCCATTAGCGCTTAAGATAGCGGATCGTTTTATGGTATCTAGATTTTATGATAAGGAAAAATCTATAGAACATCTAAGAGAACTTTATGTTGGAGAATCTATTGATATAGTAAATAGGCTATATCAATGCAAAAAAATAGCACTTGGATTATTTGTTTTTTTACTCTTCAATCTATTAAGTCTGTTTACCTCTATAAAAGATTACAAAACCAATGTTCTTATGGATGGTCATTATCTTATTCGGCCTAATTATAATGAAGGAAGTACCATAGTTAAGTTAGAGGCATATGTAAAAGACAAAGAGGAATTTATTAAAAATGAAGTGGAACTAGAATTAATGGAAAAGCAATATAGTGATACAGAAATTAAGAAACTATTTGAAGATACTATAAATTCATTAGACACTTATATCTTAGGTGATAATAAAAGTCTTGAAGAGGTAGAACATAACTTAAACTTCATACAAACTGTACCAAATACATCTATTCGAATTATATGGTCAACCAGTGATAGTAATGTTATAGATGAAACAGGTGTAATCTATAATGAGAATTTAGAGAAAGACTCATTAATTTTAATAAACGCTAAAATTACATATGAAGGCAAATCAGTAGAATATAGTAGGTATGTAAAAGCATTACCTAAAGTATACACAAAAGAGGAACTTTTGAAATTAAAACTAAATAACTTATTAAAAAATGTTTTAAATTCCAGCCAAAAAGAAATCAATGTATATCTCCCTGATAAGGTGGAGGGTAATAGTATCCTTTGGAAAGAGAGGAAAGAATCCAATGGAATGTTTATATTAATATTAGGAGTTGTAGCAGCAATTCTAATTACATTAAGTGCAGAGAAAGATTTGATGGGGAAGGTAGAAAAAAGAAAAAGGCAAATGCTCTTAGATTACCCTGAGATAATAAGTAAGTTTAACTTACTTGTTAGTGCGGGAATGTCAATTACAAATGTATGGAATAAGATTGTATTAGATTATGAGCAAAATAAGAAGGAAAAACGCTATGCCTATGAAGAAATGATAATAACAGCAAAAGAACTTAGCTTAGGAGAATCTGAAATAGTAGCTATTGAAAGGTTTGGTAGAAGAACAAAGCTACAGCCCTACTTACGATTTAGTTCCTTAATTGGTCAGAATGTGAAGAAAGGTTCCCAAGGATTATTGCAACAACTAGAATTAGAAGCTGTAGAAGCGTTTTACGAAAGAAAAGAAATAGCTAAACGACTAGGTGAGGAGGCGGGAACAAAATTATTAATACCAATGGTTATTATGTTGTTTTTAGTACTTGTAATAATTATGGTTCCTGCATTTATGTCATTTCAGTTTTAATATAAATCAAATAGGTTAATTATATATCAAATATCAGGTCAATAACAATGTGTATCCAAAAACCTATTATAAAAGGAGAAAAAGAATGAATGTATTCAAAGATTTTATAAAAAATGAGGATGGTATGGGAGTTGTAGAAATTATTTTAATTATTGTAGTACTTATTGGAGTAGTTATTCTATTTAGCGATCAAATAAATACGTTAGTTAAAGAAATCTTTAAAACTATTAATAATGGAGTAAAAACAGTAAAGTAAAATGTAGTATACCAATTAGATTAAGTATATTAAGTATATATTTAATATTAACCTAAATTAAAATAGGGGGGTAAAGGATCGATTATGAAATCTAGGAAGGAAGGTTCCATCACTGTATTCTTAAGTTTGATTATGTTGCTAGTGTTATCAATTCTTATGACTACAATTGAAGTAGCAAGAGTAAGCTCATTTAAAGTACATACCAACAGGACGTTAGTGGCAGCTATGGATTCCGTTCTTGCTGATTTTTATTACCCCCTATATGAAGAATATCATGTGTTTGCATTAGATGGTAGTTATGGTGCAGGTAATGGTACCGTAGCTATAGATATAGAAAAAATAGAATCTTTGATTAAGGATTATATGGAATACACCTTTGAGCCAGACAAGAACTTAACAGAGGAACTAACCGAGTTAGCTAATAATTTAATAAATGGAAATATTATTATTCCTGACAATACAGAAATGGAGGATAAAGAGACAAGTAATATTGAAGAAGAATTAGATTATAGCGTTATTATAGAGTATACACATATTTTAGATTATTTTAATTTATATGGGACTAGGTCAAAGGGAGTTGAAGTATTAGAAATAACTACCTTGCTAGACTATGAAGGTGATTATTTTAGAAAACAAGCAGTAGATTATATGAAATATGCATCCATGGGAAAAGGGTTGGATTTTATTTTAGAATCATTAATCCCTATTGAGGAAACAAAGAATGCACAAAGTATAGTAAAAGAAAAGCAAAAAGCAGAAGATAGCCTTAGCGAGCTAGAAAAAGATATCCTTGAACTAATGTCTTGTATTGATGGAATTCAAGTTGGTAGGAAGGGTGTATCTGTTAACCGTAATGGATATTTGAATGTAGGGAATAGTTTTGTCAAAAAGATATGCCCATATGAAATAACTATGGCCAATACGGGAATAAATAATGAGTGGGTATTTGCCTCACTAAAGAATGAGTATATTAATCCTAATGTTAACATACAGAATCAAATGGCGTGGATTAATGGGCTAAAATACACAATGGAGCAGATGTTCGGAGTAGAGATTGAATTAAGATTTTGTATGTTAATTGACAGAGATGCAATGGATGAAAAAGAATTAGAGGCTTTAGATGAAAAAATAGAAAGCTTAGCGAGGCAAATTGAGGAATATAGAAGAGAACAAGACAATTATATAAGTAATATTAACGAGGAAAATAGAAAATTAAAAACTCTTGTCCGTAATACTAATAATTCCATAGAATTGGCTCTTAATGTAATTGATAAGGTAATCCATAAACAGAAGATAGCATCTATGAATATTAATGAGTATGAGGTATACCTAAATGAAAAAAGGGATGAAGTAAGTGAATCCCTATTTGAAAGCTTATTAGAAGATCTTAAAGTATTATCAAAGTATAAAGTATCAGGAAATGATACAAACAAAGATGGAGATTATGACTTTATTGGTATGAAGGAAACTTTATTATCAAATAAAATACTACTAGATAGTACATCTTCCATTCTTGGTACCCATATTGCAATATCCGAAAGTAATCTGACAAGTTATTCTGAAATGTTATTATTAACGCAGCAAAAGCTTAATCAGTATAGTTTTAAGAATCTAAGTATTGATTATACGAGTATGCAAAAACCTATAGAAAGTGATAGTTTCTTTGAAAGGATAAAAGAAGTTTTTGAAACAGGGGTGCTGGGTTTAGTGTTAGAGAATAACAGTAAACTTTCAAAAAAAGTTATCAGTAGTGATATATTACCATCTGTAACTCTTGGGATTAAAGAATCTAGTGAACCAGTAGATATCACTAATATTATTAAAAACAGTAAGGTGGATACGGGGAAAGATATTTTTAATGATGTCACTGAGGGATTA
Source organism: Bacillota bacterium (assembly GCA_023387635.1). Classification (GTDB taxonomy): domain Bacteria; phylum Bacillota; class Clostridia; order Lachnospirales; family Lachnospiraceae; genus Anaerocolumna. Next base: position 44,677 of record JAEWHU010000254.1, read on the forward strand.
GGTGCAAATATCATGGATTCCCATGAGTTTTTAAATATTACCAATAATTTTAGTGAGGCACTATTATTTACAGGGTATTTAGGTGAACATTTTAGTCAGTATAGTCATGAATTAGTAGAAGATTTAAGTAAAGTTCTAGAGTATGAACTTGAATATATTCTAATGGGTAAGAAAACAGATATTAAAAATATAAATGGTGTTATTATGAAGATTTTATTAATTCGTACTATGATTAATTTAGGAACGATAATGCTTCATAAAGAAACCACATTAAAAGCAACTGAAATTGCATCTTTATTCCTTGGTTTTACAGGCATACCTGTTTTGGTAAGTATTTTAAAAGTTCTTTTATTAGTAATTTTATCTGTTGTAGAGTCTTTAGTGGATGTGTCAGCTATGCTAAAAGGAAAAAAATTGCCTCTGCTAAAAAGTGGAGATGAGTTGCAAGTTTCCATAGAGGATTTATTTATACTTAGTAAAAGTATGATAATTGATAAGGCTAATAAAATACACAATACCTCAAATAAGATAAATCTAGGTTATGCTGAATATCTTTATCTTTTTTTATTTTTAGAAAACAATAAAAGTAAAAGTTATAGGGCAATGGATCTTATACAAGAAAATCTACAATTAAATTACGAAGAAAATTTCTATATAAAAAATTGTATTCAAGGATTTACTACGGATAGCACCTTTGAAATGAATAAAAAGTTTGTTACCTTCCCTTTTATACATAAAATATTACAAGATGTAAATGAAAAATACGAATATAAAACATTAAAGGCATATTCATATTAAATACTTCTTATCCATCTATTCTAAAATTCCAACGAGTGGATTAGGATATCCGTTCTTTCAAAAAAAATAAAAATTCTCTCTCCAAGAACATTTATCCACGATGCTACATAATCTCAAAGAACGGATATCCTAATTCATTTAATTGTAGTAATTGAATATTTGAAAAAAGAAGGAGGCAATTAAGTTGTTTCAAAAGACTGGTCATAGAGAAAGAAAATTTGAGGGGACACTGACAGTAGAAGCTGCTCTTGTTCTCCCGATATTTATATATTTCATGATAGCATTTATCTATATTTTTCAGATTATTCGTATTCATGAACATATACAGAATACAATAACAGAGATAGGTTATGAGACAACTAGGTATGCATATGTATATCATCGTATAGAAGAATATAAGGAGAAATCTGATAAGGAGGAACCCCTAAAGGATGAAGACTTTGGTGAAGTTGATGATGATTCTTTCTTTCAGAATAAGGATGTTATATATACAAGAGGCATAGGCAGTGCTTATTATAAAATACAATTGAATAATCACTTAGATAAAGACTTCATTAATAATTCTTGTATAAAAAATGGTATGGATGGGATAACTACCTATTTATCAACTTTTATGGAGCATGAAGATACCATTGATATAATAGTTAGGTATAAAATTAAAATGCCCTTACTATTCCTATCCCTTGATGAAATTCCTATGATGCAAAGAGTCAGATTAAAAGGATGGAATGGATGGAAAGCTAATAATGAAAATGGGGAAGAAACAGATCTAGAGGAAGTATATGTTGCTTTACATGGTGAAGTGTATCATAAGACTAAAAACTGTACTTATATTAACATCAAAGTTGACGAGATACCATTTGCATCTATAAATTTAACTACAAATAAAAATGGTGAGGCATATATAGAATGTAATATATGTGTAAGGGGACAAACAGTAAATTCAAATCATGTTTATATTACCTCCACTGGTAATAAGTATCATATAAGATTAAATTGCAGTAGTTTAAAGAGAACAGTAAATGTTATATCTATTAGAGAGGTAGGAAGTTTACGGCCTTGTTCTAGGTGTTATAAAAAGGACTAAATAAAAGAATAACTTGAATAGTTAAAAAGTAAGAAAGCAAAAAAGCAAAAAAGAAGGAGGAGAGACATGTTTGAAATTGAGAGTATTAGCTCTATTTTATTAATATTGTGGTTAGGAATTTGTAGCCTGCAAGATATCAAAAAGAAGAGTATATCAATTTATTACATAATAGGAGGATTCATTCTTTTATTTATAGTAAGTATATCTTTAGATCAAGTATCAATAGTCAGTCGAATAGCAGGCGGGGGAATAGGCTTATTATTACTTGCACTAAACCCTTTAACAAAAGGTCAAATTGGTATTGGTGATGGAATTATAATAGGGGTAATTGGTATATGCTTTGGTTTTACTAGCAATGTTTCAATTCTTTTAGTTGCTTTATTCTTTTCTGCATTCATATCTATAATTCTTTTGGTTTTTAAAAAGGTAAATAGAAAACAAACAATACCATTTGTTCCTTTTCTATTGCTTGGGTATTTGGGGGTGACTTTTTTTTGAGAAATATGAAGGTAAAAGGAAGTTTTACTCTTGAAGCAGCATTAATATTCCCGGCGGTACTGTTTATTATATTTTCAATAATTTATTTATGTTTTTATATGCATGATAAAGTGACAATAGAAGGGGTTATAAACGATGCTCTTTTACGAGGAAGAAATTCAGTTAAATATGAAATTGATATGGATACTAGTACACAAAATACTACAAAGTATCTTAATGCAAATAGAATGATACCTGAGAATGATAACTTATCTAAAGAAAGTAAAATAAAAATATATCTGCAAAAGGAATTACAGAAAGGATTATTTATTGCTAATACAACAGGGGTGGAGGCTAAGGTTAATAAAGGAGAGGTAGCAATAATAGTAAATGGGTATATGAAAATTCCTTTTATAGAATTTAGAAAATATTTTGAGAAAAGTGGTTTAACTTTTAAATTTGATCAAAATGTAAAGATACATCAAACTATGAACGATATTCGGATATTTGATATTGGGATAGATTTGATAACTAAATATAGCAAGGAGACTGATTAGAGAATAGAGGTGATTTATGTTATATCCAGAATATATAAAAGATATGCAAAATAGTTATTTATTATTAAAAAGTATGGATGGTGATACTTTAGGATATGGCACTAAAATGTTAATATTTAATAAAATACCAGGTTTATTAAAAGTGGAAATAAGGTGTTTTGATGAACTAGATGTTTATTATTATGATATAAGTGGTAAAAAAAATCTCCTAGATTATTTTGATAAAACTTCATTAAAATATGAAGATATAAAACATATAATAACTTGTGTGATAAACATATTAGAAGGTAGTTTAGAGTATTTACTTCACGAAAATGATTTTATTTTAGAGCCAGGATATATATTTTTAAACCCTATCACTAATGAAATCCTACTATGTCACCTTGTGGGTTATCAAGTAAATGTACAAACTCAAATTAGTAGTTTTATTGAGTATATAATGAACAAGGTAGATTATAAAGATGAGAAAGCGGTCTTGTTAGTATACTCCTTATATAAAGAGAGTAGGGAACCAAACTGTACTTATGGAAAATTGTTATCTGAGTTAAATAAAAAATGTGAGAATAAGGATATAAAAAAAGCGTCAGGAAACGAAGAAATGGAGGTAAAAAAAGAAAGTGCAGTAAATAAAGAAGGTCCAGTAAAAAAGGAAAGTCCAGTAAAAAAAGAAAGTCCAGTAAAAAAGGAAAATCCAGTGAATAAAGAGAGGACCGGCAAGAAGTTAACGGTTGATAGCTATAAACATTTGTTAGAAGAGACAATAGGAGAAGAAGAAACCCTGTGCTATAGTAGAAAGACATATCTTTTAGCAATTCTTTCGATAGTAGCCCAGATGATTCTCTTTATAATAGCACTTGTATTAAAATTAATGCATAATACTTTTAGAACAGAGTTAGATCCTATCAAGGTGTTTTGTTTTTTGCTTATTCTTGTTTTAGTTGAAGTATACATATTGTTTAAGCTATTTCAAGATAGTAATAAAATAACAAAGATGATCTCTACTATAAAATATGAAAACAATAAACTCAATGAGAAAGAATCATTTTCATGGTGCAATAAGGAGGAAAATAAAAATACCATGTATGATAAAGATATGGATAGTGTGGTATTAGGAGATAACGATTTGACCGTTAAATTATATGAAGATAAGGAAGAGGAAATTGTAAGTGAAGAAACGGAAGTTCTAGTATGTTTTGGACCTAAATTACTTCTAAAGCCATTAGATAAAGATAATTATAAATATATAAATTTAAGTAGTTTTCCATTTTTGGTTGGCAAAAGTCGGAATGCAGTGAATCATTGTTTTAATAGTAATACTGTTAGCAGAATACATAGTAGATTTGAGCAAAAGGGTGATGAAGTTTATATAGTGGATCTGAATTCATTAAATGGTACTTTTGTAAATGGTGATAGATTACCCCAAAATCAACCCTATAGAATTTCATCAGGTGATAAAATAAGTTTTGCACATTTAAATTATATGTTTCAAATAGAATAAATAATAGAAGTTGTATCATTATAATAAGTGATACAACTTTTTGCATATATACATCATTAGAGTCATTTACTTGTATAAATCAGCAATTAATAGTATAATATTCCATAAGAGAGTAATGATGTATAGGAATAATAAAACTTTATAGAGTATTGGATCAAAGTATCTGCCCTTTCTAAGGGCTAACTCTTAACTTAAGAAAGTGTGGTTTTATGGTAAGTAGTGAAATTACTAGTATATTAGAGCAGAAGAATTTTTCCCACATACAAGTAAATATAGAGGAACTTTCTCTATTATATAAAGTAATAAATGATAAAGCTTATGTAATTGGTGTTTTTTCGTTTGTACAAGAGAAGGTATTTTCTCGTGAACAATATGAAAATATTCTAAGACAGATCAGAGTAAATTTTGGAAGTAGATATAAGAATGGCTTAGATATATTATGTATAGTTTGTACAGAGGATTTGGAGAATACCAAGAAAATCATTGGTGATAATGATAGTACATGGATTTTGGATAATAAAAAGAATAGATTAATCATCTATGAGAATCAACCGAAAGATTTTTTAAACTTAAGACCTCAGATAGAAGAATTTTTATTTAAGTTAGCGAAAGAAGACTTAAGTGAATCGATGGAAAATAAGTATGGTGGTTACGAGGAATATGTAACCCATAAGAATCTATATAAAAAGGAGAAAGGCGTCAGAGATTACTTAAGTACCATTAGTATTTTTATAATTATTATAAATGTGTTAATATACATTTTTATTAATAAAGGATTACTAGTAAATAATCCAAGTTTTGTGTTTGAAAAAGGAGCACTTTATTGGCCAAGTATCTTTTATAATCATGAGTATTATAGGATAATTACGTATATGTTTTTACATTCTAATATCAATCACATAGCTAATAATATGTTAATATTACTTATATTAGGTGAAGTTCTTGAAAGGGTAATAGGCAAAGTAAGGTTTAGTGCCATATATTTAATTGCTGGAATTGTTGCAGGTATTTCTTCCGCCAGTTATAATATGATCTATAAATATAATGTAATATCCGTGGGGGCATCTGGAGCAATTTTTGGTGTGATAGGTGCCATGGCATATATTGTTTTAGTGAATAAAGGTAGAGTAGATAATATTAGCAAGAGTCAGATGATGTTATTTATAGGTATGAGTTTATACAGTGGTTTTACTAGTCAAGGAGTGGATAATATAGCGCATGTATCTGGTCTAATTGCAGGAGTAATTTTAGCAGCGTTATTATACCATAAAGATAAGAACCTATTAGGAAGGGATTGATAAGATGAAAGTTAATATATACTATGGTGGTAGAGGTCTTATTGAAGATCCAACTCTTTATGTTATAAATAAGGTGACAGAAGTATTAAAAGAAATAAGAGTGGATGTTGTCAGATATAATTTATATGAAGAAAAAAATGCTATAACAATGCTGCCAAAAACGTTAAAAGAAGCAGATGGAATTATTCTAGCAACTACGGTAGAATGGTTTGGTATTGGTGGATTGATGCAACAATTTTTAGATGCTTGTTGGCTATATGGAGACAAAGAATATTTAAGTAATCTATATATGTTACCAATTGTAATGTCTACTACTTATGGTGAAAGAGATGCTGAATTAACCCTTGCAAAGGCTTGGGAGATACTTGGAGGCACTCCAATTAATGGTTTATGTGCTTATGTAGAGGACCATGTAGAATTTGAAACCAATAATGTATATGGAAATATGATTGAAAAGAAGGCAGAATTATTTTATAAAACAATCAATCAAAAGGCAAAAAGTATGCCAAGTAGTAGTATTGTATTAAAAAAGAATTTATCACGTGTTAGCACAATAGATTTAACGCCTCAAGAGAGTGAGCAATTATCAATTTATATTTCGGATGATACTTATGTAAAAAAACAAAAGGAAGATATAGAAGAGTTAACTCAGATATTCAAAGGGATGTTAGGCAAAGATAAAGCGGATGAAAAAACAGAGTTTATTGCGGAATTAAAAAAAGCTTTTAAACCAGAACCAGATTTCTCCTGCAGTTATGTCATATTTATAGAGGATTTAAAAACAACACTTGTAATCGAAGTTAATAATAATGATTTAAATTGTTATTATGGTGATAAAAAAGATGCAGATGTATATGCAAAGGCAAGTTATGAAAGTATAAATAAAATTATAAATGGTAGAATGACATTCCAAAGAGCTTTTATGTCAGGTGATATTACGGCAAAAGGTAATTTTAAAGTATTAAGAAATTTCGATCAATTATTCCCATTTGAATTATAATAATAAAGAAGCACCTCTAAAAAAGAGGTGCTCCTTCCAATAGTAATTGGGAACATTGGGAACAATTCTATTACAATAAAGAGTGTAATAGTAGTTGTGAGGGAGAGTAAAGTAATATTAATTATCTTTTTTATAGTTAATAGGCAGTAATATGGTGAAGCAAGTTTTTTCAATAGTCGATTCAACATGAATATTTCCATCATGTGCAGCGATTACATTATTTACAATGGCTAGTCCTAAACCGCAACCATCTATTTTATAAGTAACATAAGGATTAAAAATAGTGGAAAGCTCATCAGCAGGAATCATTTTGCCATTATTAGTTACGGATATAATTAGATTGTTAGGAAGAAGAGTATCGCATTCTACAGCAATATAATTCCCTTGTGTAGTAGCTTCAAAAGCATTACGAATCAAGTTGGTAAACACATGTTTTAGTTTCACCTGATCAAAGAAATAATTTTGATAATATGGTAGGGATGCCTCGGAGATATTTAGGCTTAAACCAATATTTGTCTGTTCAGATATTGGTCTAAATTTTTCAACTTCAGATATGATTAACTTTTCAAGATTACTTTCTTTTTTATTTACTTTATTGCTGTTGCTACAGATGTTATATTCACTTATGTATGTTTCATTTATATTGATAGAACTTACTACTTGATCCCAATACTTCATTCCAACTACTTCTTTATTACAAGCCTCAAATAGTTGAGTGGTACTTTTTACTATGGTAGCTTGGTTACGAAGCTCATGTATGAATTTAGAATTATTTAGTTCAGATTCTTCTAGATGTTGTTGTAATTTCGTTAAGGATTGATTGTAATCACTTAGTTTTTGCTCATAATCATTAGCCAGTTTTTTGTAATAATAAGCAAATTCAGTGTTTGATGTTAATAATTTATCTAAGACTTCCTGTTCGGTTTCTATGTGCATTTTATATACCTCCTTTAAAGGTAATCTTATCAGAATATGTTGATATGCACAATAAAAACAGTTTTACAATAAACGACAGCAAACTAAAATAATCTACTTATACAATGTATAAAGTTGGAAATATAATAGGAAAATTATGTATGATTAAAATTATGGAGGATGAAAAATGAATAATAACTGTATATTTTGTAAGATTATTGGGAAAGAAATTTCGTCAACAATCGTGTATGAGGATGAATTTTTTGTTGCAATAATGGATATTTCCCCTGCAAATAAAGGGCATGTGATTCTGTTGACTAAAAAACATATGGCCAATATATTTGAGATGGATGAATTAGTTGCCAGGGAAATTATGCCTGTAGTATCAAAAATTAGTACATCCATGAAAGAAAAACTAAAATGTGAAGGTATAAATATACTTCAAAATAATGGAGAAGTTGCAGGACAAACAGTCAATCACTATCACATTCATCTTATACCAAGGTACAAAGAAGATGGAGTTAATATCACTTGGAATCATAAAACCTATGAAGAAGGGGAAGTAAAAGAAATTGCAGAGGCAATATCAGAGGCAATAAAGAAGTAGTATTATAAAACGATTACTCCTGCAATAAGAAAAATCACTATATAAATTAATAGAAATGTTAAAATGGCACAAACATAGGTAACCTTTTGTTTGTGCCATTTTGACCTACAGAGATACCTCTTTTATTATTTTTATAATAGACTCGATGGAATCATTTAGTTTACTCTTACTCATGTTATCAATATAACTTTGTTTATTGGCATAAACAGTTTCTACAGCTTCAAGTAATTTAGCATCACTAAGAGTTTCTTCTTTTAGGACATAGCTATATCCTTGCTTTTCAAAGGATTCAGCATTTAATATTTGATCACCTCTACTAGAAGCCGCAGATAAAGGAATTAATATATTGGGCTTTCTAAGTGCAAGTAATTCACAAATAGCATTAGCACCTGCTCTTGATATAACCACATCTGCAGCATCTAATAAATCACTTAGTTCATTCTTAATATATTCATATTGAACATAGCCAGTAGTATTTATAGAATTATCTAGCTTACCTTTTCCACATAGATGGATTACTTGAAATTTCTCTAATAGTTCTGGCAAAATACTACGAACCGCCTCATTAACTTTAACAGATCCGGTACTACCTCCAACAACTAATACCACTGGTTTATTTCTATTAAATCCACAGAAATTAAGTCCACTAATTTTGTTTCCTGAAAATAATTCTTTTCGTATTGGTGTTCCTGTTAATACTGCTTTACCAGCAGGTAGGTAAGAAACTGTTTCAGGAAAGTTAGCACATACTTTTTTTGCTGATGGTATACATATTTTGTTTGCTAAACCAGGAGTCATATCAGATTCATGTATAATAGTGGGAATGTGAAAGTGTTTTGCTGCAAGAACAACAGGAACTGTTACAAATCCACCTTTTGAAAATACAACATCTGGCTTAATCTTTTTCATTAGCTTACGTGCTTCCCCATAACCCTTTATTACTTTTATAGGGTCACTAAAATTTTTAGGATCGAAATATCGTCTTAACTTACCAGAGGATATACCATAGTAAGGTATGTTTAGTTCTTCTATTAACTTCCTCTCGATTCCATCATAAGAACCGATGTAGTGTACTTCATAACCCTCTTTTAATAAATTTGGCAGAAGGGCTATATTTGGGGTAACATGCCCGGCAGTACCACCACCGGTTAAGACAATACGCTTCATTTTATTCCCTCCATTCTTTTAAAGCTTTTGATAATTGATCTGGACATGATGTTGGTCTAGAACCGCAATGTACTCCTTCTAAACGATTAATAACATCATCAACAGACATGCCTTTTACTAAGTTAGATATACCATTAGTATTTCCAGAACATCCTCCTTTAAATGACACAGATTTTATAATATTATTTTCAATTTCAAAATTAATTTCGCTACAGCATACACCTTGTGTTTTATAATTCATTTTAATAGTCCTTTCTATCCATTTATACGATTGAATTGGGTAAAATATGTAGATCCGGTTGTGAAAAGCAAAGTTTACTTCTTTTTACAAATGGATCAATTTTTTCACTTTAACCATTATAGCATTTTTTTGGGACTACGCAATATAGATTTGTAAACTTAAGCATTAAAAGGTAAAATCCTTGTGAAAAGAAATAAAGTTCGCTATAATAGGGAAAAGAAATAGACAAGTCTTAAGGAGATGAACTAATGAACAGAATAGGTATAATTGGAGCAATGGAAGAAGAAGTAAACCAATTAAAATTAATAATGAATGATGTAGTGATAGAAGAAAAAGCTGGAATGGAGTTTAACATAGGAACTTATCAAGGTAAGAATGTAGTAATTGTTCGTTCTGGGATTGGGAAGGTGAATGCAGCAATATGTACACAGATACTCATTGATATGTATAGGGTTGAAGGTATTATTAATACAGGAATTGCTGGTTCCTTACGAGGTGAGATTAATATAGGTGACATGGTATTATCTACTGATGTTATGCATCATGATGTAGATGCAACCAATTTTGGGTACGAATATGGTATTATACCAAGAATGGAAACTTCTACGTTTATCGCGGATAAAGAATTACTAAACAAAGCAAGTAGGGTAAGCAAAGAAGTAAATAAAGATATTGGAATCTTTTTAGGAAGAGTTGTTAGTGGAGATCAATTTGTTGCTGACAAAAGTAAAAAAGAGTGGATTGGAAGTACATTTAATGGATATTGTACAGAAATGGAAGGTGCTGCCATAGCTCAAACTTCCTATCTGAATAAGGTTCCATTTTTAATAATTCGTGCTATCTCCGATAAAGCCGATGATAGTGCGCATATGGATTATGATGTATTTGAAGCAAAAGCAATTGAAAATACAGTTAAATTAATGAAGAATTTAATACCAAACGTATAATATAAGCTAAAACCATAATAAATATACAAATATGATATAAAAAAAGTTTGACAGTAATAGACAGATATATTTATTTTAGGATAGACATTTGACAAATATTCTATCTTTATTTGATGAAAAGTAAGAACTAATATATTTAGGTGACCAGTTTTGTCTTACGAAATATCATTCCCCTCTCTTTCCATTTTTGCAGTTATTAGTTATAATATCTGTAAATTAATGGGATGAAAGGGGATTTTTTTGTGATTAGAGAACTATATGATAGAAGTGTATTTATTTATACTATGATAGGGCTGTGTACTCTTGGGATAATTAGTAAGGTTATATTGCATTTTGTTTATGGAAGTCTTGCCAAGGCCTCTTATAGTATGGGGGTTTCTAAGAATTTATTAACTCAGAGCATGAAAAAAAAGTTTGAAACTTGCTACAAATTGAAGATTGGTGTGAATAATGTGGATATCTTTGTGGATAAGTATCTATATCGCCATAAATTTTGTGGAATATTGTTATCAACATGGGAAAGCATATGTGGACAACTTCTACTTTCATGCGTTCTAATTGGCTCAACTAGTACTATATTAGGAATAGTTTATCAATGTGGAAAAGATGCTATTTTATTCACATTTACTATAGGTATTTTATCCTCAGGGTTGTTGATATTTTTTGAAGGATTAGTAAATACAGCAAGTAAAAAAGAAATTATTCGATTAAACATGAAGGACTATTTAGAAAACTTCCTAAAAGTAAGGTTAGAACAAGGCGAGCTCGCGCCTGAATTAATAGAACAATATAAGAAGGATCTAAAATCCATAGAAGAAGTGACGGAACAAAACTCGTCTCCTTTAACTGCAGCAACTTTAGAGCCTAAAGTTAAAAAAGGTAAAATCATAACGCAAGGGGTTAAAGAAACTAGAAAAGAAAGAAAAAGGAAGTTAAAACAAGCAAAAAAACGTAGTGCATTAGAAAATAAATCGAAAAGAAAGAGTATAGAAGAAGAGAAGAAAAAAGAGAAAGAGATTAAGAAGAAAGAGATTAAAAACAAAAAAATCCTAGTAAAAGAAGAAAAGAAAAAAATAAAAAATGATGCGAAAGCTGCTAGCTTACGAAAGAAAGAGGAAGAAAGATTAGAAATTGAAAAAATTAGGGCAGAAGTTAAATTAGAAGAAGAAAGAAAAAGGGAAGAAAAACGTAACCAAGAAGAATTAAAAAGGGTATTAATGCTAGAAAAGGCAATTCAAAAGGAAGAAAGGAAAAAAATTGATTCTAGAACAATAGCTCAGGAAAAAAAGGAAGTTCTTTTAAAAGAAGTTAATGAGCGAAGAAACAATGAGGCAATTCAAAATAGTGAAACTAACATAGAGAGTATTAAGAATATTATAGAAGTTGTTCCTGTAATTATTGAGGAAAACATACATAATGAAAAACAGAACACAGCGAGGGAAGAAGTAGCCGCATCAAGTGAAGGAAAGTTTAAATTAGATAACCAAACTAAAACTCAGTTGCAAAGTATTTTAAATAAAGGCATTAAGAAAGGTAATGTGGCAGAGGATAAGTTAATTGAAGATATATTAAAAGAATTTCTATCTTAAAGCTTATTATAAAAGGAGTTTGTAATTCTCCAAGTTGTAAAATAATCCTTGATTAACCCTCATCACTTTGATAAAATAGGTAAAGATCTTATTATAGTTTAAAGTCTAAACCAAATTTAAGGAGTGGATGTATATGGGTAATAAAGTAACATTTGATTATTCAGCAGCAAAAGGATTTATTAACGACTCTGAAATCGATATGATAGAAAAAATTGCAATAAATGCAAAAGATGAGCTACTGAAGAAGACAGGAGCTGGTAATGATTTTCTTGGATGGATTGATCTGCCTGTAAATTATGATAAAGATGAATTTAATCGTATTAAAGCGGCAGCAAAGAAAATTAAAGAAGATTCAGAAGTATTATTAGTTATTGGTATTGGTGGTTCTTATTTAGGTGCTAGAGCTGCAATTGAATATCTAAGACATAGTTTTTATAACTCAGTTTCTAAAGAAATTAGAAAAACTCCAGAAATATATTATGTAGGAAATAATATAAGTAGTACATATATTAGCCATCTATTAGACGTAATTGGTGATAGAGATTTTTCTATTAATATGATTAGCAAGTCAGGTACTACAACAGAACCTGCAATTGCATTTCGAGTATTTAAGAAAGCATTAATAAATAAATATGGTAAGGAAGAAGCAGCTAAAAGAATTTATGCAACAACAGATAAATCAAGAGGCGCTCTTAAGAACCTAGCAACAGAAGAAGGATACGAAAGTTTTGTTGTTCCGGATGATGTAGGTGGACGTTTTTCTGTACTTACTGCAGTAGGTTTACTTCCAATCGCTGTTAGCGGTGCAGATATTGATAAATTAATGGAAGGCGCAAGAAGCATGAGAGATGCTTGTCTTAATAATTCATTTAAAGAAAATGATGCTCTTATGTATGCAGCAGTACGTAATATACTACTACGTAAAGGTAAATCCATTGAAATCTTAGCAAATTATGAACCATCTCTTCATTATGTATCGGAATGGTGGAAACAACTTTTTGGTGAGAGTGAAGGAAAAGATTCTAAAGGTATCTTCCCAGCAGCAGTAGATTTAACAACAGATCTTCATTCTATGGGTCAATTTATTCAAGATGGACAAAGAACCATGTTTGAAACAGTAATTAATCTTAGGAAATCTTCTTATGAACTATTGTTAGAAGAGGAAGAAGTTGATTTAGATGGACTTAATTATTTAGCAGGTAAGAGTGTGGATTTTATTAATAAAAGTGCTATGGATGGAACTAGACTTGCTCACACAGACGGTGGCGTTCCTAATCTAGTAATAAATCTTCCAGAACAAAATGAATTTTCTCTTGGTGAATTATTCTATTTCTTTGAGTTTGCATGTGGGGTAAGTGGATATATGTTAGGTGTAAATCCATTTGATCAACCAGGTGTTGAAAGCTATAAAAAGAATATGTTTGCTCTTCTTGGAAAACCAGGATTTGAAAAAGAAAGAGAAGAATTATTAAAGAGATTATAAAAATAAATAAAAGTATTAAGGCTTAAATATAAAAAGGGATGGGTAAAACGAATTAAAGTTTTGTCCATCCCTTTATTTATATTCTAGTCAACTCAAATGATATAAGTCAATGGATACTACTTTTCAAAATGTTGATAATCTTTCAAGGAATTCCAGGATCCTCCCCAAGTAAAGCCGCGTTTCATAAAGGCTTCATAACATACATCATCTTTATAAATATAATATTCATTTGGCATGGTTCGGTCGATATAATCTTCTCCTTCTTTAGGAAGTATAGTGATGATGTCATCCTTTGCTTTAACATAAGGGTTATAAAGTGGATTAATATCAATTGCTAACCCCATAGAATGCTTAGATAAAGTACTTGAACCAGTTATTTCACGGTAATTAAAAGCAGAGGTATTGTTATCAGCCATGGAGGAATTGTCATCACCATTATATTCATCTATTAAAACCATCTTTTCAATGGGATACTTTGCCTCATAAAGTTCATGAAAAATATCAACAATATCATCAGAGATATCTTTGTGAACGATTAATTCTCCAATTCTAACTTGACCCATAAAATCAAAATGAAGAACTCTAATATAACGGAGATCTTCATAAGTAATAGTAGGATTATCCTTATAGGACTTGCCATAAATACGTTTTATTACAGCGTCGTCTAATTTCATAGAATAAAAAGTATTATTTATATAGTTATCGTAGGGAATAGAAATATCAATAACTGTATTTGCACTAAGTAAGTAAAGTTCTTCTTTTGTAAGAGGTAGCTTTGTATTATCATTAGAAGTCGTTACAGATTGGGTAGGCATAGAAGTAGAAGTGGGTGGGGATGTTGCGGTGGGTGTTGGCGTTGCATTGGATTTTGGTAATTCAATCAGTTCCTCTACTGTGATGAATGGATATATGTTAATATTGTTAGGTAGTAATAAAAATACAATTATTATAAGAAGTATTAGATATGAAAGGTATCGTACTTTTTTATACTTTCTATCTTTGTTTCTTTTCATAACAGCCACTGATTAACCCTTTCTTAATCCTCTTCAATAACATGAATTTCTAAA